>NZ_JAKLTE010000009.1:0-171086 GCF_022014395.1 Photobacterium sp. WH77 | reverse complement strand
ATTACATGCATATCTGGAATCATCATCAAGCGATTCATAAAAAACGGAGTGAAATATTAGGGACTTATGTTGATGACCGATTTACCCTACTGAAGTTGTCTTTAGATGAAAAAGTCCTTGATCAAGTACCTTTAGAAAAAAGGCTTGTTTTCACCTTGGAAGAAAAACCTGTTTTTTTGTTTCATGAATCTGTCGTTGCAGCTCTCAGTGCCGCTGACCTCAGTGGTTTAGGCTTTCGCCGTGTCGATAGCTGGTCGATCGGATCTGCCTTTGAAGACGACGACGATGATTTTTATGATGATTTGTAATAGAGAAAACGATAACCGTTGTCAGCAATGATGTTCAAGGGTGGGCAATTACGCTTTTAACCCTAATTGATGATACAACGCCTGAATGTCTTCTTCTGTGGGTAATTGACCATGATCGATGCTTCTGAGAACTTTGCACGGGTTACCGGCAGCGATCACATTTGAAGGGATGTCTTTCACTACGATACTGCCTGCGCCAATCACTGTGTTATCGCCAATCGAAACCCCTCCCAGCACAATGGATCCAGCACCAATCCACACATGATTGCCAATCGTGATGGGATCGCCACAGGCATAGGGTTGTACCCGTTCTGATAACAGCACCGGATGGCCGGCCGCACAAAGCTGAACGTTTGGGCCTATCAGCACATGGTCGCCAATCGTGACGGGTGCAATATCCAGCACAATCAGACCGTAATTAATAAACCCGTTTTTACCAATCGAGAGATTGCTGCCCATATCGCAGCGAAAGGGCGGTTCGATATGTGTGCCCTGACATTGTTTGAGGATCTTGTTCAGGATGTCTTACCGTTTTTGCTGCTCACTGGGGCGCGAGTGATTAAAGTCGTACAGCGATTCTCTGCAGGCTATTTGATGATCAATTAACGCCTGATTGATTAACAGTTTGGTACTGAAATCGTTTAGCTTATCCGGCATTGACGTGTCTCTTTCACTGACAGGTTGTAACACTATAACTGAGCTCAGCCAAAATGTGTCTGACCGGGATAACGTTGAAATCGTCGAGTTGAGGAAATGTGGTGGAATGCACACTAATCAGGTTAAAAGATAGAGATGTGCGTATGATTGAATACGCTGGCTTTATATTAACCAGCAGACAAACCCGTCAGCGACAACACAGTAAATCTCATTGAGCAGGGAGAGAGTGCATGGCGACAATTCAGCTAAAGTGTGAATGCGGTGAGTTACATGGGGCAGCAGAGGTGCCCGCGCCGTCGTCCGGCAACCGCGTAGTGTGCTATTGCAAAGATTGTCAGGCATTTGCCGAGCAGCTCTCGCCTGAACGGATACTCACGGCACATCAGGGCACGGCGATTTTTCAGCTCAGTCCGGCCAGTGTGCAATGGACAAATGGCAGTGAGCAGATTCGCTGTTTACGGTTGACACCGGAAGGCTTATTTCGCTGGTATGCCGGATGCTGCAAAACGCCGATAGCAAACACCCTCAAGCCTGGTTTTCCTTTTGTTGGCTTAATCGAAAAAGTGATATCAGCACAAGACAGAACCGAAGAGCACCTTGGCCCGGTCCGTGCTCATGCCTATCCGCAATATGCTAACCCGCCATTGCCTGAAGACATACTGCGCAATAATCGCGTCTGGCCAATGATGATTCGCGTATTGCTGAAAATTCTGAGCTGGAAACTGACCGGAAAAGGACGCCCGAATCCCTTTTTTGATCGCCATGCGCAACCTATGAGCCAGCCAGAGATTGTGAGTAAAAAAGCGGATGAATGATGAGTCATTGTGAAGCAGATCTAGCTGAAATATCCCCAGTGTGAAAACACCTTCTAAACTCAATACTTAGGGCAGGAAGCACTACCTTCCTGCATGGGCCGAATGGTGAATGTTGGGTTTCAGAGCAAATGTTATGGTTGATGCGCTAACGTTTCTCACGTTGTTACTTGTTATTGCCACGCTGCTTCCCTTTTGGCGGCATCCGCACTGGCTGGTACGTGGCTGGGATTTTCCTCGTCTGCAACTGGCGGTGTTTGCTTTGTTTCTGCTGATTGCTAATGCTTTTGCTCACGTACACTGGCTGGTTATTGTGGTGTGCTTTGTGTGTCTGGGCTGGCAGTTGTGGTGGATTTTGCCTTATACGCGGCTCTGGCGTCAGGAGGTGAAGACGACGAACGGTGAAAACAGCCATAGGCGGCTGCGAATCATCACAGCCAATGTGCTGACACCGAACCATCAGGCGGATAAGTTAATCACATTGGTGCATCAGTATCAGGCTGATGTGCTGGTGACGCTGGAATCGGATGACTGGTGGCAGTCTCAGTTGGATACACTTGAAACTCAGCTACCTTATACCATGAAGTGCCCGCTGGATAATCTCTACGGCATGCATGTTTATGCCCGGTTTCCTTTAGAGGATACCAGTGTTGAGTTTTTGATCGAAGACGATGTGCCTTCCATGCATGCGTTGCTGGTGCTTCCTTGTGGCGAAAAAATCAGAATGCATTTTCTGCATCCAGCCCCGCCAAGCCCGACTGAAAATCCGGCCTCGGCCGAACGGGATGCCGAGTTGATACTGGTGGCACGCAGTGTATCTGACAGCGCACAGCCGATTATTGTGACCGGTGATTTAAACGATGTTGCCTGGTCGTCGACCACACGGTTATTTCGAAAGATCAGCGGCTTACTGGACCCGCGCGTGGGGCGGGGCATGTTTAATACCTTCCATGCCGACTATCCGTTTCTGCGCTGGCCTTTGGATCATATATTCCACAGCCACCATTTCAGACTTCGCCAGATTCAGCGTCTGCCGTCTATTGGATCGGATCATTTCGCTTTATTTACTGAGCTGTATCTTGAACCGTCTGCCGCACAAAAGGAGAACGGCCTGCAAGCTGAGACGGAAGATGAGGAGTGGGCGGAAGAGATTATTCAGGAGCAGAATGTCAGCGATGAAAATGTGCCGCGTCCAGGACAATGAACCGGGTGAATTCGGGCTGGCAACTGGCTGTTAAATCAGGGTAATCTGTCTTTCGTTAATCTAGCGTATCACTCCGCTTTGCAAAGGATGCTGCAATGAAAATAGCCATACTGACTTTCGAAGGATTCAATGAACTGGATTCGCTGGTTGCTTACTCAATACTGAATCGGGTCAAAAGCGAGAACTGGCAGGTGCAGATCACCAGTCCCACGCCGACAGTAACCTCAATGAACGGACTGACCATCTCCGCCCACCAACCTCTGGCCTACGCCAATCAGGCCGATGCAGTCATCATCGGCAGCGGGTCGCTGACCCGACAGATCGTTGCCGACCAATCACTAATGAGCACTTTAACGCTGAGCCCGCAAAAACAGCTGATTGCTACTCAGTGTTCTGGTGTGCTGCTGTTGCCGGCACTGGGCATTTTGGATAACGCATCTGTCTGTACCGACCTGACGACTCAGCCCTGGGCGATGGACGCCGGATTAGTGGTGCTTGAGCAGCCTTTTCATGCATCCCAGTCGGTCGCAACAGCCGGAGGCTGTCTGGCATCTCAGTATCTTGCAACCTGGCTCATCGCGAAATTAGCGAGTGTGGAGGCTGCTAAAAACGCAATCCACTATGTGGCTCCGGTCGGAGAGAAAGAAGACACGGTAAATCGTTGTTTGTCTGTTGTTGAACCCTATCTGGACTGAAAGATGCATATTTATAACGTATTTGGTAAGCGCAAGGATGTGGGCGGTAATCTGATGGCGATATCTGAAGTACCGGAAAATCCGATGGATTCTGGTATTCCTGTCACTGTTGTGATTTCGCCCAGCGAGCAAGCTGATGTCCGGTTTCGTTTCTTTTACCCGGACTCAAAAGAAGCGCCGATTTGCGGTCACGCACTACTGGGTGCGGCAAGCCATATTGCCCAGGCTGCGTTTCGTGTCGAAACCGGGGCGGGTATCAGCGACGTACGAAAATCCGGAGATGTGGTCAGCGTTAGTATGGCCTTGTCGACGGCAGTCACTCCCGATTTTACCGGTCAGCCTGAACCTGGCTGGTTTGGCCTGGATGCCAGTCAAATCCTGAGTGCAGGAATTTTCAGTGCCGGTAAACCCAAATGGTGTATCGAACTGAAAGACATCTCCGCCCTGAACGCCGTCCGTTTTGATCTGGATGCACTGGCTGCATGGAATCAGGGGAAAAATTTCAGTGGCTATGTGTTGTATGTGTCCACGGGCGACGGCTGGCATGCCAGAGCATCTAACCCCTTGTATAACATTCCGGAGGATCCGGCTTGCGCGGTGTGCTGTGCGGCGCTGCCTTTGCCTTTGGAACAACCGGCTTTCGTTCACATGGGCTATCCGGAATACCCTAATCTGATCCACCTGGAGGCAACCGAAGGGCAACTATGGGTTGGCGGTAAGGTATATCGGTATGAACCGAGCGGAGCGGTCTGAATGCCTGAAGAGCAGGCTAACCACAAGGAGATGCGAATGACTGCGATTCCTACACTGCATTTTATGTGCGGTAAAATGGCGGCGGGAAAATCCACATTAGCGGCACAGATTGCCAAAACCCATCAGGCCGTGTTGCTGGTAGAAGATGAGTGGCTCAGCACCTTATACCCGCAAGAGGTTCGCAGTCTGGCTGATTACATCCAGTATTCAGAGCGGTTAAAGAAAACCATACAGCCGCATGTTCAGGATTTGCTCGCCAAAGGGATGTCGGTTGTGCTGGATTTCCCGGCCAATACGGTGTCGCAGCGTCAGTGGTTTACCGGCCTGATTGCCGCGACAGGTGTTGAGCACTGCCTGCATTATGTCGACAAACCAGACGAGGTATGCAAAGCGCAGCTGAAAATTCGCAGTCAGGATTTGCCTGCAGGCAGCCCGTTTACCACGGATGAAGCGTTTGATGCGATTACCCGTTTTTTTGAGCCGCCGCAAAGCAGCGAAGGCTTTATTATTCAGCAGTATAAGCAGGATACCTCCATATGAAACAGGCTATAGTGCATATTGCCCTGGTTGTCGGTGACTACGATGAAGCGATCGACTTTTACGTCAATAAGCTTAAATTTGACTTAATCGAAGACAGCTATCAACCCGAACAGGATAAGCGCTGGGTGGTGGTTTCGCCACCGGGTTCCAACGGCGTCACTGTGTTGCTGGCACGAGCGTCCACCCCTGAGCAGCGTAATTTCATTGGCAATCAGGCCGGAGGCAGGGTATTTCTGTTTCTGAGCACAGATGATTTCTGGCGAGATTATGAGCGTATGGTGTCCGACGGCATCCGGTTTGTGCGTCCGCCTCAGGAGCAGGACTACGGCACAGTCGCTGTGTTTGAAGACTTGTACGGCAACTTGTGGGATTTGCTGCAATTGCACCCGGAGCATCCCATGGCGAGAAGAGGAAGAGCAGAATAATGCAAAGAGAAGTACATGATTGCGTGTCATTTTTGCTGATACGCGGTGAAGAGGTATTGCTTGAACAGCGCAAGCTGAGCAAAGTGGTTGATCCTGGCCTGATGGCCATTCCCGGTGGGCATGTCGAAGCAGGAGAAAGCCTTGAGCAGGCGCTGATCCGTGAGGTTGCCGAAGAGCTGACGGTGACGCCGATTGCCTATTTTCCGCTGTGTACCTTGTATCATCCCACCACAGAGTTACAACGGCTGCATTATTATGTAGTGACAGACTGGACGGGTGAGCTGTCGGCACAGGAAGCGGAAGCGGTGATCTGGACATCTCTCCATGAACCGAACGCTGCTACCGTCGAGGCGGATAACATTGCGCTGGCGGAGTACAGACGTGTGATTTTACCTTTGTTGAAAGAACGGCGCTGATAGAACGGTGCAGAAAGAGCGACAGTAAACACATTGATTGGATTTTGGCAGCAAGGGGAAGCGCATGGCAATCAGAGTGATGACGGCAGACGATGCTGAAGAGGTCGAGGCATTAGTGAAAAGTGCGTTTCTGGCAAGTGCGGCAAAGCAACTCGCGCCGGCCGGTATCCATACTTTCTTTAAAGTGGCCTCAAAAGAAGCGCTCTTGCTTCGCCTGCAGGAAGACAACCTGATACTGGTGTATGAGCAGCAGGGCAAAATTATTGGTATGGCAGAACTCAAACAAGGGGCACATCTGGCGATGTTATTTGTGCTGCCGGATTGGCAGGGAAAAGGCATTGCGACTCAGTTGCTGCAGGTTTTACTTCAACAGGTTCGTCATGCTGAGCTCACCGTGCGTGCTTCACTGAATTCAGTCTCTTTTTATCAGGCGCAGGGATTTCAGAAAACGGGGGCGGCGGCAGAGCTTGCTGGCCTGCGATACCAGCCCATGTCACTGACAATGACCAGCACAGTTACAGCGCCGGCAGATCCGTCCGCTTCAGTGCTTTAGCAAAAGTCACTATGGGCGAATCTGAGCGTTCATCCTTCCGAATCAGGGCTTGCCAGTTCAGGTAGAGTCCTTGCTCTGTCACTCGGGCTGTCCGCAGCTCGCCGCTTTTCAGGTACGGCTTTATCACCCAGCCTGGCATAATCGTAATCCCCATACCTGCTCTGACAAATTCCACGACCGCTTCGGTCACACCAGCCCGGATGACTTTCGGCGGCAACAGGTGATTCGGACTGAACAGTTGTTCGTATTCACGTCCGGGACCGGGTGTGGTGTGGTAAGTAATGTAAGTGTCAGCGGCGATTTCCTGCGGTGTCAGCCAGGCTTTACCGGCATTCGGGTGGTCTTTATGCATCACAGCGATCATTTCATCCCGAAACAGTTTCAGCACCCGGAAGCCAGTCTGAGTCACCGTGCCAGAGACAATAGAAATGTCTATCGTACCGTTGCGTAACGCCGTAAACGGGTCGAGAGAGACATCGGGAATGATTTCGACCGAATAGCTGGGGAAGTCCTCATTAAACAGCTTAATAAAGGGCGGCAGCCAATGGTAACCGCCGTAGGCTTCATTACCTACCCGAATGACGTGCTCTATCCCCACCGACAGTTTGTCGATGTCGTTTTCAGCCCTTTCCAGCTCACTGAGTACCACAGTGGCAGATAACAGCAGCCGTTTCCCTGCGCTGGTCGGTATGAGCTTTTTATGCTGGCGGTAAAACAGCTCGGTATTTAACAATCGTTCTGCTTCGCGAATGCGATGACTGAGCGCAGATTGCGTCAGCCCAATCTGACTGGCTGCTTCAGACACACTACCTGCCTTTGCCACAGCCATTATCATTTGCAAGTGTCTTGTACTGATTTTTGTGGCCATAATGTATGAATAAAGTTAATGGTTTTTGAATATTTTATGAAATTTACAGTTAAAAAGCCGTCTCGTAAACTAATAAATGAATGGTCAATAGCCTCTGACAGGCAAGGAAATAGTGGATGAATAAAATGGATAAAAATCAGACTGCACCCACGCTGAAAGTGGACCTGGACAATGAAAAAGTGCATTGGGATCAGGACATGAGCTACGGGCAGTATCTCGCCCTGGGACCATTACTCTCCTGCCAGCACCCGGTTACCCAGCAGCACGACGAAATGCTATTTGTGGTCATTCATCAGGTGTCTGAACTATGGATGAAGCTTTGTCTGCATGAAGCCTATGGAGCGGTGGAGAATATTCGCAAGGACAAACTGCGCCCGGCATTTAAAATGATGAGCCGCATGGCACGCATTCAGTCTCAGATGCTGAACGCCTGGGAAGTGCTGGCAACCATGACGCCAGCCGATTATGCCAGCTTCCGCGATGAACTGGGCCAGAGTTCTGGTTTTCAGTCTTATCAGTACCGCGAACTGGAATTTCTGCTGGGTAATAAAAATGAGGCCATGATTCAGGCGCACCGCGCACACCCGAAATATTACGATCACCTGAAGTCCGTTCTCCATGCGCCAAGCATTTATGACATCACGCTGCAGTTGCTGAAAGCCCGCGGATTTGATGTGCCTGAGTCTCACCTCAACCGGGACTTCTCCCAGCCGTATCAGGCCAGCGAAGACATTGAACGCATCTGGGCGGAAATCTACAACAACAGCAACGAATACTGGGATCTCTATGAGCTGGCCGAAAAGCTGGTCGACATGGAATTCAATTTCCAGAAATGGCGTTTCAGCCACATGAAAACGGTTGAGCGCATCATTGGCTATCGTCGCGGCACGGGTGGCACTTCGGGGGTGAAATACCTCAACAAAGCACTGGAGCTGCAATTTTTCCCGGAATTGTGGTCGGTGCGTACCTCTATTGAAGGGCCGAAGCATGACTAAAATCTGGGATATTTCGCAAACGCTGCGACAGGGGTTACCGGTCTGGCCGGGAGACACGGCATTCTCTTCGTATTTCCACTGGGAAATGAGCGAGCAATGCCCGGTCAACGTTGGTCAGTTTTCCCTGTCGTGCCACTCAGGTACTCATGCCGATGCGCCTGTGCATTACGATGCACAGGGTAAAAGCATGGAAGCGGTCAGCCTGGAATATTACATTGGTCCGTGTGTGGTGATTGATGCTACCCAGGCAGTTGGCTGGGTAAAACCGCAGGACATTATTGATCAGCTGCCGGATCAGGTTGAGCGGGTGATTTTCAAAACCTATCTGCAGTTTCCGCACCATGAGTGGCAGTCTGATTTTACGGCGGTAGCCTCAGAGACCATCGACTTACTTGCAGAGCGTGGCGCCTGTCTGATTGGCATCGACAGCCCGTCACTGGATCCCCAGAGCTCGAAAACCATGAGTGCGCATCAAGCTATTAAGCGTCATCGCATGGCGATTTTAGAAGGCCTGGTATTGGATGACGTGCCTGCCGGAGCGTATGAGCTGATCGCCCCGCCGTTAAAACTCGACTCACTGGATGCTTCCCCCGTTCGGGCACTGTTGCGCAGTGTTGCCTAGCCATTGGATAAGTCAGGAGTAATTGAACATGCAAACACTGAACAGAGCCTATTTTGAAACACTGGATCGCGATGATCCCCTGGCAGCGTATCGAGATCAGTTTGATTTACCCGCCGGGCATATCTATCTCAACGGCAATTCCCTGGGCGTGTTGCCGAAGGCGGCAAAAGAAAAAGCACGGCAAGTGGTGGAAGAGCAGTGGGGCCAGGGGTTGATCCGCAGCTGGAACACCCACGATTGGATCCGCATACCGCACCGGGTGGGAGATAAAATAGCCGGTCTGATCGGGGCTGACGACGGCGAAGTGATTGTGGCAGATTCAACCTCTGTCAACCTGTTCAAGATGGCAGCGGCAGCGGTAAAACTGAACGCAGGACGTCAAAATATATTGTCTGAACCGGGTAACTTCCCGACGGATCTTTATATCTTGCAAGGACTGGAACAGTTTCTGGACGGCAAAGTGCGTCTGGTGACTGAGCATCGCGATAACATTCTGGATGCCATCGATGAATACACGGCTGTCGTGGTGCTGACCCATGTGCATTACAAGAGTGGTGCCATGTTTGATATGGCGGCCATTACAGCCCGTGCTCACGAAAAAGGCGCCTTGGTGATCTGGGATCTCAGCCACAGCACAGGTGCAGTGCCTGTGCAGTTAAATCAGGTGGGCGCCGACTTTGCCATTGGTTGCGGGTACAAATATCTCAATGGTGGTCCGGGCGCACCGGGTTTTCTGTTTGTTGCCAAGCGCCATCAGGCACAGTTGCAGCAACCACTGAGCGGCTGGTTTGGTCATGCGAATCCTTTTGCGATGCGGGATGACTATGAAGCGGCACCGGGTATTGCGCGCACTTTGTGTGGCACAACGTCAGTCGTCGGTGCCAGCCTGCTGGAAGTGGGGGTGGATATCATGGCCTCGGCTGACATGCACCAGATCCGAGAAAAATCCCTTCGCATGGGGCAGTTGTTTATTGAGCTGATTGAACAGCGCTGCAGTCAGTACGGCTTCGGGCTGGCATCGTCAAAAGATCCGGCGGTGCGGGGCAGTCAGGTTTCTCTGACCCATGAGCAGGGCTTTGCCATCATGCAGGCTTTGATTGCACGTAACATCATAGGCGATTTCCGTGCACCGGATATTCTTCGCTTCGGCTTCACACCGCTGTACGTTCGTTACGTCGATCTCTGGGATTGTGTGGATGCGCTGGTCGATATTATGGCGAACGATCACTGGGATCAGGCGGCATTCAAAAAGCTCACCGCAGTAACCTGATGTGCAGAGTTGCAGAATCTGTCAGGTCAATACATTCTAAGCTATAACACCAAAACCAGTAGCATCAAACCCGTACACAGAAGCACTGAACCTGTCTTGCCGGAGAGGGTAAGCCGGCAGGACAACCTTACCTGTAAGGTAGAGACAAAGCCGGGATCTGTGTATGCCCCGGCTTTCTTGCTTCTTCCCGTTATACCTGACGGACAGCCTCTGATTGCCTATAGTTGATGGGGAGAAGGCTGATCCGTTCAGGAGTCCGGATGAAAATCAGAAAATTCAGAGTTGGCTGGGTAGTTTTCAGCCTTGGTGCTGCTGCTGTGCTGGTGTATCACCAGGTAAAAGCAGCGGAACCATCGTTTGATTGCACCGGAGTGGCAGATGGCAGCATTGAGGCGATGATTTGTCAGGACGAAGAATTAGCTGCGTTAGATAACCAGCTGTCTGAAGTCTACAAACGGGCGGTTGCCAAAGCCACAAATGAGCATCCCCCCACCTTGAAAGCAGAGCAAAGAGGCTGGGTGAAAGGTCGCAACGAGTGCTGGAAAGCCGATGATAAAAAGTCATGTGTTGAGTCTGAATATCAGCGGCGTATTGCTGAGTTGCAGGCCAGGTATGGCTTGATTCAGGCAACAGCAACCGTCACTTACCTGTGTACGGATCAGCCGGGAAGTGAAGTGATTGTGACTTACTTTCCTACTGACCCGCCAACGCTGATTGCCGAACGCGGTGACAGTGTCTCGCTGATGTATCAGCAGGAAAGCGCCAGTGGCACCAAATATGCCGGCCGCAATGAAAGCCTGTGGGAGCATCAGGGCGAAGCAATAGTCACCTGGGGATACGGTGCGCCAGAGCTACAGTGCAAGCTGCAACAATAGTCTGATATAGCATGAAGCCACAAGATAGGACTAACGCTTACAAAATGATGTACACCATAAAAGCGCCGAACAGCGCTGCAAATATACCTGCGAACCGTCCCTGGATGTCGTTCAGATCAACGGCCCAGCTGATGAGCTTTTTAAAGTTTCCCCTGCCAAGAATTAACAGAAAAATCGCCGCAATAATGGATATCCAGCCGATGGCGGCAACCACAAAGGGAATATCGGTATTATCTGCATATTCAATTAACAGGTAGCCAATCAGTAATCGCACGGCAACCGCCACAAAATGCAGCCAGAGCTGTTTTTTGTGCCTGTCGATAAAGTCCAGAATAAGTCTGGGCTCAGCGGCAATAACCAAGCCTAAAAACGCAACAGCTACGCCTATCAGGCCAATAAGCAATCTCATATCCGCTCTCCTGTCATGGGAGAAAAGTCAGCAAGGGTCTGTGGCCTTTCCGGCCCAGAGACAAGGTTTACAGCCTTGACGGGTGGCTGTCCGGATCCCCCTCGATATGAGGCTTATCATCATGTGATACACCGTGCTCTTCCGGCCCTTCCTGATCCCAGGAACCCTCTTCAGTCCATGGGTCGTCATCTGGCAATTCTTCGATATAAATCTCTTTGTCCTCATAATCAGGTTGATAGCGAAGATCAAAGTGCGCCGCACGAATAATGGAAATACACAGCAGCAATGCGACGAGAAGCAAAGGGACGCCCCCGATCACACTGGCTGTTTGCAGGGTATCCAATCCCCCGATGAACATCAGGGTAATGGGCATGACAGACAGTGCAAATGCCCAGAACAGACGATTCCAACGTGCCGGCTCTTCATCTATCTCTTTCTGCACGACAGCGGCCAGAATATAGGAAATAGAATCAAAGGTGGTGGCGGTGAAGATCACCGCCAGGATTGTAAAGGCGAGAATCACCAGTTTACTGAGGGCCAGAGTGTGCAGCATGGCAAAAATAGCGGCAGTGGCCCCCTGATTGTTCAGTATGGAAATAACATCTAACTGCCCGGAAAGTTGCAGATAAATGCCATAATTACCCATGATCATGAAAAACAGGAAACAGCCCAGGGTGCCGAAAAAAATCGAGCCGACAACCATGGCTTTTATGGTTCGTCCCTTGGAAATACGGGCGATAAACAGTCCCACGCTGGGCGCGAAAACCAGCCACCATGCCCAATAGAATATGGTCCAGTCCTGAGGGAAATGGGTGTCGGGAAATTGTCGGAACTGGGCAAATGGCTCTGTCCAGGTTGCCATTTCGAACAGGTTGTTGATCATTCGGCCCAGTGAATCCAGCCCGGTGTTCAGCATGAAGAGGGTCGGCCCGGTAATAAAAATGAACAGTAAGATGCCGACGGCCAGCCACATGTTGATATTAGACAGTAACTGTATGCCTTTTTTCAGACCGGCATAAGCGCTGTAACCGAAAATGGCAGTACAGACAATTAACACGCCAATGCGGGTATAGAGGTTATTGGGCACACCGAGAAGTTCATGGGCGCCCTGGTTAATCAAAGGAGCGGCAAGGCCGAGAGTGGTTGCCCCGCCTCCCAGCATACCGAAGATGAAGAACACATCGATGAGCTTACCCAGCCATCCGCGTGCCCGCTCTTCACCCAGTACCGGCATTAAGGCTTCACTGATTTTCAGGACGCTGTGGTTACGAACATAGTAGAAATAGGCAATCGGCAGCGCAGGAATCAGATAAATAGACCAGGCCAGCGGCCCCCAGTGGAAAATGCCGTAGGTGACTGCCCATTTGGCGGCTTCGTGCGTACCGCCGGGAATGTCGAAAGGCGGGGTCTGATAATAGTAAGCCCATTCAATCATTGACCAGTAAAGAATCGACGCGCCAATACCAGAGCAAAACAGCATCGCAGCCCAGGAAAAAGTGGAAAATTCCGGGTTTTCCTCAGGGGTGCCCAGTTTGATCTGGCCGATATCACTGAAGGTGATGTACACCATAAAAAGAAACGCACCAAGGCCGAGAATCAGGTAGAGCACGCCAAGCTGATCGGTCACAAAATCTTTGGCGCTCAGCACCCAGGCTGCTCCCGCTTCGGGAAAGAAGACTAAAGGCAAGGTCACAGCAAATAGCAGGAAGAGGGAACCGAAAAAGGTAGGTTTATCTATGATGTCATTGAATTTGGTGGACGACATCGCGGCCTCCGCACAAAAAGGGTGTGTGATTCGTCCGTGAATTGGGTGGTATATGAGTCGTATTGTTAATTCTTAGAACATGACGTCCGGAAAACCAATGCCGATCCATAGTGCCGATTACGAGCTTATTATAGTCGAGCTGTCAAACAGCGTTGATTCAAAGGCGATTCCCGCCGGCTGTGTTTGGCTGTTGCTGGTGGATTATGTCAACTCGGAACTGGTCGCTTCAGTGCAGCGGGCGGTTGAGACCTTATTCAATATTTCAGCCTTTTAAACAACGCGGGTATAACCGTTTACTTACATGCCGGAAAAAGCGGCCGGAATCTATCGCAAGCCGCCAGTCTGGTCAGCCTGCGAAAGAGAGTGCGGATAAAGAGTGCTGGTTGGATCAATAACGATTGATAGTAATATCAGAAACATAACCGTGTTCAGCATGTTGCAGCGCTTTTTTTAACATGGCGGCGGTTTCTTCAGGTGTCATGAAACTGCTGATATCCATCTCTTTACCACTGCTGGCCCAGAATTCGGTTGCCATGCCGCCAGGGTACACCCCAACCAGTTTCATTGGTTTGCCTGCCAGTTCCAGCCGGGCTGATTCCACCAATCCCTTTACTCCCCATTTGGCAGCGCAATAGGTTGACTCGCCGGCTTTCGCCACCTCAGCCGCTGTCGACATAACAATAGCGCAGGTCAGGGGAGTATTACGGTAGCGTTTAATCGCTTCCCGCAGGAAATAGGTTGCAGACAGCAGGTTATTGCTGATCAACTGCGCTATGGCGTCGGGCTCTTGTTTCTCCAGCGAGCCGAAATAGCCACTGCCCGCACAGAAAATAATGGTCTCAGGTGCTGATGGCAGTTTATCGAACAGAGATGACACCGAGCTGGCATCTGAAAGATCGGCAGTAAGGGTGCAGATATTGGCAGGCTGACATTGACGGGCGATGTTATGTAAGCGCTCGTCGTTTCGGCCTGTCAGTGTCAGCGTGTGGCCATCGGCAGCATAAGAGGCAGCCAGAGCTGCACCCAGTCCACTGCTGGCTCCTGTGATCAGAATCATTGTTATCCTCTGCTTTTATCAGGGTTTATTCGGCAAAGTATAGCGATATTTTGGTTGACGGGCAGGGTTGGTAGCATGCTGATGGTTATCAATATAAGGTGGGTTTTCCTGATAACACAGCGCATCGTAAGCCTCGGCCATGGTGCGAACATCGTGGTGTTGCAAAATATAGCGGCGAGGGCTGATGCCTGGTTTCTTAAGCAGCGCAGTATGGATTTGGTAAATAAGCGTCCGTTCATCGTCAGTATTGAGCGGGATACCATTTAACGGACAAAGGACATCGCTGCAGGCTCCCATATCGGTCAGTGCCGCAGGTATTCCACAGGATTGTGCTTCAAGGGGAGAAACAGAATAGTCCTCCTCTTCAGAGGTAATACAGAACAGATCCAGCGCCTGATAAAATTCCGACATGTTTTCGACATGGCCCATGAAATGAACACGGTGGCTCAGCGATAGCTTTATTGCCAGCATATGCAGCGATCGCGCCAGACCACCTTCCCCTGCCAGGGTCAGATGCACATTCTCCGGTAAATGACTCAGGGCATGTATCAATAAATGATGCCGCTTTTCCGGGATCAGTCTGCCTGCTGTGCCTATGATTTTCGCCCCTGTGGGTAAGCCCAGCCTGAGCCGGGCTAGGCCCTGATTGCCAGGCTGGAATCGCTGAGTATCAACACCGTGCGGAATCGTGGTGATATCCCGGCCGCTAAGAGATGTTTGTAACCTGTCATTCATTCTGCCGCCGCTGGTAACCACCACAGGTTGCATACAACTCAGAGCCATTTTCAGCAAGCGCGGGTGTTTAGGTTCTTCTTCCAGCCAGTTGTCGTGCTCGCTGTGTATTAAGGTTTTGACGCCGGCCAGCCTGGCTGCAATACCTGCTTGATATAAAGCAGTGCTTTGATGGGTATGCACAACACCTGCGTTGTATGCACGAAACAGTTTTACCAGAGTGCGGATAACGTTTGCAGCCGTTTCAGATTCTGCATCAAGGAAGATCAGTTTATCGATGACATTTTTCAGGTAAGGCCACCTTTCAAGTGATTCACTCATCGTCCCTTCCAGACAGACGATAAAGCGTCTTTGCCGCAAGGCAGAGAATTGCTGAATGTTCACTGCAGTAATGCCCACCATTCCCGGTGTTAAGTGCTTTACAACCTGAATAACAGCATTCATAGCGACCGCCTTACAACACCTGCCTGTATAGGATGAAGCAAGAGTTATACCAGTAATAATGCGGCTGGAGGCGCCTGTTAGTGTCTGGGGCAGACTGCGAATCGGGTGACATTCGCATTCTGCAAACCAAGTTGGGAATGGCAACTGAGATTGAAATCAATGTGAAATTTATCAATGAAGGATGACATTAACCACATGTCTGCATTTCTTGTCCTGCTGGTGTGTTTTTCTGGTCTAAGCTGGAAAGAGTTTTTCCAGGCTCAGGGTGTCTGCTTAGTGGTTAAAGCTGTTTGACAATGTATGGATCAAGGGCTACGGAATAAGCGTTATGGAACAAGGGCAGGCAGTGGCATCGCTCTGCCACAATTATCTCAGTTCAGGAGAAAAATACGCATGGCTACCATTAGTGTAAACACATCGAATCAAACAGAAATCACGCTTAAGAATGATGCTGAGTCCAGCAGTCAAGTCGCTCTGGCGGCATTCAACGGCAGGGTATACATGGCTTATCGTGGCTGGGGGAGCTCTAAAAGCCTGTATATATGCTCCACTGCCGACGGGGTTAGCTGGTCTCAGCAAACGGATATTACCGATGATAATGGCGCGAAAACCCAGAATAGCCCTGCGCTGGCGGCATTCAATGGCAGACTGTATCTGGCCTATCAGGGCTCAGGTTCCGATAGCATTTATATCTGCTCAAGTGCAGATGGCGTCAATTTTGGTGATCAAACAAAAATCACCTCACAGAATGATGCTGAAACCGATTCCCAGCCAGCACTTGCCGCATTTAACGGTCGGCTTTATTTGGCATACCGGGGAGAGGATTTATCGAATAGCCTTTATGTTTGTTCATCGGCAAACGGTACCGACTGGGATTCACAGGTGAATGTCAGCGACCAGAATGGCGCGGCAACCACAACAACAGCCGGCCCATCGTTAGCGCCTTTCAACGGGAAACTGTTTTTAGGCTGGGAAGGGGCGGGCGGAACGGCAATTAATGGTTCGGCCATTTACGTGTGCTCTTCTTCTGACGGGCTAGAGTGGGGGCCGCAAACCAACCTGGAAGATGCAAACGGGGCAGAAGGCTATGACGGTGTGTCGCTGGCGGCAACCAGTGATACTTTATTCGCGCTCTACCACGGTGCCCACACCGCACAGCTATATGGTTGTGCTTTTAATGGCACATCCTGGAGTACCAATCAGATTGATTTTACAGAAGCCAATGGAGCGGGATCTCAGTGCGGCCCTGCCTTAGCAGCATTAAACAATACGTTTTATGCAGCCTATCCCGGCATATTACCTTCAAATGATCTGTGGGATTTCACTTTTACAGTGAACTGGAACAACGCGTAAAACTAATCTGCAGGCAAACAAAAAGCCCGTTCTTTCGAACGGGCTTCTCTGTAAGATCAGGTGCTGTTCGTGAACATGCGAAATCGTTATATTCCAGAATGGGAACACCGTGGCGAACTCCGGCGGTTATCATCCCGGACCGTCGACAGAATGATTAAACGCTAAGTCATAGGTGCTGGTGTTCCTGAAGGCTAGGCACACACGCATGCCTTGCGTCATCTGTTCGGTACTGAACTGGCAGAATCAGATGCATCGACACTACAAATACAATCTCTGATGGGACATTCAGATCCAAAGACTTCAGCTATTTACACACACATTGCCATGCGCAAGATGACAACAGTACTCGATAAGGGCAAAGCACTGGGCAAAATCAATACGCCAGTGTCAAAGTTGCTGCGTGAGATGCAGAAGGGGAGAAAAGTATGAAGTTACGACCGTTGCATGATTGGGGGTTGGTTGAACCAGAGCCTTTTCGATTTGAAGACAAGGGGTTTGTCATACCAAGTCCACCTTCTAATCAAGGGAGAGTGAAGGCAATTGGGCCGTTGGCTAAAGGGGTTGAATGTGGAGATCTCATTCGATTTAACCCTTATGGAGCCTTTGAAGTCAGAGTAGGAAATAAACGGTTAAATCTTATCCGTTTCGATATGTGTTTGGTGTAATTAAGTTAAATTAAAAAGCCGCGTTTAAGCGGCTTTTTGAAATCAAATGGAGAAGGCTGCTTCTCTTTCCTGCTGAGGCTTTCTCTGTGTTTTTATCTTTGAATCTTTCGACTCTTGGTTCAACTTCTTAGGGTTAAACACTTTGCGCCACTCTTGCAACTCTACACTTTCAAATTGCAGCTTCTTAGTCATGAGATTACGCTCCATTAGCCATGTTATTGAAGTAATGTTGGTTCAAAGCTTTCTCAAAATAATGCTTTCGCTTGACCCAAATGAAACCATCCCCTTTAGATATGATAGCAACATCTATCGGACCACCAACTGTTTCACTGTCATCTGATACTTTACGCTTGAAAGCAGTTAGATTGACTAGTGACTCAGCCATTTCAGCTAAATCCTGCTTGGGCAGGAACTCTATCATACCAAGTACTTTATCTATATAATTTTCTTTTATAAGAGCGCTAATTTTATCATTAGCGTTACCCCAAAGGTCAGCTGCCTTGTTAACCACTTGATCTTTAAGTTGTTTTTTGAGTATTTCATCTTTTATATTACCATCAAGAATAGCTCCAACCTCAGATAAAATCTTTCGGAATACATTTGAATTCTCATACTTGATTTTATTATGGAGTTTGTCGCTGATTCCTGACATAAATACAGTTACTTCTTCATCCTGTGCGTATGCTGTAAGCCCAACGTCACCGCTAGTACATGATTTATTGTCATTTTTAAACAATCTTAGCTTTTTGTCTAAAAAACCATGCACGTCAAAAGCATGCACCGCAGGAAAATACTCATTCTCTCCGAAGCCGGCGAACACAACTCCTGTCAAGTTTCCTATGTCTATTTTTCTGCAAACAATTTCACTAAATAAGACTTCGATTGCATCGATAAGACTGTTTGGAACCGCTTCTATTGAGTGTGGCAAAAGAGTATGGCAAAGCTCAGTTGCCACAGTAGATGCATATGTTCTTGCATTTTTGACGTCATTTTCGTCAAAATTATTTAGAAATGGCTCTTCAACAGCTGCTCTAGTTAACCTTTTGCATTGTTCTTCGAGTAACTCATAAGTCTCTGAATGGGTTAGAGGGGCTTTCTTTTCGTCTATTTTTTGTTTGACGAGCTTTTCTGCGCCATCAATGATTTCGTTATGAAAAATGGTGTTATAAAGGCGGCGTAAACTCTGTTTTTTGAACTTATCTGGAATAATTAACTGATGATTTTCAAGGAACTGCCAAAAATCATCAGCATAATCCTGGACGTAATGGAAACTATTACCGCCTAGGTGTTTGCGATATTGTTTGATTATGATTTCCCATGGCACATCACATAATGAGCCTGAGTCATACACCATAATCCCAACAGGATGTTGTTTTGACAGAGCAAAAAGTTTCTCTGCTCCATTGTAAATTTTATGTACACCGTCTCCTGCTATTGTCACAGCAGAGTCAGCGGCAAGAGCAACTGCAGATTTGTTATAGATTGCAATTTCAGCTGTCATGATCAATTGGTTTCATTAACGTATTGGTAGCTTTAGATTAGTTTTAGTGCAAAAAGAATGCATGTGCGTGTATCACTTTTTTGTCATTCTAGGAATGTTTCAATTTAAACTCGGAGCTATATCTCATCCCCTAAAGTCTTAGAACTTTTTATCAGACCCAATTGCGCATAAGGGTAGAGTGCGCAACTCACAATCTTACTGCGGTGTCCAAGCCCTGATGATGACTGGCTTTAGTTTTCAGAAAGAATCAGGTAATGCGCAGCTTATTTCTCAATATCTCACCTGTTCTTCATCACCACACCATCACCGACCAAGGGGTGGAGGGGGCTCGGCATAGGAAAACGCGCGTCTCCACAGGCGGAGGCGAATACCTGGATAACTGCACCCAATTAGAACTTTCCCTGAGTGCCTCCGAACTGAAGAAAGCCTTCGACAGCTTGCTGCTTCTGCCGCATTGGAAAAAACATCACGTATCACCTCGGCCCAGAGTTGTTCCTTAAGAGCTGGCGGGAGCTGCTCAAATTGGACTATCAGCTGAACCAGAAGTGGATAATTATATGAGCGCCGAAATTCATCCCAATGACGTCAGCAACGAACAAGGGCAGAACGGCCAGTATCAGGAAATTGTTTCAATTAACTGTTATGAGCTACTGGTGAATATAATCTTTGGGGAAACGAAAACATGTGGGGGACAAAAGATAGCAGACAAACAAAAAGCCCGTTCTTTCGAACGGGCTTCTCTGTATGGTGCGTCTGAGTGGACTCGAACCACCGACCCCCGCCATGTCAAGGCGATACTCTAACCAGCTGAGCTACAGACGCTTTATTCAGTTTTGCTTCAACACGCTTTGGCATATTGAAAAAATTTGGTGCGTCTGAGTGGACTCGAACCACCGACCCCCGCCATGTCAAGGCGATACTCTAACCAGCTGAGCTACAGACGCATATTTTAAGTTATTCTAATGCAGGATTTGGTACGACCGAGTGGACTCGAACCACCGACCCCCACCATGTCAAGGTGGTGCTCTAACCAGCTGAGCTACGGTCGTATCATTGAATCGTCCTGCTTGAGAACGGGGTGAATATTAGCGACTCAGACCCACTGGCGCAAGTGTTTGAGTTGGCTTTTTTTATTTTTCGTGACTGTTTGATTGTTACTTGTACTGCCTGACGCTGAATCAGGCACTGAGTGGTTGTTTTCAGGGTAAAAATTATTGCAAAAGCTCATGATCCGGCGGCAGTAAGCGGGAGATCCAGATAGCCAGTTTATGTTTCATATTGGGGCCGTCTTCCTGATCGGGAGAAAGCGGGGTGATCTGCTTAACATCAACCAGTAACCGGTAGATACATTCCACTTTTTCTTTATCTGAAATGCCTTTGTCGAAGTCTTCGTAACCCTGTTTTTTGGCAAAGGCGATGCCTATTTCCATGGCTTTCTTAATCAGTTTTTGTTCGTTTTTGATTTTTTTCATTCTATCTCGTTCCCTGATTGTGGCCTGTATGTAAAGCATAGTAGGGGCGTTGATTTTTTGAGCCCATGGTCATTCATCTGTAAGGCAGTTAAAGGTGTTTCGGCAAGGCGATGAAAATGAACGGCAAAGACCAGCTACCCTATGGCTGTCCGACGTTTATCCCACAACGCTTGAACAAGGTCTGCCAGTATGAGACGTGGTTGAGAGTAGCGTCACGAAATTGGCGGTGTATGTCACCGTCTATATAGAAGCTGTGATAATCGGCGAGCGCAGCAGGGCGGTTAGGGATAGCAAACAGGGTGTGCAGATCCGGCTGAATGTCCTGGTAGCGGGCATCAAGGTTGGCAAGGTATGGCTGAATATCCGTAACGAAAAATTTATAGAATACGTTCTCTAGAAAGTTGGCTTTCTGCTGGTTTCGGTTGGGCTCGCACACGACTGTGGCGTCGTTTTGGCTCAGTAGTGCGGTTGTGGTGTTCAGCCAGTCAGTGGCACGGGCCATTGAGTAAAAAAGCTGACCAAGATAACGCGAGGTGTGGATGTTTTCTTCATAGCTGAGCAGGCGCTCAGCGGACTGAGCGGAGACGCTGTGCCGCGCCGAAATCTGGCTGGCAATGTGCGCTAATCCGCTCATCGCCTGCAGGGTGGCAGTGGCATCTGGAATCGTGCCCAGCGCAAAGGCGGAGTGTGTCGGCTTAAATTGTTTTTGCCACTCTTCACCAGTGAGCAGCATGTTCCACAGGTATTTAGGCAGGTCATCTTGTTTCGTGGTCTGAACTTCTATCAGCTGTGCTCTGACATTATCGTCCTCGGGCAATGTCGCGATACAGTGGCCGATACCGTCTAATAACAGCAACTCGTAGCGTAACTGGCGGGTTCTGTCCTGCACTTTTCCCAGTACAGAGTTGCGCTCTGCGATGAGATGAAACAAGCCGCATTTTCTGAGTTCATAGGCGTCAAACAGTCCCATTCTGACATCTTCGGTGCGCTGTAGCATATCGCCGACCTCGGGAAGAGGCGGTATCCGGGTATCCGGCTCTTTCGGGGAACTCACATCCAGCACAGAGGCCAGACGATCAGCATAGTCCGCAAACTGGTTATCTGAGGACTGACGGCCACAACCGGCCAGTATAATGAGCAGGCTGAGCAATGCGAGCTGAATCAGCAGCTTGTTTTTGTTAAGCGGATATGAAAGAAAGCGTCGGCGCATGATCGTTATTCTGGGATTTTTATAACAGTATAAGCTAACAGATTGAGTTTTCAGATAAAGAAAAGGCAGCGTTTGCTGCCTTAGGGAAGGGGGAGTCCGGTTATTGTACCGACATTGCCAGCTGGAAATCATGGTCTTGACGTTGCAACCAAAGCAGGCGCACTGTCAGCATTAATGCTGCAGCGGTTAAGCCAACAATCGTACCAATCCAGAAGCCGTGTGGTCCCATTGGTGCGGCGAACAGGTGCGTCATGCCAAGTGCATACCCGATCGGCAGACCAAAAACCCAATAGGCAATAAAGGTGCGGATAAAAATGGCCCGCATGTCTTTGTAACCACGTAGTGCACCGGCAGCAACCACTTGAACGGCATCACTGCACTGATAAACCGCCGCAAGGAACAAGAGCTGAGTCGCCAGCATAATCACCTCTGTGTTGTCGGTATATAGCAAGCCAATCTGTTCGCGGAAAATGATCGTCAAAACAGCCGTCGCAACCGAAATAGCCACGCCAACCCAGATACCGCAGTGGCTGGAAATTTTCGCACCATCAAAGTTTTGCTCACCTAATTGGTGTCCGACACGGATGCTGACTGCAGCACCTAAACTCATAGGTAACATGAAGACCAGCGAAGAGAAGTTGATGGCAATCTGGTGGGCGGCGACAACAATCGAACCCAGAGGCGCGATCAGCAGTGCAATTGCCGCAAAGATTGAAACTTCAAAAAATAATGCGGCTGCAATCGGAAACCCAAGCTTGAACTGACGCACAATAGCTTTCAACTCTGGGCGATACCAGGTGTGGAATAGCCCAACGCGGTTGAGTTTTCGGTTCATCAGTACATAAACCAGCATCGAGAAGTACATCAGCCAGTACACAATGGCAGTGGCAACACCGCAGCCGATTCCGCCAAGCGCCGGAGCGCCGAATTTACCGTAAACAAAGATCCAGTTAAGCGGAATGTTGGCTAACAACCCGATGAAACCAATCACCATACCGGGAACGGTCAGCGACAGGCCTTCAGAAAAGCTGCGCAATGCCTGAAACAGCAGCAGGGCCGGAACAGCATAAAGAACGGCGTGTAAGTAACCAATGGTTTTCTCTGCCAGTACAGGTTCGACGGCCATGTAATCAATTAAGATGCCCGCATTATAGAGCACCAGTATGATTGGGACTGACAAGAGTAAAGACAATACAAAGCTTTGTTGAACCTGAAACGGAATTTTGTCTTTCTGGCCAGAACCGTTGAGCTGGGCCACAATGGGCACCATCGCAAATAGCACACCAATGCCAAACAGAATGGCAGGCATCCAGACGCTGGAGGCGACCGAGACAGCGGCCATATCGGTGGCACTGACACCGCCAGCCATCACAGTATCAATAAAACTCATTGCCGTCTGTGCGACAGAGGCGATCAAAACAGGAATAGCGAGTTTTAACAGTCGCTTAGTTTCTAGACGATAAAGATGCACGAAATGCTCCAGAGGGCAGGTAATCTATTATTGGAATAATCTTCACAGTGGATTATATCGGCTTCACTGATACTGACAATGATTTATTCAATCTGTATCACAATTCAGCACTTCTCTGCTTTTTTTTGTGTTGCCGCACTGTTTGAGGTTATCACAATGCAGCGGGACTGCAGGACTGGCTATGTCCACTTCCCCTATGCTGAGTCAGCTTAAACTGAAGTTTTGCATTCTCTCACTAAAGGGGAAGTGGATAATTGTAAATCAACAACATAAGACAAAACTTCAGTTGTTTTCAGACTTTGAGAGTGCTTTTTGTGCTGCTTGGCCGATAGAATCGATATCCGCGTTGTTTGAGGTTAAAAACTTCTCAAAGAGCGGCATTAAAGCCCCCATTTTTTCGTCAATGGCATCGCGCACAGTATCAACAACCACTTGAGTACCACGTTCAATTTCGACATTGATATTTGAACCGCTCTGCTTTCCTTCAAATGTCGTCATTCTGCGAGTTTCAGGGATTAGCCAAACATCGAACCAGCCCTCGCTTTTATTCACGTCAGAAACAGTCAAACTGGCTCCATTCAAAGCAATATAGCCTTTAGGGAAGATGTATTTGGCCCAGTTTTGTGGTGTTGAAATACGTACTCGATAGTTATCATCGATTTGTTGCACGTCAAGAACTGACGTTTTGAAATCAATGTGTCCTGATAGCGGATGTCCACCGATTTCTGCGCCATCTTTCGCTGCACGCTCTACATTAACTCTTTGGTTTTGTTTGTATTCACTAAGAGTGGTTATCTCAAGGCTCTTCAGCATCACGTCAAACTTAACTTGTGTCGAAGTTACGATCTCAGTGACTGTTAAGCAAACACCATCAACCGCAACGCTAGCACCAATTTCTAGGTTTTCGCAGAAACCAGATTCAAACTCAATGTTAAACGTTCTGATACCCTTGTGGTCACTTATGGATGAAATAAGCGCGACAGACTGAATTATACCCGTGAACATTGTTGGCTCTCCTGTTGTACCAATGTGGCAGCGTAGTAATCAGTATTTTGAACCAGTTGTAATGTAATTGATAGAGTGAGCTGTCATCGGTCGCAATAACTACAGCTAAATTCCTTTTCATTTTCATCTCACCAATAATCAGAAAGCCAAAGAAGCGGGTCTGAACAGCGGTGTAACAAGACAAACCTGTCAGCGCGCCAAAAAGGCGATGTGATCAATATAGAGATTGATCCTCAGACGCAGGCTGTGGTGGATACGGTGGAAAGGGTGATGGTAGCGAGAGGCTAAAGGAAATCATTTGCATCAATCCACACGCCCTCTCATCAGAGGGGCGTGTGGATTCGAACGTTAAAAAATCTGCTCGTCGTCAGCGTCTACAAACAGGTGAATGGTTTTGTGTAATTCATCCACCTGCATGTTCAAGTGGATCGCATGGCAACACGCGGGGCAATCATCGTAAAATTCCTGACTGCCGGCACTGCTGTCCAGGGTAATTCGGATATGGTGGCCACAATGCGGACAAGTCACACTCTGTTCACTATAGTTCTTCATTTTCTGCTCCTTACATTATGTACCTGATACTAATTGGCACATTCATACCGCTGCCAGTGTCCATACTGGAGAGTCTTGACTCTTTCGCCTTTGAAGCCATTGACGGGTTGGAAATCAGACGTTGTTTCTTACCGGACAATCGCACCAAAAACGATGGGTATAGGTTTGCTAACCGTTAAGTTAATCCTAGCGATACGGATTAGTTTTTGCCGTGAATTAACTGCAAACTTTGAATTGCTGAGAAGTTTTAACTGAGGGGGCTTTGTCGCTTAGAAAGTTGATAAGAACAAAGTAGACAAGCTAAGGGTAATGTGAAGCTGATTGACAGAAAATGGGTCTATAGTGACGCTTTTGATGTCAGAATGGATGAATGTTTTGTGAAATAGAATGATCAGCCTATTTGTGATTCGCGACAAACAGACCAATCATTCTTCAAGCTGATTAAAGGCTGGCTATTAATTCTTTGTTTACTTCGAGCAGCGAGTTAAGTTTTCTGTCTGCGATCGACCAACGCAGATCGGAACGGTGTTGCTGCTCTGGCACTACGATACTTTTCATGCGGGCAGCTTTGACAGCCAGCAAGCCGTTAAGTGAATCTTCAAAGGCCACACAGTGGTGAGGTTCAACACCCAGTTCATCGGCGGCATTCAGGTACACTTCCGGGTGAGGCTTACCAAAACGAAGGTGCTCGGCAGAGAACAAGGCACTGAAATGATCTGTCAGTGACAGGGCATCTAAGGTGGCATGAATCAGGCTCATAGGAGAAGACGAGGCCAGAGCAATGGTTATGCCCATATCCTGGCACGTCTGTATGGCTTCGCGCACACCAGGCAGCATAGGTTTGTGCTCTTGAACCAGTTCTTCCACACGTTTGGTAATCAGGGTGTTGACGTCCTGGCAAGTCGGGCCTTGCCATGGCTGGCGTTCGAACCAGAGATCAACAATGTGATCGATTCGCAACCCCATGGTTTCCAGCGTTTCCTGCTGTGAAATCGTGACACCCAGTGAAGAGAATACCTCAACCTGAGCACGTTGCCAGAAAGGTTCTGAGTCGACCAGAAGGCCATCCATATCAAAGATTGCGGCTTTTAACATACTGTTCCTGTCTTGAGCTGAAAGGATAAAGAATGTGAACTTTATCACTTCAACTCTGCAGACGGTAGCCTGGATTATCCTTTAATTGCTACTCAGATTAAGCCTGCGAATACAGCGTTCAGCCTGATCCAGATATTCGCCACCAAAGAGATTGCAGTGGTTCAGCAGGTGGTAAAGGTTGTACAGGTCGCGACGTTGTTTGTAGCCGTCATCCAGCGGAAATACAGACTGATAGCCATTGTAGAAACTGTCGGGAAATCCGCCGAACAGCTCTGTCATAGCAATGTCGCATTCCCTGTCACCCCAGTAGCAGGCGGGGTCATAAATGACCGGGCCATCTACACTGAGTGCTGTATTTCCATGCCATAAATCGCCATGCAGCAAGGAAGGTTTTGGCTGATGTGCCGACAAGATGTCAATCACATTGCCTGTGATGACATCAATACTGCCAAAATCGATGCCTTTCTCCTCACAGATTTGCAATTGCCAGGCAATCCGCTGTTCTGCGAAAAAGCGACACCATTTTCGTCGCCACTGATTGGGCTGAGGAGTCAGGCCAATGAAATTGTCTATGTCGAAGCCGTATTCAGGCTGTTCGCCCCATTTATGAAGGTGCGCCAGTTGCTGGCCAAGTGTGTGGGCCGATTCGGTGTCCAGACTTTTCATGGGCATGAAATCGAGGACGAGGAAGGCTTTATCCCGGCTTATGCCCATATGCCGGCTTGTAGGCACTGATACTGAGTTTGTTTCCTGCAGGACGCGCAGATTTTCCGCTTCTGCTTCAAAAACGGGAAGCTGCTCTTTCTCATTAAGCTTGATGAAGTACCTTTGATCGCCATCGCTGATGCAATAGCATTCGTTGACGTCCCCCCCAGGGAGTGTATTTCGCTCCCGGATGGTAAAGGGTTGATCAAGTACGTCTGATAGCTGATGGGAAATCGCTTGCCACATAGCATCCTCCGGGCACAAACCAGTTTGGGTACAAATCATAATAAACAATAATACAGCGCTTGGGCTGGATTATATAAAGACAGTGACGCCAAATCTGTTGGGGCAATTCTATGGATGCAAGTAGATTCTGGTTCTGCGAACCTGAACGAGCCATGCTCACCGCTATCCCTGACTGACGTGATTATAGTGATTTTTTGTCAGTCGCCCCGCGCTTTACCTCATCACAGCATAGACTATATGTTTGCCGATTAGCTGACTTAAATAACAAAAACAGTCAATTGAAAAGTGCAGGGCAGCAAAATTCATATCAAAGCAGTTTTTAATAACAGAATCAGATAAAAAAAGCCGGGAGAGAACCCGGCTTGGTTGTTTCGCTGAATTTGATGGCTTTGAATCAGAGACTTGGCAGTAAAGATTCTGGCTTCAGATCGTTATAGCTTGCTTCAAGCAGCAGCGGCAAACGCATTTTGTCCGGTAGGATTTCTAGTTGAAACATAGTCATTGTTCCGGCTCGAATTATTTGTCAGTGATCATCGGCAGATCAAGGCCCTGTTCTTTGGCACAGTTGATCGCAATGTCGTAGCCGGCATCAGCGTGACGCATCACACCAGTGCCCGGGTCGTTACGCAGTACGCGGCGGATGCGCTCTTCGGCTTCATCGGTACCGTCACACACGATCACCATGCCTGAGTGCTGAGAGAAGCCCATACCTACGCCACCACCGTGGTGCAGAGAAACCCAGGTCGCACCGGATGCCGTGTTCAGCAGGGCATTGAGCAGTGGCCAGTCGGACACAGTGTCTGAACCGTCCATCATGCCTTCCGTTTCGCGGTTAGGGCTGGAGACAGAGCCTGAATCCAGGTGGTCACGGCCAATCACGACAGGCGCTTTCAGTTCGCCGTTACGCACCATTTGGTTGAATGCAAGACCCAGTCGCGCACGGTCTTTCAGGCCCACCCAGCAGATACGTGCCGGCAGCCCCTGGAACTGAATACGCTCGCGTGCCATGTCCAGCCAGTTGTGCAGATGCGGGTTATCCGGGATCAGCTCTTTGACCTTCTGATCGGTTTTGTAGATGTCTTCCGGATCGCCGGACAGGGCAGCCCAGCGGAACGGACCCACGCCTTCACAGAACAGCGGGCGAATATAAGCCGGCACGAATCCCGGGAAGTCGAATGCGTTTTCAACGCCTTCTTCCAGCGCCATCTGGCGAATGTTGTTGCCGTAGTCGACGGTTGCAGAACCCGCTTTTTGCAGATCCAGCATTGCCTGTACCTGAATTGCCATTGATGCTTTTGCTGCTTTGACCACCGCGGCTTCGTCTTGCAGACGCATTTCTGCCGCATGTTCCATGCTCCAGCCCTGAGGCAGGTAGCCATTCAGCGGATCGTGGGCTGATGTCTGGTCAGTGGTGCAGTCTGGTACGATGCCGCGCTTCACCAGCTCAGGGAAGACATCAGCCGCGTTACCCAGCAGGCCAACAGAAACCGGCTTGCCGGTTTGTTTGGACTTTTCAATGATAGCCAGTGCTTCGTCCAGCGTGGTGGCTTTACAGTCCACATAACCGGTACGCAGACGGTAATCGATACGTGATTCATCACACTCAACGGCGATCATAGAGAAACCAGCCATGGTGGCCGCCAGAGGCTGAGCACCGCCCATGCCGCCCAAGCCGCCGGTCAATACCCAGCGACCGGAGGCATCGCCATTGAAATGCTTGCGCGCCATAGCAACAAAGGTTTCGTAGGTGCCCTGAACGATGCCTTGCGAGCCGATATAGATCCAGCTGCCCGCGGTCATCTGGCCGTACATCATCAGGCCTTTTTTATCCAGCTCGTTGAAGTGCTCCCAGTTCGCCCAGTGTGGCACGATATTGGAGTTGGCAATCAGTACGCGAGGCGCGTTGCTGTGCGTTTTGAACACCCCGACAGGTTTACCGGACTGCACCAGCAGGGTTTCGTCATCTTCCAGACGCTTCAGAACTTCAACAATCTTGTCATAACATTCCCAGTTACGGGCTGCACGGCCAATACCACCATAGACCACCAGAGAGTGAGGGTGTTCAGCCACATCAGGGTGCAGGTTATTCATCAGCATACGCAGCGGTGCTTCTGTCAGCCATGACTTGGCATTCAGTTTGGTGCCAGTCGGTGCTTCTATGGTGCGTGTCGTGTCCAGACGTGGATTCTGTTGTTGCGTCATTTTGCTCTCCTTGCCGCTCTCTGGTTAACGAATAGCGCGGGCGATTGTCCAGGCAAGCCGTGCAGCTAACCGTGCAGTTTGATTATCAATGTCAAAACGTGGGTTGTACTCAGCCAGATCCGCGACCAGGATCTTCGATTCTCCTTTCGGCGTTCTGGCTTTTAAAATCGGTTCCAGCAGCATTTCAACGATGTCTAATGGCACACCGCGCGCAGCCGGGGCACTGACCCCCGGTGCCACGGAGGCCGGGAAAACGTCCAGATCAATGGTCAGATAGAGGTAATCACACTGATCAATAAATCGCTGAAGCTCTGTCAGTGTCGGTTCCATCTTGTGATGAACCAGTTCATGGTCATCTTTGTAAAGCACCCCTAAACGGTCGGCTTTTTCATACAGCGCCTGGGTGTTACTGGTACGCGCCAGTCCCAGGCAGGCATATTTGAATGGCCAGTTATGCATTTCGCAGAAACGGGCAGCCTGATGGAACGGGGTGCCTGAGCTGCCTTTCTCCGACTGCTTGCCACCCGGCGGATTACGCAGGTCGAAGTGAGCATCAAAGTTGATGATGCCGACACGCGGCGGTTGCTGTTCTTCATTCTCGTTGCCGGCAACATGCTGCTTTTGCACCAGATAATTGCCTATGCCCTGAAACGATCCCCAGGCCACTTCATGCCCGCCGCCAAATACGATCACTTTGTGGCGCTGACGCAGGGCGCGGCTTACATCTTCTGCCAGCCGGTATTGCGCCAGTTCCAGATTGCTGTCGTCGCAGCTGATGTTGCCGCCGTCATAAACGGGCTCTTCGTGGTGCCAGGCCAGATTGGCCAATGCGCGGCGTATCGCGATCGGAGCATCATAAGCGCCGGTACGGCCTTTGTTACGAGAGACACCTTCATCACAGGCGAAGCCGAGCAGCATGATGCCGCTTTCATTGGCATTGTCGGCTGGTTGCACTTTCTGGTGCCAGCGCAGGCCTTTGTTACCGTCTTCAGGATCACTGCGTCCTTGCCAGACACTCATATCAATAGGCATACAGCCTCCTGTTTACTGATTATTAGGTTGATAAAAGAGGTTGCCATCCACAACCCGGGCGATTAAATCCGGTACACCCATGCGATAGGACAGCTCTGCTGGTGAGTCGAGATTCCACAGTGCCAGATCCGCGGCCATACCTGTGCGAATCTGACCACATTGCTCACTCAGGCCCAGCGCTTGTGCGGCATGCGCGGTAACACCTCTCAGGCATTCTTCCGGTGTCAGGCGGAAGAAGGTGCAAGCCATGTTCATCATGGTACGCAGTGAGGCAATCGGCGAGGTGCCGGGGTTAAAGTCGGTGGAAATTGCCATCGGCACACCTTTTTCACGAAGCTGAGTGATCGGTGGCTGCTGGGTTTCACGCAGGAAATAGAAAGCGCCTGGCAACAGGGTCGCGACTGTGTTGTGGGCGGCCAGTGCTTCAACACCGGCTTCGTCCAGGTATTCAATATGGTCGACAGATGTTGCACCCATACGGGCTGCCAGTGCACTACCACCTAAATTTGAAAGCTGCTCTGTATGGCCTTTAATCATCAGGCCATGGGCTTTGGCCGCGGCAAAAACCCGTGCACTTTGTGCGGTTGAAAAACCGATGCCTTCACAGAAAACGTCTACTGAATCTGCAAGGTTCTCTTTTGCAGCTGCCGGGATAATTTCGTCACATACCAGGGTGATGTAATCGTCGCTGCGTCCGGCATATTCAGGAGGCAATGCGTGTGCGGCCAGCAGTGTGGTAGAAACTTTGATATCGGCCTGCTCGCCAATACGGCGGGCAACCCGCAGCATTTTCAGCTCATCTTCGGTAGTCAGGCCATAGCCGGATTTTATTTCGATAGTCGTGACGCCGTCACGTTTTAGGCCTGCCAGACGCTCTGAAGCTAATGCAAACAATTCATCTTCGGTGGCTGCGCGCGTGGCTCTGACTGTCGACAAAATGCCACCACCGGCCTTGGCGATATCTTCGTAAGGCACACCGTTCAGACGCTGTTCAAATTCGTTAGCACGATTGCCCGCAAACACCAGATGAGTATGGCAGTCGATCAGACCCGGCGTGACCATAGCCTGCTTGCAATCCACAATGTCTGCCTGGCTGTCGACTGTGTCCTGCCAGTTTGCCTGCTGCGGACCGGCGTAGCTAATCTTACCCTGACGGATAATCACCATGGCGTTATCGATGATCTGATAACCGTGTTCCGGTTCCATGGTGACGAGTTTGAGATTGGTCAGAATACGTTCCATAGCGAGCAGTTTCTCTCTGGTTGCCTAATATGTATATACAAATTAAAGTCCGAATTCGGATAAAACTCAAGATGCGATGTAATTAAAATGTGATCAATGTTGAAGGATTCTATTAACAGTAGCGTATTTAGCAGCGGGAGAGGGAAGTACCAAGCGCGGACGATGCAGTATACAAAAGCCTGACCACTGAGTGATCAGGCTTGCTAATCAATATGATAGCTAAAAAAACAACGAGGCTTAAAGTGCCTGAAGACGAACCAGGGTTAAATGACGCGGGTTCTGGAGCTGAGTTTGTATTTATCGCCGGGGTGGTACAGCAAAGCTGTACTGATGAGATTGGTGTTACTCCAGGTACGGCGATTGAGCAATAAGCATGGCGACTCGATCTCCATTTCAAGTAACTCGCTGATATGTGAAGGAGGCAGAATGGCTTCGACAGTATGCTCAATATCACTGAGCGGGCATGTCTGCATCAGATACTCATTGGGTGTCTGAGTCGTGAAATCCTGCTGGATATAATCGGGGGCAAAGTGAGGATTCACCCAGCGTTCTTCCAGTTGAATCGGCACTTTATTTTCGTAATGGACGATTTGAGTGAAATACACAGTTGTGTCATGCCGTACGCCTAAGCGTAATGCAATTTCATCACGGGCTTTGACCTGTTGCTGTGTAATCACTTTACTGGAGTATTGATGGCCCCGGCTCGTGACTTCCGTTGCAATGTTCCGAATTTCCATCAAAGGAGATTCGGCTTTTTTATTGCAGACAAAAGTGCCTAAACGGGGTGTGCGTTCCAGAAATCCTTCGTTAACCAGTTCTTTGATAGCTTTATTGGCCGTCATCCGACTGACTTCAAACTGCTCTGACAGCTCAATTTCGGTGGGGATCTTATATCCGGGTGGCCATTCACGGCTCTGGATTTTCTGGTCGAGATACTCTTTGATTTGCTGATAACGCGGTGCGCTTGCCATGGTGTTGTCTCTGCGTCATTAATGACTATAAATTGCCTATACAAATGAAAGCAACTTTTCCCTTATTTTGCAAGTGGCTCACAGGTAACTGGCTTTTCTATCTTTAGTTTTGTGAGTCAATCCATTACAATTCGCCTTCTGTCTGGGGTCAGCAATTTTGATTTGTACCAAAATTCACACCGAAACAGACACTATCTCATCACCGTACTGCTCCTTGGCAGGCGGTAAAATACGAAATTGCATGTGCTACTTGGTATGTGGCACCACTGAACAAAGGATCAATGAATGCCTGTAATTACTCTTCCTGACGGCAGTCAGCGTCAATTTGATAACCCGGTTTCAACTCTCGATGTGGCGCTGTCTATCGGCCCTGGCCTGGCGAAAGCCTGTATTGCCGGTCGTGTTGACGGTGTTCGCGTTGATGCCTGTGATGTGATTGAAAACGACGCAAAACTCGAAATCATCACCGCAAAAGATGAAGACGGTCTGGAGATCGTTCGTCACTCTTGTGCTCACCTTTTGGGTCATGCGATCAAGCAATTGTACCCGGATGTGAAAATGGCGATCGGTCCGACGATTGATTCCGGTTTCTATTATGACGTCGATCTGGAGCAACCATTGACGGCTGACGATCTGGAAAAGATCGAAAAGCGCATGGTCGAGCTGGCGAAAACCAAGTACGACGTTATCAAGAAGAAAGTCAGCTGGCAGGAAGCACGTGATACCTTTGAGTCTCGTGGCGAACCGTACAAAATGGAAATCCTGGATGAGAATGTCTCTCGCGATGATCGTCCGGGTTTGTACCATCACGAAGAATACATCGACATGTGCCGTGGCCCGCACGTGCCGAACATGGGCTTCTGCCAGCATTTCAAACTGCTGAATGTGGCTGGCGCTTACTGGCGTGGTAACAGCGATAACAAGATGTTGCAGCGTATTTACGGCACAGCCTTCCATGATAAGAAAGCACTGAAAGCGCACCTGACGCGTCTGGAAGAAGCGGCGAAGCGTGACCACCGTAAACTGGGTAAGCAGCTTGATCTGTATCATATGCAGCAAGAAGCGCCGGGTATGGTGTTCTGGCATCACAACGGCTGGACTGTGTTCCGTGAGCTGGAAGTGTTCGTCCGTGACAAGCTGACTGAGTATGATTACCAGGAAGTGAAAGGTCCGCTGATGATGGACCGCGTTCTGTGGGAACGCTCTGGTCACTGGGACAAGTACGCAGAAAACATGTTCACGACTGAATCTGAAAAGCGTGAGTATGCGATTAAGCCTATGAACTGTCCGGGGCACGTTCAGATCTTTAATCAGGGTCTGAAATCATACCGTGATTTGCCATTACGTATGGCCGAGTTCGGCAGTTGTCACCGAAACGAACCGTCAGGCGCACTGCATGGTCTGATGCGTGTTCGTGGTTTTACTCAGGATGATGCGCACATTTTCTGTACGGAAAACCAAGTGCAGGAAGAAGTCACTTCTTGTATTAAGATGGTTTACGACACCTATGAAACCTTCGGCTTCAACAATATTGTGGTGAAGTTGTCGACACGCCCTGAGAAGCGTGTGGGTTCCGATGAAATGTGGGATAAAGCCGAGTCTGACCTGAAAATCGCACTGGAATCAATGAACATTTCTTATGATATTCAGGAAGGTGAGGGAGCGTTCTACGGCCCTAAAATTGAATTTACTTTGCATGATTGTTTAGATCGTGCTTGGCAGTGCGGTACAGTTCAGCTAGACTTTGCTCTGCCTGAGCGTCTGGGTGCGACTTATGTCGGTGAAGATAATGAGCGTCACACGCCAGTTATGATTCACCGCGCCATTCTTGGCTCCCTCGAACGTTTCATCGGTATCCTCATCGAAGAATACGCGGGTTATTTCCCGACCTGGTTGGCGCCACAACAAGCAGTTGTCATGAATATTACTGACAGCCAGTCAGAATATGTTCGCGAAGTTGTAGAAAAACTGCAAAAAAGTGGAATCCGAGTCAACGCGGACTTGAGAAATGAGAAAATTGGCTTTAAAATCCGCGAACATACTTTAAAGCGAGTTCCGTATATGCTTGTCTGCGGTGACAAAGAAGTCGAAGCAGGTGAGGTTGCGGTCCGTACTCGCAAGGGTAACGATTTGGGTAAATTTAAGATTGATGACTTTGTTGCGTACATGCAACAAGAGATTAGCAGTCGCAAGCTCAATGTTTTGGAGGAATAAGGTATTAAAGGCGGAAAAAGAACTCAAGCACCAGTTAAGCAAAACGCACACCGTATCAATGGCGAAATCCGTGGCGTACGCGAAGTTCGTTTAACTGGTATCGATGGTGAGTCTATCGGTGTTGTTTCTATTGAAGAAGCAATTAGTGCAGCGAATGAAGCTGGTGTCGATCTGGTTGAAATCAGCCCTAATGCCGAGCCACCAGTCTGTCGAGTGATGGACTATGGCAAGTACCTGTTCGAAAAGAGCAAGGCTGCTAAAGAGCAAAAGAAAAAGCAAAAACAAATCCAGGTTAAGGAAGTTAAATTCCGTCCTGGTACAGATGAAGGCGACTATCAGGTAAAACTGCGCAACCTGATTCGCTTTTTAGAAGAGGGCAACAAGGGTAAAGTCACACTGCGTTTCCGCGGTCGTGAAATGGCCCACCAAGGTCTGGGTATCGATCTTCTGAACCGTATTAAGGATGAACTGGTCGACATCGCTGTCGTCGAGAGCTTCCCTAGTCGTGTCGAAGGTCGCCAAATGACCATGATGCTTGCCCCTAAGAAGAAGTAATTCAGGCCTTCAAGTAGCAAAAGCGCTGCTCAGTGCAGCGCTTTTTGTTCGCCTGATTACTATGTTATTAACTATCAACAATGCGGAGTCTCATCATGCCTAAGATGAAATCCAACAAAGGTGCTGCTAAGCGTTTCAAGAAAACTGCTGGTGGTTTTAAGTACAAGCGTGCGACCAAGCGTCACATTCTGACTAAGCGTACTACTAAGAACAAGCGTCAGCTACGTCCAAACTCTCTGCTTCCTGCATGTGAAGTAGCAGCAGTAGCACGTATGCTTCCGTTCGCTTAATCGTTTTTAGTTATCGTATTTATTTAGTTAGGAGTTTCCTATGCCTCGCGTAAAACGTGGTGTACAAGCGCGTGCACGTCACAAAAAAGTTCTTAAACAAGCTAAAGGTTACTACGGTGCACGTTCACGTGTATATCGTGTAGCTTTCCAAGCAGTTACTAAAGCCGGTCAATACGCTTACCGTGACCGTCGCAACAAGAAACGTACTTTCCGTCAACTGTGGATTGCACGTATCAATGCTGCGGCACGTCAAAACGACATGACCTACAGCACCTTCATCAATGGTCTGAAGAAAGCATCTATCGAAATCGATCGTAAGATCCTGGCTGATATCGCTGTTTTCGACAAAGCGACTTTCACCGTTCTGGTTGAAAAAGCGAAAGCTGCACTGTAATTTCAGTTCAGTTTGATGAAATAAGGAGAGCCTAGGCTCTCCTTTTTTTCGTTTCAATATTAACAAGCCTTCCCAGGATCACTTGAGTCAGTTAACCGTTACAGCCAGTTTGTGCTTGCCACGGACCGTCGGCTGTGTTGCCGGGAATCTCTTGAACGGTCCACCATTTTGCTTTCCAGTACTTCCCATTGAATTGAACGATATCACCTGACCGGTATGTTGTGTGTGCTGACCAGATAGCCTGCTCACAAGTCAGAACTGGTGAAGGGTTTTGCATCCACTCGACAAGCTGACGATGCGAAACAAAACGCACCTGCTGTTTCGACAACGCGTATTCAATGAATTGCTTCAGCACCGCCTGCCGGTCGGCGACGCTGGTTTCAGGCATCCCGAAATGTTCTTCACCATTTATTTTGCCGTAAAAAGCAGAGTGTAGACCCAATACCAGTGGCGCACGATTGCCGGATAAATGCAGGTCGAGATTGTATTTGTACAAGGTGAGTACATCGGCAGCGTTCAGTCCGTAACCGCCCCAGGCCGGCGTGGTATAGAGGTTCCAGTCGAAGTTGTCGGCCTTGCGTGCTGACGGGTCATAGTAAGGGACACGGCTGGCAATTTTGTCGTTGAGCGAATAGGTGAGTCCGTACTCTGCGGCCTCTTCATCTGTTGGAACTATCAGCGCTTGCAACGGAACTTCCCAGAGCCCTGGCATATTTTTCACGGCCGGCTTCCAACCGCCTTGCTGTGCAACTGATTGCGACGGACTACCTTGATCGAGCGTATGTGGCCAGTAGTTGTTGGTGCCATTTTCCTCTGTGGTAATACCCGCCGGGAAGCTGACATCATACTGGATGGCATTTGTGGTAAGGGCATCCAGCGTGTTGTCGTTGAATGTTAAAAAGGGCGCCCGAAATCCGGCAACCGCCGGGGCACCGACACCGCCTTGTTCGACAGGTTGCGTCAGAAACTCATTACAAAGCGCCACTTCCTGCTGCCACTGCTCAGCCGTCATCCAGGATTCAAAAGGGTTGTAGTTTATCTTATCGTCAGGGTGGGTTTCTGTGTGGCTTGCGATGTCATGACCGTCAGTGTTCAGTTTCCGCCATAGATCGATGATCTCAGGTTGCTGTCGGGCAGGCTGGCAGTGCAAGAAGAAGCTCGACATTAATGGTGAACCTGCAAATGAGTCGAGACCCTGAGGATTCGTATGACTGCTCAGTGCTTTCGAAATCCAGCGTAAACCATCTGCTTCTATATTGTCGTCGAAGCCCAACGAGATGAACATAGGCGTGTTCTTTGCTTCAATTGGACTGGCTTGTTGTGGCGGATATGACGTGATGTTGGACCAAGCGAATGAACTTGCGATTAAAAAAGGTAAAGGGAAGAGAAAGCGTACGTCCTTTTTCATGGCGATTCCTAAGAGTAAATATTTAATATGAATCAATAGCATGACAGAGTAAGTCGGTATTTATCATGATATGAGAGTGAATTATTATGAAATCTGAATGTTTATTGCATCTAGTGATGATAATTTTTACTTTTTCATTAGCATGAGTGACAGAGTTAAAATTACAGAGGGAGTTGTATCAGCCATTGTTGAGAGAACGATTGTGATGATAGCCGAGGGTGTAAGAGGGGTTTAATTGTGTAAATACCAGACTGAACGGAGTCAGCCTGGCGAATTGGCGCTTATAATTTATCAATATAGTTTTCGCACCAGATGTTGATAGGCTCTTCTGGGTCTAAATACTCAACAGTATCAATTTCAAATGGTGGAATGACACAATTACCATTGCGATTTTCCAATATGCTCTGGATAGTTCTGCCTGAATTGCAGAATGTCGGTCCATAGCCACTGTCACCAAATGAGATGATGGCATAGTTGATGTCATTTAGATCTTCTTGACTTTCTTTTATCTCATCAACAAAAGGAGTTATATTTTGAGGAATATCTCCCTGACCGGTTGTTGCAGTCATAATGAGTAATAGATTTGATTTTTTAATATTTTCCAAAGAAGAACTTTCAGTGACTTCTGACACATAACCATACTTGTCTAACTTTCTGGAAATATAATTCGCCATTTGCATCGTACTGCCATAAACAGAACCGACGATAATAAGAATTCTTTTCATGAATGAACCTTTCTATGTTTCTATAAGTTAATTGGTTAATTATTTATTCAATTGAATTTTAATAAGTTTTTTCTTTAGTGAATATGAATTTAGGATCATGCATTACGCTGAGTGCTAAGTTGACTTTTTCCTGGTCAAGACTTGCGATTAAGTTGTTTAATGATGTTCGTGCCTCTTGTTCAGATGATGAATTTGTTTTCCATACATGCACGACTTGGCTGTCATTTGGAAATGGTGATGGGGATTGCCATCCACAAATGGCTAGCTCCCAGCCTAAACCAGATGCAATTTTTCGACTTAACCAGCCGACATGTATTTCAAACTTTTCCTTGTCATTAAAACGAACATTAAGTAATGAAACGAATTGAACGGTCATTATTGGGTACTCATGTGGGTTAAATAATTGCAAGTTTTCGATTTTCCAACTTCATCTATTGCTTCTAGCAAACCATGAATTGTTTCTTCAGTTGTATTGAGGTTAACAATACAGAGACGAATTAAATATTTATTATTCACCCATGTGTGGGAGGGAAAAAAATCCCCGAGCTGATGTAAGTCATCGATTATTTCCTGATTGATTTTATTCAGATTAGTTTCTGATATAAAGCTTTCATCTGTCGCAAGGTTAGGGTTAAATCGTAGTGTTACAATACTTAAATGACAGCTATATGCTTCTAGATTCGGATGATCAAGTGCAAGTTTATAGGCATACTTCGCAAGGTGGATATCTTTTTCAATCATCTGTTGATAACCAATTCGGCCAGCGATCTCCAAACTCAATTTAACTTTGAGTGCTCTAAAACTGCGAGTTGTCTGTATTCCTAAATCACGAAACTGGAGATGGTTGGAGAAGGTCAAATCATCGGATGAATAATAGGCACCTGATTGATTAAATGTGTTGAACAAAATGTTTGGGTCTTTGACTAAAATGCATCCAACATCTGCGGCTGCATACATCCATTTATGCGGATCAATCGTGAGTGAATCACTAAACTGCATACCTTTGAGTGCCTCACTATATTCTTGAGATAGTACAGCAAACCCACCGTAAGCTGCATCAATATGAAACCAAATATCTTCTTTTATGCAGATATCAGATAAAACAAGCAATGGGTCAATGACGCCAAGTGAAGTACATCCAGCAATACCAATAACCATAAGTGGTATGTATCCATGCTCTTGGTCATGTTTAATTTTTGTTTTTAAATCACTGATGGAGAGAGTATGTTCCTGAGTTGTTTCGATATACTGAATACATTGATCTGGTAATAACCCTGAAATACTGACAGCAGAAGAAATACTGCTATGTGAATACTTGCTGACGTAGACGCGATATTGATTTAAATCTACAATATTTTGAGTTCTTTTCTTTTTTATTGCAGCTTGCAGCGCGATTAAATTAGCTACGGAGCCGCCACTGACAAAAAGTCCGCTCCCTGTCTCGGGATAACCGAGTAATTGGCACATCCACTTGATTGTTTGAGCTTCAATCATGGTTGTCAGGTGAGACGTAGAAGCACTTGTTTGCGGTGCGCTGATTGCAGCAGCAAGGAAATCAGCCAAAACAGAAACATCACTAGCTGCACCCATGATATACGCTAAGAAACCGGGATGTGAGGTGGATACAGCCTGTGTGGTTAATAATTGAATATATTTTTCAAAGGTGCTGACAGCTTCGCTTCCATGATAGGGCATGCGTTCCAAAGCGGACAGATCACTGTACTGTCGATCGGTTAATTTTGGACGGACCTTTTGTGTGTAGCGTGGGTTTTCTTTATTAGACAGGTAATCAACAATTTCGGCGCAAATTTTCTTAATTTGCTCCGGTGCCAAATTCAAAGATGAACCGTGAAGCTGATTTTCTTGTTTCATAAAAAATACTCTTAAGCCTCCTCAAGTGATGGAGATTCTGGTGTTGCGTAGGGAGCTGGAGATTTAAGATTATTCACATCAGACCAGGTTTCATGAATATGCTTCCATACTATTCCATTGGGTGCTTTGTTTTTCTCAGAAAGCAAAGCTGTCGTGAATCTCACATTGGTTTCGCCATCAACTTGACGCCATTCAGTATATTTAACGAGTATGTCTTTATTATTCAATAACACTGGCGTGAAACCAGTAATCCAAATTTTGGCATTAAGAAATTTCCCATGTGCGCTATTAAACCTGTTTTCAAGGCAGTGAAACGGCTCAATAAGGCCATCAGGTGATAAAAGTTCACCGAACTGATCAAAACGACTCGATAATAATTCTCTGTTTTCCGATGTGTTGCTAATTTCCCCTTGGAACCATTGCTGAAGAAAGTCATGCAGGTCATCCACTTCTTTCTTACATTTAGTAAGGATATTATTGCTCTCTATAGCTTCGGGTGAATAATTCGTTTTAAAGTTAAATGCCCAACTTGTTGGACCTAAATTTTTTATCGATTCAAGACGGCTGATGCCATCTTCAATGGTTGGTATTTCACCTTCTTTAATCCACCACAGCGCAGTAATAGGACCGTTTAGATTATGAAACCAAGTCTTACCTTTACGAAATAACTCAACATGATTACTTTTAAATACAAACTCTCTCAGATTTTCTATAGAATCCCAGACAGATAAATTAAGGTAAATATTCGGGTCTGAGTAGCCACGGAAAGATGTAGAGTTACCATCATCTGATTTTAATCGCCAGATGAACCCTTGGCTTTTATCTGCAAGTTCATTTATTTCTGTGAGCCGTGAAACAAATCCTTGCATTTTTTCATCAGAAAAAGAATAGCGAGCCAGTGAAATACTGAATTGTGCAAGATGATACTTATTTTTGTTCATGTTAGCCTCATTGAATTTCTAAATTGAAATACTCTTACTAAAAGCCATTTCAGTTGCTACTGAGTTTGCACCTGCTGAAATGAAGTCTAAGAGTTTATAATGCGGATATCTTCTTGAGATGATTTCAACAAAAATAGATTTTTCATCATCAGTTAACTGACTTCGCCCTTGCGAAATTGATTGGATTTCATTTTGATAGAATTTTATGTAACTAATTTGTTTTTCAATCAAAAAGTAAGCTTGGTCTGGTTCACCATGGCCAGTGAATATAATACAACTTTTGTGTACTTTTTCTTTAATTTTTTGGAGCTTAGAGATCCATAATGAACTGTGTCCATCATTCATAAAACTGTGCATATTGTTGAAAACAAGATCTCCAACAAAGATAATTGAATCGTGATTCCCAACTTTAATCAATAAGTCACTGTTGGATTCACCTTTACCAATTTCTTCAAATGAGAATCTTATATTGTCGAAATATAATACTTCACTTCCTTGAATGAATCGGTTAGGTGGTATTTTCACTTTTGGCCACTCGTCACCAAAATAGGGGCGCCATTTCTTCTCTTTGTCGTCAAATGAATTGATAATAACTTCGGATGACTTTTCTGTTCCATAAATTGAAATGTGATGATCTTCACCAATGATAGTACTTAGCCCATTATAGTGGTCCGGATGAGGGTGTGTGATGATAACGGCAGAGAGTTCTTTACCTATGCTTATAATTGACTGCTTTACAAATTCAGCTTCGCTGATTGTCATCATTGAGTCAATAAGAATAACTGAGTTTTCTGTTTCAACGATGAAAGCATTCGTGAAGAAAGTTTTTTCAGATGAAGTTACCATGTGTACTGAAAAATTTTCTGCATGATAGTCGAAAGTTTTAATGCTACATGGTAATATCATTTTTCTTCCTTGTGTTAATTTCTTTCATGAGTCCCCAGATACCTTGCTCTTCCGTATGAAGCGAAGTATGTTCTTTCATATATCGATTCACTAACGGCAGTTTTGTTACTGGAATGCTTGGGAAGATATGATGTTCACAATGGTATCCACGTGGAAGTGGGGAAATTAATAATTTAGTTAATAATCCATCTTTTCGACTTCTGGTGTTTATTTCAACCTGGGTAGATTTCTCTTCCCAGTAATGTTCTGTAATGTCATGGAATCTCAGGATCAGAGGATAAATAGTGTACATTGGTAAAATCCAGTAAACCAAAAACACTTCCCATAGTGAGAGATATGTAATTATAGAAAATGAAAGGATATAAAACATAAGACTTAGTTTTCTTTCGTTTTCCATTTCCTGATCATCTTCAAACGAATAAAACAAATGACCAAAGTGTTTACGATGATTCTTGTAAATTTTCCCTTTACTATTAATGTAAGATACTTTGTTAAAAAATAAATCCAAGAAGCAGTCTTTTACACCTTCCAGTGTTTTCAATATAATCTTAACTAAACTAGGGGAGGATGCTGTATCTCCACGCATTTCTCTTCCTACATAATTGGGGTCATCCTGAGTGAAAAGGTGCTTGTGATGCAGCATATGAATACGGCGCCATTGAGTAAATGACCAAGCTTCCGGATGATGAAACATGACGTAATTCGAAAGAATAGTCGCAGTATATATGTTTTTTGACTTATCTTTAAATAATGAAAAATGGCTGGCATCATGATTCAATATGTAAAGTGCATGCTGTTGAGACGCAATAAGGATGATAGCGAATAAAGTGATCCAGACAGAATCAGCATGAACTGCAACATAGATGTAAGTAACAATTAAAGAAAATATAAGTAAATACAAGAATGCACTACGAATGCCGTTAGGTTTATATAAATCTAAAATTTGTCTTTTGACATCTGATGGCAACTCGTTTCGCAAGGATATCTTTTTACTAACACTTTGGTCAAAAGTTGAATTTATAATATTCATGTTCTAGATATCTTATTGTCTATTAGTTGTTATTTCGTCTGTCAGACACGGTTTGTCCATTAACGCCCCAGTTTTCTGTTTCAATTTTCTGAAGTACAATATAGGTACTTTCTGGTTTTTTATTTAAAACCTTGACCATAACTTCTGTAACTTGTTCGATAACTTGTCGTTTTTGGTGATCTGTTATTGAATCAATATACTGTATGTTTACGATAGGCATCATAATTTCCTTGAACTGAAGTAAGAGCACAAATATGACAATCTCATTCACGTGTTAGTTGATGAAAGGTTAATGATATTCATGCTCTTACCTGGTATTTTCTATGACGGTTATGCAGCTTTTACTAAATGATACGAAGATTCATTACTTAAAACTCGTTCATATAGACGATCTAGAACTTTATGAATGGTATCTAATCTGCGTAAACCGCCTAGTACAAGGGCTTGCATTTGTTTTGTATCGTGTTTCAAAATTGGCATGGCAACATGATCGAGCAAATCATCTGCATGGACTTCATCCACTGAAGTATGCTCAATGTGATAGTGGAGATCATAGTCATTGAAGCCTAAACGCCTAAATCCATCGATAAGATACTGGAAACGCCCTGGGATCATCAATTCTGTGGCTAACAATGCACCCACGAGCTCTGTATGCTTTGTACGATCAAGTGCCAAACTTAGGTACATATTAATGAGCTCTAACTCTTCACAGATGAAAAGCTCTGTATTTTCAAGATAGCAACTTTCATCAATGTTCAGGGCTTTCATCATTCTTGCCCGCAGTTTACGATGGACTTTTTCATCAATTCCACGTCCAACTTCGTCCCAGTAATTCTTCACGAACTCGACTTTGATACCACCATAGATACCAGGCAGGAGATAAGCGATGATGTCACCAAATAGCATTTCAAGCGGTGTTTCCTGGAAGAAGAACTCTTTGGATTGCTCCAGATTGGCTTCATCACGTAAAAATGTAAATACCGGGTGAAGTTCATTTGATTTGTGATTGGCGACTGTTGTTCTTATCCAATCCGGAAAATCATCAACACTCGGTAGATCTTGAATTTGATCCTTGTAATTGTATTGAATACTTTTGTTCCAAGCTTGATCAATTTTATATTTTATTAAAACAATTTTTGGATGATGTATGTTATGTGCTTTATTAAACCAAGCTACAGAAAGATGTGCTATATTAATTTCATAAAGTACTTGATGTACGGTTAAGATGCTCTTCTCATCAACATCTTGAAATGCCGACTGCAGTAAACTCTCCAGCTGTTGAATGAAAAGATTATATTCATTGTCAAATTCAGAGTTGTCGAGGTTTTTTGAGTAAATAAAAGCCCTAATTGTTTCCAGCATACATTCACCTTTTCGTTATAATTTCAGTTAGTCAGACTTAACAATAATTGATGCTATTTGATATTGATCAATTTGCAATCGTTTAATTTTCATTTGATTTTATGTGCGACTCACTTCAAGTAGTTATGAAAATGTTACCTTTATCATTTAGTCATTAATTATTTGGCTTGTTCCATGATTGTTTGAAAGTTAAAGTTATTAATTTCATTATCATGAGATGTAAACCCATTAAATGTTCAATTTGTTGCATATTTTCTTGTGTGAATTGACTGGTGATTACTGTTTTTTAGGGGGGGCTGGGTTCGATAAGCAGATTGTGTTGTGGGATCTGAGGGGGAACATGGAGAAGGTGATTCATTATGATTTCAATTTTTGATTAAAACAGATGTAAAGACTGCAGGTACGCGTGTTGTCTGTAGCAAGTTTTATTGTTTTTAAAGTCGTCATAAAAGTTGGCAGCAATTATTTTTGTATGCTCTTACTCATACGAAGTTTATTGTCTTGTTTAGTGCGGAAAGTTTGATTGTATAAACTGAAAAAAATATTAAATACGGACTTAGATCTTTAACACTGCTTATTAGATGGTGGTATTGTCTTTAGGATCTCATCATCGTTGTCGCTATGTCCAGTGCTTACAGGAAATGGTGGTACTTGTAAAGTTATTGCGTTGTGTTCTGATTTTGTCGCCGTTATGAAATTTTGTTTCTCTGTATCAAGATTCATGACAGTGTAACAAATCGCTATCTGTGAATGATTCGACGTTGTGGTGTTTGTTGCGGGCGAGGCCGTTAACAAGAGTAAAAGACCGCCATATTGATCCCTTACCTTTGGCTGAGATCTTAACTATCGCTGTTTTGGATACCCAGTCCAGATTTTTGCAACGTGACTACGCATCGTTCTGGCGGATGCGTTTGGTGTACATGTGGCAAGTATCTGTTGAGGTTTGTTTCATTCAGAATGACCACTTTTCATTTCGTGTATCTGACAGGGCGTTACTTCAACAACAGATTTCTGGACAGAGCTGTATTTGCTTTTACAGTAAGCAGTCAATTCAAGCCTGACCTGCATCACACCGGTAATTTTTTTAGTAAATACACAGCTAAGTGGCGATTGAGTTTGGATTTAGCACCAGCTTTCTTTATTATGTATCGTTACGCGAATTTATCTCCCTGAAGGACGCCACCAGTGTGTGGATGAGGAAACGATGCAACATCTAGAAGAGATTATTGCCAACGCAACGGCAGCAATTGAGCAGGCTGACTCAGTCGCTGCTCTGGACGAAGTCCGTGTCCATTATATGGGTAAGAAGGGTGAACTGACCCTTCAACTGCAAAGCCTGGGTAAGTTGCCACCTGAAGAGCGTCGCGAAGCCGGTCAGCAGATCAACCTGGCAAAGCAAGCTGTTCAGCAGGCAATTGCCGCTCGTAAAGACGCACTGCAGCGTGCCGAGCTTGAAGCCAAGCTGGCCGCAGAAACCATCGACGTGACCTTGCCTGGCCGTCGTATTGAAAATGGTGGTCTGCACCCGGTAACCCGTACTATTGAGCGTATCGAAAGCTTCTTTGGTGAACTTGGCTTTACCGTTGAGTCCGGCCCAGAGATCGAAGACGGTTTCCATAACTTTGATGCTTTGAACATTGCCAAAGATCACCCGGCTCGTACCGATCACGATACTTTCTTCTTTAATCCTGAGCTGATGCTGCGTACGCACACTTCTGGTGTACAGATTCGTACCATGGAAGCCAGCCAGCCGCCGCTGCGTTTTATTGCGCCAGGCCGTGTGTACCGTAACGACTACGATCAGACTCATACCCCAATGTTCCATCAGGTTGAAGGTATGCTGGTTGATGAAAACGTCAACTTCGCACAGCTGAAAGGCATCCTGCACGAATTCTTGCATAACTTCTTTGAAGAAGATCTGGAGATTCGTTTCCGTCCTTCATACTTCCCGTTTACTGAGCCTTCAGCTGAAGTGGATGTACGCCGTAAAGGCGGGAAATGGCTGGAAGTGTTGGGTTGCGGAATGGTTCACCCTAATGTACTGCGTGCCGTTAATATCGATCCTGAGAAATATTCAGGTTTCGCATTTGGTATGGGTGTCGAGCGTCTGACCATGCTGCGTTACGGCGTGAATGACCTGCGTGCATTCTTCGAAAACGATCTTCGTTTCCTGAAACAGTTCAAGTAAGCATTAGGGGCTAGCAAATTATGAAATTTTCTGAATCTTGGCTACGCGAGTGGGTCAATCCTGCTAACAACAGCGAAGAACTAGCTCACCAGATCACTATGGCGGGCCTGGAAGTTGACGGTATTGAACCTGTCGCAGGCAGCTTTAGCGGTGTTAAAGTCGGTCAGGTTGTTGAATGCGGTCAGCACCCGGATGCAGACAAACTGCGTGTGACCAAAGTTGATGTGGGTGAAGAAGAGCTGCTGGACATCGTCTGCGGTGCGCCAAATTGTCGTCAGGGTCTGAAAGTTGCTGTGGCAACTGTGGGCGCTGTTTTGCCTGGCGATTTTAAAATCAAAAAAGCCAAACTACGTGGTCAGCCTTCCCATGGCATGCTGTGTTCTTTCACTGAGTTAGGCATTGATGTGGATTCAGATGGCATTATGGAACTGCCGGAAAGTGCTGTGATTGGTACAGATTTCCGCGAATTCCTGAGCCTGAACGATGTCATCATTGATGTCGATCTGACACCAAACCGTGCTGATTGCCTGAGTATTGCGGGCCTGGCGCGCGAAGTTGGCGTATTAAATCGTGCTGAAGTGACTCCGCCATCCTTTGAGGCTGTTGCTCCGGCCATTGACGATAAAATCTCTATCGAAGTGAAAGCGCCGGAAGCGTGTCCGCGCTATCAGGGACGTATCGTCCGCAATGTGAACGTGAAAGCGGAATCTCCGTTGTGGCTGCAGGAAAAACTGCGTCGTTGCGGTGTTCGCTCTATCGACCCAATCGTTGATATTACCAACTATGTGATGCTGGAACTGGGGCAGCCAATGCATGCGTTCGATCTGAGCCAGATCGACGGCGGCATTATTGTTCGTATGGCAGAGCAGGGTGAGAAACTGACCCTGCTGGACGGCACTGAAGCGGAACTGAACAGTGACACACTGGTGATTGCCGATCAGTCAAAAGCACTGGCTATGGCGGGAATCTTCGGTGGTGAGCACTCAGGTGTCAGCGAAAACACCAAAGATGTGCTTCTGGAGTGTGCGTTTTTCATGCCGGATGCCATTCGTGGTCGTGCTCGCAGCTACGGCCTGCATACCGATTCGTCTCATCGCTTTGAGCGTGGCGTGGATGCTGGCCTGCAAACCAAAGCAATGGAACGTGCTACTGCCTTGCTGGTTGATATTTGCGGTGGTGACGTTGCGCCAGTCGTAGAAGCTGAATCTGAACAGCACCTGCCTCAGCAAAACAGCATCGTACTGCGCCGCAGTAAGTTAGACAACCTGCTGGGTCACTTCGTCTCTGATGAAGACGTCGTTGAGATTCTGAGCCGCCTTGGCTGCATGGTCGAACCCACCGATACCGGCTGGCGTGCAGTTGCACCAAGCTGGCGTTTTGACCTGGCCATTGAAGAAGATCTGGTAGAAGAAGTTGGCCGTATTTACGGTTATAACAATATTCCTGCACAGTCGCCGGTTGCTGCGTTGAGCATGAACCTGCACCAGGAAGCGAACCTGCCACTGAAACGTGTTCGCGATCTGCTGGTTGACCGTGGTTATCATGAAGCGATTACTTATAGCTTTGTTGAGCCAGAACAGCAGAAGCTGATCGTGCCGGATGCGGACGCGATCATTCTGCCGCATCCGATTTCTGCTGAAATGTCGGCAATGCGCCTGAGCCTGTGGCCGGGTCTGCTGAACACAGTTGCCTTCAACCAGAAGCGTCAGCAGCCTCGTGTGCGTCTGTTCGAATCAGGTATGCGTTTTGTTCCTGATGCAGCTGCTGAAAATGGTATTCGTCAGGAAACCATGCTGGCTGGTGTGATTGCCGGTGCACGCAGTGAAGAGCATTGGGATATCGCGACAAACACCGTTGATTTCTTCGATCTGAAAGGTGATTTGGAAGCGGTTCTGGAACTGACGGCCAAAGAGACTGAGTTGACATTTACCCCAGCTAAACACCCGGCTCTTCATCCGGGACAGTCAGCGGTTATCGTCGCAGATGGTAAGGAAGTTGGCTTTATCGGTACGGTTCATCCTGAGCTGGAACGCAAGTTCGACCTGAACGGACGTACCGTTGTGTTTGAAGTTGAGTGGAATGCTATCGCAAGTCGTGCGATTCCTCAGGCTAAAGCCGTGTCTAAGTTTCCGGCGAACCGTCGTGACATCGCGGTAGTGGTTTCAGAAGAGGTTGCTGCTGGTGATGTGTTGCAGGTTTGCCAGGCGCATGGTGGCGAGCTACTTACTGATGTGAACCTGTTCGATGTTTACCGAGGTAAAGGTGTTGAGGATGGCCAGAAGAGTCTGGCGATTGCTTTATACCTTCAATCTGCTGACCGAACACTGGAAGAAACGGATATTAATGGTGCTGTAGAGTCGATTGTTGCGGTTCTGGGCGATCAGTTTGGTGCAGCGCTTCGCGATTAACTTACTGTTATCATTTGATAATTGATGAAAAAGCAGCCGATAGGGCTGCTTTTTTTTGATTTTTTTTCAGTTAGGGCTAAGATTTTGATAAATAGTAAAAATTCTCTGTGCAATTCAGTTTTGTGGTTTTATTGACTGCAACTGACTTTAATTTTGGTTTTTATTGTTGCTGCTCGACAAGCGTAAGCACAACCAGGTGCATGTGTGCATGCTTGTCTGGAATATAAGAATCAATCATTTTACGGTAAGTTTACCTAAAAAAGTTGGCGGAAATCAGCTAGTTGGCATAAACTTGTCTCTAGTTAAGGTCAGCCGCTGATGTGAAGGCACTAATGCACTTTAGTGCATGGGTGGGCAGCCTGGCTACGCATGAAGTATTCGCAGTAAGCATAACTGATATGTTTACTATTCGTTCAACATAGTCTTGAGGGAGTTATCTATGGCGCTCACAAAAGCCGAGTTGGCTGAGAACCTGTTTGAGAATGTCGGACTAAGCAAACGGGACGCCAAGGATACGGTGGAAGTCTTCTTCGAGGAGATCAGAAAGGCACTTGAGTGTGGTGAACAGGTTAAATTATCCGGTTTTGGTAATTTTGATCTGCGCGACAAAAACGAGCGACCTGGACGAAATCCTAAAACCGGTGAAGATATTCCAATCTCGGCACGGCGAGTGGTGACCTTTCGCCCTGGTCAGAAGCTTAAAGCACGCGTTGAGAATATCAAAATCGAAAAATAAGTGGTTTGAGCCTACAAGAAACCCAAGTAAGCGAATTGTTTACTTGGGTTTTTCATTATCAGCATTAAAAAGTGCATACCCTGGTCTCATTCTTGCCTGCAGTCATCAATATAGTGTTGAAACTATGTAGCCAGGATGTATAGTAAAAGCAGTTTATTTCACTGATTTTCTTTCATCTTTTAGTGTTCTTTATTGGTTGTTATTTGTGCAATCATGAATTCGCCTGTAAGAACATGCCTGTTACAAGGACGAGGAGGTATAATGGCTTTGTTAAAGGCAGTGCAAAACGGGGAGTTTCTTTCTGCGACTCTGGATTTATCTTTGCCGTTTGAGGCGGGGGAATGGCAGTTAGAAAATGGTGTATTGTGTCAGTTAACGGCGCGCGGTGTTTTAACCGTTATTCCGCCTGGATTATCCGCTGCCAGTAAAGACATCGTCATTTCATCTGGGGTACACGGTGATGAAACCGGCCCGATTGAACTGCTACAGCAGTTAGTGAAAAAAATCCTGCTTGGCGATCTAATGCCTGAACATCGTTTACTGCTGATCATCGGTCACCCAGAAGCCATTAATGCACATACCCGCTTTATTGATGAGAATATGAATCGGCTATTTGGCGGTATCAATGATGAAAAGAATGTTGATTGTAGTCGCGCCAACTTACTTCAGTGCTCAGTTGATGCATTCTTCCAGAACTCGCCTTTAAAGAATGCCGAACGCTGGCATTTGGATCTGCATAGTGCCATCCGTGACTCACAGCACTACACCTTTGCGGTCAGCCCTTTTAGTGAACATAAAACCCGTGGTTTAGCGCTGTTTAATTTTCTGCATCACGGTGAGATCGAGGCAATGATGCTCTCTGGTTCCGCGGCACCAACATTCAGCTGGTACAGTGCTCAGAACTATGGCGCGCAGGCACTGACGATGGAGCTGGGCAAGGTAGCACGGCTGGGTGAGAACGACTTAGAGCGGCTAGATACCTTTAATCAGGCGATGCTCGCACTCGTTTCACAACAATCACTGCCAGACTATCAGGGCGACAAACAAGTGTGTGTGTATCGGGTAACCCGTACTCTTACTAAGCATACAGATCAGTTCGCTTTCACCTTTCCGGCAAATCAGGCTAACTTTACCTACTTTGAAGAAGGTGCGGTGCTGGGGAGCGATAACGGTGAAGAATACGTGGCTGCCAAAGGGGGAGAGTCTGTCGTTTTCCCTAACCCCAATGTGGCGCTGGGACAACGGGCTTGTTTGCTGGTCAAGCAATCAGACATTGATCTGACTGATCAGGTCGTTGCTAAGTTCTAAGCGCTAAAGCTCAGACGGACTGAAAACAGTCAGATAATCAGCAGCTACAGTGTAAATACTTTTGAAAGCAAGCCAATTTATCTGGCTTGCTTTTCATTTTTTCAAAGACCCTGTATGTTTCCCCTTTGGTTCCCACTGACGAAAACACACGACATCATGCACTTAGACCGTATCCTTCAACAGCGTCGCCATAAATGGAAAGTGAGCTTTTGGCTTGTTGCGATTTTGCTCATCAGCTGCGGTCTGTTTTCATTGTCGGTGGGCGAAATCTGGCTGAAACCCTGGCAGCCATTTGGCGAGCTTGAGAAGCAATTGTTATGGCAGCTCAGAATGCCAAGGTTAGTGGCCGCCATGGCAATTGGGGCTGCGCTGGCAGCCTCTGGTGCTGTGTTGCAGGTGTTATTGGGCAATCCGCTGGCGGAGCCCGGTGTGCTGGGTATTTCGGGTGGGGCTAGCCTGGCACTTGTTCTTTTACTGTTTTTTCTTCCCTCGGTGCCGAGTCCCTGGCTGACGATGTTGGTTGCCATGGCGGGCGCACTGCTCTTTACTTTACTGCTCGTTGGTCTTGCCCGTATCCGAAGGGTGTCAACCGCGCGTTTGCTGCTCATAGGCGTTGCACTGGGTATTTTGTCCGGGGCGGTTGTGACCTGGGCGTTTTATTTCAGTGACGATCTGAATCTCAGACAGCTGATGTACTGGCTGATGGGAAGTGTTGCCGGTGTTTCCTGGGCGCAGCTTAGCGTGCTGATCATTCTGCTTCCCGCATTAATCTGGCTATGCTCCCGTGGTCGGCAACTGGATATCCTGATGCTGGGTGAAACCCATGCACGACAGTTGGGGCTGGATGTTGCTGCACTGCGTTGGCGATTGATATTGATTATCGCCCTGTTAGTGGGAACATCAGTCGCTATGGCAGGTGTGATTGGCTTTATCGGCCTGGTGATTCCCCACTTATTGCGTTTGGCGTTGGGGGCGGAGAATAGATACCTGCTACCGCTTTCTGCCTGTTTCGGGGCGTTACTGCTGGCGGTTGCGGATGTATTGGCGCGGGTACTCTTGCCTGCTGCAGAATTGCCTGTGGGCGTTGTGACCACGACATTGGGCGCCCCTGTGTTTATTTGGATGCTGTTGCGTTCGCAAGTGGAGTAAGCTGATGGTGGTCCGTTCAGATCTGGCTTGTGTATTACAGGTTGAAAATATAGCGCTAGCCCGGCGATTACTGCCGGTCAGTTTCTCGGTAAAGCGAGGTGAAGTGGTGCATCTGATTGGCCCTAACGGTAGCGGGAAAAGTACAGCTATTCAATGCCTGTCCGGGCTGTTTCAAGGTGCAGGCAAGGTAACACTGGCAGGGCAGTGCCTGTCGGAGATGGATCTTCGCGACATGGCCCGTTACCGCAGTTATTTGTCGCAACAGGATAAACCGGGTTTTGCCGTTGGTGTTTATCATTTTTTGCAGTTAGCGGTATCCGCGATTCCGGAAGCAAACGTCGAGAAGGTTAACCAGGCTATTCAGGCTGTCAGTCAGTGGCTTTCAATCGATGACAAACTGGATCGCCATATTCAGCAACTGTCCGGAGGCGAATGGCAGCGGGTCAGATTAGCGGCTGCGTGTTTGCAGGTCTGGCCGGGACTGAACCCGGATGGTTGTCTGCTATTGCTTGATGAACCGGCAACAGCGCTCGATATCGGGCAGGAAGTCTCTTTATACCGACTGCTGCATTTTATGGCCGGACAAGGTATTGCTGTCGTTATGGCGAACCATGACCTGAACCGGACGCTGCAATTTGCAGACAGTGTCATCCTGCTGAAAGGGGGAAGTTGTGTTGCCAAGGGAAAACCTGAAGAGGTGATGTCGAATGAACGGCTTGAGCAGACGTTTGCCACTCAGGTTGAGCGTGTGAATCATAATGGAAGAATTGGGCTGTTTTTTAGCTGACTTCTAGCTGAAAATGACAGTTGGCCGGAAAAGTAATCAGTTAAGTGATTTCAGTCAGAAAAGGCTTGTACTTCTCATCAGGATTTGGATAATGCGCTTCGTCTTCTGAGACAAGCTTCATTAAGGCGCGTTGGCAGAGTGGCTATGCAGCGGATTGCAAATCCGTGGACCTCGGTTCGACTCCGGGACGCGCCTCCATTCTTATCGAACTTCATCACCTGCAGCAGTATTTCCGTGTTTTTCTGAGGGTAAAAAGCCCGCAGTGACTACGGGCTATGTCATCCATTAAGCAGGTTTGGCCGTCCAGGCAGAGCACCAGCCATTTACGTTCACCGCTTTACCGGGGAAGATTGAGCAGGGTCTCCATTCATCACCTTCATTACCTTGTATCAGCATACAGTTACCGCAATGATTCTCTTCATGAGGCGACTTATGTGTGTATTGCAAGGCAGTTGCCTGAGCATCATCTTCTGCCAGATGTGGCAGTTCTTCACTGGCCAGCGCTTTACGCTGCAGGATCTGATCACCCAGTGTGATGCCTATGATGCCTGCCATAGTCAGGCGCAGAAAGCGCCGACGGTCAGTTGAGGTTTTCATCACATTTTCCTTTTATAGTCATTTATGCTCACATGCTGTTCACCGGATTTACTCAGCGAACTGAGTAATTGTGGGAAAGAATCGGCAAATTCGCTAAGAAATCACAGTGTTAAGTTTTTGAGGTAAGTTGCGTTTTGTTATCAATTTCTGAACAACAAAAGATTTTGATGCAAAGGAATGAGCGGTAAGAGTTTGAGATTACGCAAAAAATGATCATTTTTAACAAATCATTTATTGAAACATTTTGTTTACATCCCCATTCTGTACGGCATTATCACTGATGATAAAAATTAATGAAGGTATAGGGATGAATCTGTTGTTAGTGGATGTGGATGGTGCTTTGGTGAATGCAAGGGAAATGGATATGATGTGTTTTCAGCAAGCCGTCGAAGCCGTTCTCCACATCACTTTGGATAAATCGCGCTATCAAGAGCGAGTGGTGACGGATTCGGCAATGTTAGATGAGATCCTTTATCAGTATCCTGTGCTTTCAAGTCGCTCAATTGTTCACCGTCAGGTGGAGCAAAAGTATCTGGAAAATCTTACTGCCAGGCTGCATGCGGTCCCTCAAGAGTTTGTGCTCAGTAAAGGCGCCAGAGAGTTTCTTGAGCAAATGGCTGTCCGGGACGATACGCATGTTGCGATCACCAGTGGCGGATGGGCGGCGGTAAGCCGTCTGAAATTGAAAGCGGCGGGAATAGATGCAAGTAGAATGACCTTTGCCTCGTCGTCAGACGCTGCCAGCAGAACGGAAATTATGGCGCTTGCTGCATTCAGAGCGAAGCAGGATACGGGAATGACATTTAAACGACGGATAGTGTTTGCGGAAGGTGAGTGGAATCAAAGAGCTTCTCAGGAACTGGGTTATGAATTTGTCGCTGTTGGCAAAAAATTAAGTCACCATACTTATATTCCCAGTTTATCGTTTTATCAGGCAGTGCTTCCCAAGTTCGACATCAATTGATGACTGAAGAATGTTACCAGGCAGACAAAATGTCAGGTAACGAGGTGAAGATATTACGCAATGATGAGAGTTTATTACCATGCCGGGAGGTAAGTCTTCGTATGGCGTGATAACACATGGTAATGATGGCTTTGACTCAGCATAGGGAGCCAAGTGGTTATGATGTCTTTCATCCGTCAGTTTGTGTTTACTGTGTCTATGGTATGTGGTTCCGGCACTGTGCTTGCAGCCAGCAGCAATACGTTCTGCGCAACGCCCCTACAAACGATAAGGCCTGATTTATCCCTCATCATGGCGTCGAATACGCCAGAAACAAGCATAGTGATTTTCCAGTCTATGTTGCGGCAGGCCAGTAAATATCATGATAAAACAGCCCTGATTGAGTTACTGGGCGCAATCGCGCATAACTATTATCTGGTTGGGAACAACGAGCAAGCTCGCTTCTATCTCAAGCAGGCCGAACCATTTGTATCCGATGCGGCCGATACCACGACAACAAACACTAGCCTGATTAATACCATGTAGAACGCAAGAAATGGCAGAACAGATATCCATGATTGCTCATAAGATACAAGGCAATTGATAAATTTGACATTGAGCGAAGTTATTTGTTTGTTTCACATTCCGGTATAGGATTTGATGAGGGCCTGGGATAAATTGGCGTTAAGTTAATGTTGCTGCATCTTTGCAATGAAGATGGGCATGTTTTCTTGTATCAGGGGTTGTATGTGTCTTAAGTAGTGAGGTGAGATCTGTCATGGCAAGGGAGGATTGGATTGATGCCTGGTTTCTGGATATCTGGGCCAATGCGAGTAGCTCCAGAGCGAGTAGCTCCAGACTCGCTGAGTATGTCTCTGATCCTTTTGTTTTTCACTTGCCGGGCGGTCGACGGCACCCACTGTCTCATGAAAGCTACCTTTCATATCTGTTGTTATGGCGGCAAAAATTTAAGTCTGTCGCTTTCTCGATCTCAGATGTCATTAGCCAGCCGCCTCTGACAGTTGTCAGATATCGCTGCCAGGCTCAATATCATGGCGGGTGGTTCAATTTACCGGGTAAAAAACAGACGATTCAAATGACAGGTATGATCCAGTTCCGGCTAGAAGATGGCTTGATCGTTGAGTGCTGGCTGGAAGATAGTAGCTTTGAGCTCTATAAACAGTTATCGGGTACCGTGAAGTAATTGATGTCGCTCATACTATAAAAGTGAAGAACTTACGGCTGAAATAACAGTATTTTAGATGTCAAAAGGCCATGTTTATACACCTTTATGTCAGACATTTTTGTCATAGAGACTTTTTTTGCGACAAAGATGGAATGTCAAAAAGTTAGATTTCTTTGTGATAAAAAATGCACCTATATAATCCTAAGTAATAATAAACCACACAAAATCGCCATTGGAACTTGTTCAACTTATTGAAGTCTTATAGGTAGCAGAGTTTTTATTCATTGTTGCTTATATTTGAAACAAATATGGATGGCTGGATTTATTTAGTTTATTGATCGTTAATTATTATAAGTAAATACATTTTTGCCCTGATATTCATACGAATTCTTATCAGTACATTTTTATTCATCGACAAGGAGTGTCAACCGCCATCCATGCACTTGATCATAAGGGCATGGGAATATGACACTAGCAGTTTAAGGTGAATATGTGATTTGGGTTAGCAGCAGTCATCATGACAAGCAGGTTGAAGCGAAAGAAAATTTGAAGCTTTCGCACAAGGTCATTGAGATTTCTCCTTACGAGTTATTGTCATCAATGACGGGGCAAGAGCTGATTTTTCTTGAAGTGATTGATTCGACATCGGAAGGATTTGAGCTGCTGCGTGCAGTGAAAAATCGTTTCCCAGCCGCAAAGGTTGTTGTCGTATACCATAACCTGGATGGGAGTCTGGCACTTAATGTATTAAGAGCCGGTGGGGAAGATGTGCTGGCTGCCAATGCCAGCAGGCAAGAGCTGGAGGAGTGTTTTAGCAGACTGCATACACATAATATTGAAAATGAATCTGAGCCTGGTTTCGAAAGTCGTGAGCTTTCAATCCGGCCAGCACTGAAAATTATTGATGAAAACCTGAGCTCTCCACTGCGCGAGGAAGAACTGGCGAGTGCTTGCCATTACTCACCGACCTATTTCTCTCGTTTATTCCATAGCATTATGGGCGTCACGCTGAAACAGTACATCATAAAGAAACGGCTGGATCTGGCGTGTGGATTATTAAGCTCTGATCGCGAGAAAATTTCTCAGATCGCTAATTCTTCAGGCTTCAAGGATGTGTCTTATTTCTCCCGTGTTTTTAAAAAGCACATGGGATGCTCACCGGGTGAATTCAGAATGAGGAAGCATAACTTAAATCACAATTAACCTGTTATTGGCGTGTTTATTAGTGTGTCTAAAAATATAAACACTTCTGTATGAATTCCTTCATTGTGTTTACTGCATTGCGAAACAATGCAGTTTTTTTACGTACAATTTCTCATAAATAAGACAACGTATTGGCATTGTTGGTTAATCACAAAAAAATACAGAAACTTTCAATTTTGACACACAATTATTCTGTCCTCAGATGAAAATGATCACACAGACACTGCTATCTTTATTTCAATGCTGAGTAAGCGTGTTCTGTTGTTTCCGGAGGTGTCCGATGCGATTCACCTTATCTTTTAGGTTGCTGCTGCTGTCTTTAGCACTGTTTCTGGTGTGTGTCAGCCAGGTTCATGCGGCATCGAGCCGATTACAGAAAGTCATGGACAGGGGAGTGCTCCGGGTTGGAACTACCGGCGACTGGGGGCCAATGACCATGAGGGATCCTGCGACAAATTTCTACAAGGGATACGACATTGATATAACGACTGAGCTGGCCAAGGATCTCGGTGTGACTGTTGAATACGTGGCCACGGACTGGAAAGCCTTGGTCAGCGGAATTGTTACGGAAAAATACGACTTGACCGGCAGTGCGGCGCTCAATATCAGTCGGGCAAAGGTAGTCGGGTACAGCCAGCCTTATTATTACCTTGCGTTTGTGCCGGTGACGCAGAAAACGAACCAGAATCGCTTTCGCTATTGGGCCGATTTTAACTCTTCATCGGTAACGGTGGCTTCCCGTCGGGGGGCTGTTGAGGAAACCATGGTAAAAGAATTCTTTCCCAGGGCCAGGCAGCAGGTCATAGAGAGCGGAAAATCTTATCAGGAGTTACTGGCAAACCGTGCCAATGTCATTGTGACGTCCAATATAGAGGCTGCAATGCTAATCAGCCGATTTCCACAGTTGACCATTCCTAACGTTCAGGGGATGCGACGGGCGACACCTTTAGCGATGTTGATGCCAAGAGATGATCAAGTCTGGATTAATTTCATTAACCAATGGATAGAATTAAAGAAAACGCAGGGATTTTTTGACCGGATAGCCGAAAAATGGGGACTGGCCGTCATGGATATTGAGTAAGCAGTCTGAGCCGTGTCGGAATATAAGTTATCCACTCTGGATTTGTACTGACCACTTGCGTCACTATGGTGAAACGTACTGATTTGGAGGTGGATATGGATTTGTCACGGTATCAGGGATTAATTTTCGACATGGACGGCACGCTGATAGACTCAATGCCAGCCCATATAACAGCCTGGCGCTATGCCTGCGAGCAGTTCAACATTCCCTTTGATCCGCAGTGGCTTATGAGTCTGGGTGGATCGCCCACAATCAAAACCGCGCAAATGATGAATGAAAAATATCAGACGGATCATGATATCCAGGAAGTGGCTGATGCCAAATGGCGCTTTTTTGAAGCGCTGGAACAAAAGGGAGAGGCCATTCCGGCCACTGTTAATCTTTTATTGCAGTATCGAGACCAAAAGAAAGTGGCCGTCGGTACCGGATGCCGCAAAGTTAATGCAGAAAACTTGCTGACCATAACCGACATTTTGCCTTTACTTGATGCCTTAGTCACTGCCGACGATGTCCTAAACCATAAACCTCACCCCGATACTTTCCTTGAAGCGGCTAACCGTATCGGGCTGGCACCTCATCAGTGTGTGGTTTTTGAAGATACCGATTTAGGACGGCGGGCGGCATTAGCTGCAGGGATGGACTGTTTTCTTGTTGTCGATGGAGTAATCGCAGAGTTCACCTCTGCAACGCCAGTGCGATAGCGCTACATTAGGATTGACTAAATTTATGATTCTATGTGATTTATTTTTTATTTAGTGGCAGGATTTTAATGCGTTTTTATGCTGGTCGCACTACAATCAAAATATAATATTAAGTAAGGAGGTGATTGTGAAAGCCTTAACAACATTAGTAGTGGGATTATCTGGTCTGGCTTTAGCAGGATGCAGTGCATCAATCGATGAGCGTGCCAATGATTTCGTCGATGTCAGCTATTCCTTATGCGGTGCAAAAGTGAAAGCGTTTTCTCAGAGTGATGACGGAAAAATTCGCGTAGTGTGTGAAAACGACAGCTATTTTTCTGTCAATAATCAGCAGACGCTGACAGTTATGAATGAGATTAACGGTGCATATTGCCATGGACGAGGATTCAGCCATTTTAATGAGCGCTCAGATTTTTATACGTTCACCTGCATGAATGATAAAAACTTCAACATTCCCAAGTAACGGATTTTCTTTTATTTGCCCAAATCGTTAATTCAAGACCCGCATACGCTGCGGGTCTTTCCATAAATTGTTACTGAGTTTGTCTTCTTGACGCTGCTCATAGCGTTTACTGATTTCCTTGTTAGTATAGATTTCGTTCCAGATAGTAATGCCACAAAAGGATTTCGCATTGAATCAGAAATTTATCACTGCCAGCATCGGGCTGGCCATTTCCGCATTTTCACTACATTCCATTGCCGCCAATGTGCCTGAAGGGGTTGTTCTAGCCAAAGAGCAGCACTTGGTACGAGCCAATGGCGCAGAGCCGAGTACATTAGATCCTGGGTTTGTTGGTTCAGGCAGCCCGGGCGATGTCATCGTGAATGACTTGTTCGAAGGGCTGCTGATTGAAAATCTGCAGGGCGAAATCACAGCTGGGCAAGCTGAAAGCTGGGCTGTGTCAGACGACGGAAAAACCTACACTTTTAATTTGCGTAAGGGCCTGAAATGGTCTGATGGTCAGCCATTGACCGCCATGGATTTTGTGTTTGCGTGGCGTCGGGCGGTTGATAAATCGACGGGCAACAATACCGGATTCAATTTGGTCACCGCCAACATTACCCATGCCCAGGAAATACTGAATGGTGAAAAACCGGCATCCGAGCTGGGAGTGAAAGCGCTCAACCTGCATCAGCTTCAGGTGACATTAAGCCGCCCGACGCCGTATTTCCTTAGCCTGATGAGCATCAAAACCTTCTTTCCTGTACCGGCTCATGTGGTGAGTCAACACGGTGATTTATGGACTCGTGCCGATCATTTTGTCTCAAATGGTGCCTATGTTCTGAAAGAATGGGTGCCGAACGAAAGGGTCGAAGTAACACGTAACCAGCATTACAGGGATGATGCATCCACGGTCATTAACAATGTGACCTATTTGGCGTTGTCGTCACAAAGTGCAGAGCTGATGCGCTACCAGGCTGGTGAAGTGCATATGACGAACCGTGTTCAGCTTGAGTATTATCAGAAATTGCTGAAGGACAGCCCGGAAGAGATTAAATCTCTGCGCTTATTGGGCTCTTATGTGTATGCCTTTAATACCCAGCAGCCTCCATTTGATAATGCTGACGTACGCCGTGCGCTGAGTATGGCGATAGACCGCGATGTGTTGGTGCAAAAAGTGACGGGGCAGGGCGAGCCAGAGGCTTTCTCTGTCGTGCCGGATATCATTCCAAACTATCAGAATTTCACCCCGGCATTTAAGTCTCAGGCTCATGACGAGCGCATTGGTGAAGCGAAAGTGCTGCTGGCGAAGGCGGGTTACAGCAAGAGCCATCCGTTGAATGTCACTCTGACCTACAACACCAGTGAAAATCATAAAAAGCTGGCACTGGCGATTGCCTCTATGTGGAAGTCTCTGGATGTGAGCGTAAAGCTGGAAAACATGGAATGGAATGCTTACCTGGCGGCAAAAGCGGCGGGTGATTATGCCGTTGCGCGCTCGTATGCATTTGGTGATTATGCAGAACCCTCCTCTGTTCTCAGCAGCTTCACTTGCGGGCATGTCAGTAACGAAACCGGGTTCTGTAACAAGGAATTTGATGCGTTGCTTAAGCAGGCCGCTGATATTACGGATGAGCCAAAACGATATGGTATTTACCGCGAGGCAGAACATATTCTCGATCAATATTCGCCTGTCATGCCAATTTACCATTACAACCACACACGGCTGGTAAAAAGTCATCTGAAAGGGTTTCCGGACAATAATCCGAAGGGAAATATTTACGCTAAGGACCTGTATTTTGTAGCTAAATGACCAGAAAAGCCTGTTTTTTACAGGCTTTTTTCGATGAAAGGCCGTTCATCATAAACCTGCTCCATATTGACCAGGCAGCAATTCGTGACCAAAACGATAGTGTGTGTTTAAACCGAATTTCCAGTTACCCAGAGATTTGCAAAAATCGACTGTGTCGGGTAGATCCGTCTTAAGTGAAAAATGGCCAACATCGCCCCTTTAAGATCATGTAATGGATCAGTTTTAATCAGGTACTGAAAAACAAAAACACTGAAATCACAGTATTCAGTGTTTTTGTGCATACCAACTTTTACCGGTGTAATTAAAAAGACCACTATGCCTGGTGTCGCATGATAATGACATTAACTAACTTGGCGTGCCGCTTCATCAATTAATTCGATTATGTCATTTGGATGAGAAGCCATAGGGGCATGCCCAGCTTGTAAAGTGATCGTTTTCTTCGCTTGAATCCGTTCTGCAAACCATTTCTCTGTTTCTGGTGGGATCATTCGATCCTGCGCTGAAACCTGGTACCAGCTAGGTTTAACTTTCCAGGCAGGAGAGCCAGATTTATCTTCAAAACAGCGAGCTGCAATTGGTTTTTGACTTAGTGCCATAACGAGCGCTTCTGTTTCATCCACGTCTGGACAGAAATTCTCATGAAAATGATTCGGATCTAACCACAAAAAACCTTGCTCGTCAGGGCGAATGATGGCAGCCCCGGGAGGTGGCTCCCTCAGCCCAAATAAACCACCAGGGTTTTCTCCTTCATTAGGCGCAAATGCCGCAATGTAAACTAAGCCGACAACATTAGTCGCATTTCCCGCACCAGTAATAACCATCCCTCCATAAGAGTGGCCAACCATCAGCACTGGCCCTTCTAACGAAGCAGCCAGATGACTTGTACGTTCGATATCATCAGGAAGTGAAGTGAGTGGGTTTTGCACAGCACGAACATTATACCCTTTGTTGTGTAAAGCAGGGATAACATGGCGCCAATGAGATGCATCCCCCCAGGCTCCATGAACCAAAAGAATGTTTAACTTGCTAGACATTAGAACGGCCTCCGCGGCTATTTTATGAGGCCACTACACAGGCCGATTCTCTATAAAATAAGCCTTCTCGTTGATACGGTTAATGCATACCTAAAGCGCATATTTCGTAAGATTCTAGTAGACCGGATGGAAAGTCGCCATAATCGCTCACAGCGACAAAAGAGGGCTATGCGGTGGGAAAAGCTGTCCTCCCGGTACCCCACCCGATGGAGGTATACCTGAGGTGCGGTGCGGGTGAACGGCAGTATGATGCAGCATCAGCTACGATTCTAAAGAACTAAATGATTCAGCTGTGCATCACGCTGTTGCCTATGGCAGGAGGAAAAAGCGTATGGCAAGTGAAAGTGTCATTTTGAGTTTGGAGAATCCAGTTTTCTTTACCTATGTGCTTGCGGCGTCACTGATGTTGCTGAAGCTCTTGCTGCAGCCGTGGATGACGGTTTACCGAATGATGAAAGTGCGTGCTGGTTTTCGTAGCCCGGAAGATGCGAAGAAAAGCCCGCTGAATCCGACCCCGGTAACTGGTCAATTGGCGCTGAATGAGTACGTTGAGCGCTCGCGGCGTATGAACCTGAATGATTTGGAAAGTATACCCGCGTTTCTTATCGCCGGATTGCTATTCGTGTTAATAGATCCGCCGCTGCTGCTTGCTCAAGTGTTAATATGGGCGTATGTTCTGGCTCGAGCGGCACATTTTATAGCCTATGCAACGGCTCAGTTACACGATGTCCGGGCCACGATATGGACTGTCAGTTCAGTGGCGGTGATCGCAATGGTGATCTATACACTTGTCCGATTGTTCACCTCAGCGCAGTAAAGGTGTGGGTTCGCTAACATTCGTAAAAGATGAAATGGTATTTCGTCTGGCCATTTATTTGCAGGCTGTGACATGCTTGATCTCTGTTTCCTAGCTTACAGTCAGCTAAGAAACCCAGTGTGTCACTCAAATGAAAAGGCCACTCGCAACAGAACGAGTGGCCTTTTTCAGATGGACAGTTTAATGATTAATGCTTTTTTAAGCACGGCAATGAACCATTAAAGCTGAGTCCATGCATCCTGCCAGTATACGCCCACTCCAGGTTCATAGGCCCAGGCTGCACCTGAACACCAACCAGAATAAGGGTATGGTTTACATTCAAAGTTCACGCCGCCGTTGGAAACTTGATCACCGGCCTGGTACGCAGTGCCTTCCACATAGGCTGGTAAATCACCCTCACCACCGGTTCCGCTTTCGTCTTTTGCAATGGTCACTGTCAGAGAGGCCGCATCGCTAGCCGTTCCGTCAGAAACACTGACACTGAAAGACAATGCTGTATCAGTCGTGTAGCTACCGGCCGTAAAGCTCAGGCTTGAACCATTAATAACGGCATTCACACCTGCAGGTACAGTCCAGTCGTACGTCAGGGTATCGCCATCGGCATCAGTGGACTGTGACGCATCCAGGGTGATCACATCATCTGCATTGGCTGTACCTGGGCCGGTCAGTGATGCAACCGGCGCGGTGTTTTGTGCACCAGGCGCTTTCGCAGTCACTGTGATGCTGTCGGTGGCTGTCGCCCCTTCATTATCCGTAACAGTCAGAGTAAAGACATATTGAGTATCAACCGTGACATCTGGCACTGAAATGGTTGCGGAAGCCGTATTCGCACCGTTCAGTGTCAATGCCGGTCCACTGGTCTGTACCCACTGATAGCCGGCAATCTGACCATCGCTGTCTGTTGATGAAGAACCGTTCAGAGTCACAGTGGCTGCAGTATTCACTTGCTGATCAGAACCTGCACGTGCAACAGGTGCACGGTTTCCTGCCGGTGCGCCAGCCAGGGATTCTTGCATCGCATTCAGGATGTCACCATTGTCAGCATCAATTTCCCATGCGAACAGACCGGCAAGTCCCAGATCACGCACATACTGACCTTTGGCCATAATAGAGCGTGGGCTGTCGTAGGTGACTAAATCGCCGTTACTCGGATCATAAGCCCATGGTGCTTCCGCCTGTTCGTCATAACCCAGTACGACGCCAGCTTTATTTTCATAACGGGTAACGACATCTTTATAGTCGATCACACCCGCTTCCCAGGAACCGGCGACAGCACCATTACCCACACCTGTCATCGGGTTGCTTGGATCTGTCATGCTGGCTTGGGTCACACCCGTCCAGCCGCGACCGTACATGGCTGCACCCACAACCAGTTTGTTGGCAGGTACACCCTGAGCAAGAAGACGCTCGACGCCATGTGCAGTGGTGTAAGCTGGACCTTGGCGAGGCTCACCGTTTTCATCAACACCTGTGCCGTTACATTGATCCGCTGTCAGATGGCTGCCACAGTTCAGCGCTGTCTGGTGACCTGTTACGTTGCTCCAACCGCCGTAGAAGTCGTAACTCATGTTGAAGATGTAGTCCATGTACTGAGATGCCTCAGCGTAGTTAACGACATCAATCTTGTCGTAACCAACACCAATTGCAGAAGTCAGTTCGAACTGACGACCTGTCTCGGCTTCCAGCCCATCCAGCATGGTGCGCAGTTCACGCATCAGCGCTACGTATGCCGGGCCATCGTTAACCGGATCACCCAGAGTGGTATTCGCACCTTTTCCGCCTGGGAACTCCCAGTCAATGTCGACACCATCAAAGAATTTCCAGGTTTGCAGGAACTTCTTCACACTGGCAACAAAGACATCACGTTTGGATTTATCGGTAAACGAGAAGAAAGGATCAGACAGCGTCCAGCCACCAATCGAAGGGATGACCTTTAAATCCGGGTAGCGTTGTTTTAGTGCCATCAACTGGCCGTAGTTTCCTTTGTAAGGGGTGCTGTAGGTATGGCCAGACTGTGGTTGTGGCATTTGGACAGCAGCCCAGGGATCGTGAATCGCGACTTCAAAATCAGCTGTGCCGGCACAAGCGCGATTAAGTGCCGCTAAACTATTGCCGCTCTCGATCTCGCCCAGTGATTCATTCGGACCACAAACAGGGATGAAGCCGTAAAGGATGTGTGTCAGGTTTTGGGCTGGGATCTTGTCGACGGTGAATTTACGGCCAAAGACGCCCCACTCAACAAAGTAGGCACCAACAACAGTATCAGCAGGGGTAGAGTAGGTGCCGTTGTTCGGATCGACATTCATGGGGAGTGGATCGAGATGGCTGCCGTCTGTATCTGCCACCACTATGTTGGTTGCAGGGCTGCTGCTACACGCTTCTTCAGCGCCAGAGCCACTGCATAATTCGACGGTTAACGCATATTGACCACCCTGAGTGATGGACAAGGTCGTAGAGCCAGCACCACTGGATGCCGGGTTAATACTTTCCTCAAATGCCGCGTTGCCATTGAGCTTTACTTTCCAGTGGTCAGCCGTTTCGCCGGAATAACGTTGCCAGGCTACTGGCACATCTGCTGCATTTTTTACTGTGACAAGATCTTTGTAGGCGGTTGCAGCCTGATCAACTTCAACGATGGCATAGTCTGTTTCCATCCATGCAAGTTGAGGGGTACCCGGTGCGGCGAGCACACTGCAGGACATAGTCGCAGCGGCAACGGAGAGTGCAACCAAGTTAAACTTGTTTAATAGCATTGCTTTCTTCCTTGAGTCGAAATAATCAATAAGAGCAAATGACATGTCGGTCATAGCTAATAAATAAATAGAACAGTTTCTTTTTTTCTCAAAGCAAGAAAGTTAAATAAATGATAAAAATGTTAATTAATGTGATCTTTTTTGCATTTGTGGTGGGTATTTAACTGAAATTAGCACGTGATAATGATTTGTAAACGAAAAACCCCTTGGTTCCGACTGACTTTATAAATGTATAAAAATAAGTTTACTGCAATAAGATGGTTATGAGTGCGGTTTGCTATACAAACAATACTCATTAATAATCAATGAGATATGAATTTTTTGATAAAGAAGGAACGGCGATGTGGCTGAGGAGTTTACGTGCTTATGAGAAACTTATGAGGAAAACGTTTTAGTGTGACATGTGGACTTGCAACGCTCTTATTAATCAGGAGCGTCTAAACAAGGAAATATGTACCAGTTAAAAGAAAACAAGCCAGAAGGATACTGGCTTGTTTGTATTGGTCTTATCTTGCTGATTTAGCGTGATTCTTTAGCCGTATCAGATTTAGGATGCCAGGCACCGTCTAGCTTGCTAAGTTCTGGGAACTTACGGCGGTCAAATGTTGGCACTTGCCCGTTTTTCACTTGTACTTCGTAATCTTTGATCACCTTGATAGCCAGATTAGACAACAGCACCAGTGCAGCAATGTTGATCAGCGCCATCATGCCCATAGAAGCATCAGCCATGTTCCATACGACAGGCAGTGAGGCAATGGAGCCAAACAACACCATAGCCAGCACAATGATTCTGAATGTGAACAAGCCTTTCTTCGTATTGCCGTTCAGGAACATGATATTTGTTTCTGCGTAACTGTAATTAGCAATAATGGAAGTAAAGCAGAACAGTATGATAGCGGCTGCCATAAAGTAGGTTGTCCAGCTTCCCAACTCGTTTGTCAGTGCTTGTTGTAGCAGACCGATACCAGAAGCAGCATCAGGCTGATCCATCACACCTGACAGCATGATCATCGCGGCTGAGGCAGTACAAATGACAATGGTGTCAGCAAACACCCCGAGCATCTGTACAAAGCCTTGCGATGCAGGGTGGTTAGGGTTAGGTGTTGCGCTGGCAGCAACATTGGCCGCTGAGCCCATACCCGCTTCATTTGAGAACAGGCCACGAGCGATACCACTTTGCATTGCCTGCGCAATGGTATAAGCCACGCCGCCGGCTGCGGCTTCCTGCCAGCCGAAAGCACTTTTAACAATCAGCGAGATTGCGGCAGGCAGTTCAGACATGTTCATGATGACAATCAGACAGGCGATAGCTAGATATCCGACCGCCATAACCGGTACGATACGAGCAGAAGCTTGCGCGATAGATTTTAATCCGCCCATGATGAAGAAGGCAGAACACGCCACAATAACTAGCCCTACATACTTACGGTCGATCTCAAAAGAATGGTTGAGGGCAGCGGTAATGGTGTTTGCCTGAACGGCATTGAAGACTAGTCCGAAAGCAATAATCAGACAGACTGAGAACAGTGTGCCCATCCAGCGGGCACCAAGTCCCTGCTCCATGTAATAGGCTGGGCCGCCGCGGTATTGCCCGTCTACATCTTTTACTTTATAGACTTGAGCAAGTGTGGATTCCACAAAAGCGGTCGCCATTCCCAGCAGGGCCATCACCCACATCCAGAAAATGGCACCGGGTCCGCCGACTGTCAGTGCGACTGCGACACCAGCCATATTACCGGTACCCACACGTGCTGCCATTGAAGTGCAAAATACCTGATAAGAGCTAATACCAGATTCTACATCTTTGCCTTTTTTCAAGACGCCGATGGCATGACGAAACTGTCGAATCTGAATGAACCCGAGGCGAAAAGTAAAATAGATACCTACAGCAACCAGCAGATATACAAGAAGGTGGCCCCATAGCAGTCCATTAATGTCGCCAATGATGAGCATTAATTTTTCGTTGAGAATGGCGAGCCAATTGTTAATCGTTGCATCCATAGAATGATCCTGTGATGTCATATTGACTAAGAAGCAGGACAACAAGCATTGTCCTAAATGAAGGGAATGATTCAGCTCACTGGCTTATGCAGCGAGATGAAGAGATGTTCCCGAATGTGTAATAGTGACTTAATTTTCGTGCGAGAAGGTAGCACAAAATCCCGCAAATGGCTCAGGATATAGATCACGTTTTTAATGGATTTATACGACGTTACATGAGATTTATTACGTTGAAATTAATTTTTTATATACTAAAAACAGTTGCTTATTGAGTATTTGTTGTCTGTGCTGTAAGCGAAAAACCAAAGTAGGATTAATTTGTTGTTAACGGAATTTTAAACTAAATTTAACGCTATTCTTCAAATTATAACACTGTGATGTTGCGATTGAGATCGTGCTTTTACCTGATTGAGGGCCGTCGTTTTCACTGATGGTGCCGTCTGTTTAATGGACTTGATAATCGAAAGGTGGAGAGGGGGAGGGAGACGTCATAGTGCTTTTCTTCACGCTGATTGAGATACAGCTGAATTGGTAGCCACATATGCAAACGAACAGATGTTCATCGATGACAATGAACTCTTCGTGTTGTCCGCATTCTTTGCAATATGGTGCCTGTTCCATATCATGCTCCTTGGGGAATCGAGCCAATGATAGACTGAAGCAACTGTTGCTAAAAAAAGTTTTGAAAAAAATTCGAGGGGAAACAAATAAAGAAGATGAGAAGAATGAAACAAAAAAGCCTTTTGGTCGGACATACTGGATTTGAACCAGCGACCCCTACTCCCCCAGAGTAGTGCGCTACCAAACTGCGCTAATGTCCGCCAAAAGGCTTGCTAACTGACGAGCATATTACCAATACTGACTGCTTTTGGCAAAGCTAAATTGCTGAGAAACAGGCTATTATTTCATCGATTGATTAGCTGCTGGCTGATTCTGAGGGTGAAAGGGTATTTGTGTTGGTGCAACAGCGCACAGGTATCTGGCAAATTCACTAAAATAAACGTGCTGTAGCGGCAGTTGAGAATCCCAGTCCGAGATCGCTAAAATCATTTTTTGGTCAGAGAATTGTCAAGGACACAAAAATTATGTTCACAATAACGAAGACTGAGAGTATTATTTAATTACTGCTGCTACTCTTACACCCTCGTTAGAGTTCTCTATTATAATTAAGTGAGCGTACTACTCTTCTCACATACGCGCAGCAGAAGTCATAGCGTTAGTTTTTCGGCAGAATACGGGTCTTATGAGATATCTTGGGATCTTGGTTTAATTTTATTAATTTTGCTCTATTTCAAATAGCACAACAAGTGTCATGAATCTGTTAGTCGATGGCAAGAAAGTGCTCTTTATAAGAATAGTGTTTAGAGGTAATTCATGGCTAACTTTTCGGATGCGGAAAAAGCACTAAGTGCGATGCTAAAGAATGTTGAAAACGGGAAACATCTGCAAGAGACCAGAGCTGACTATCGTCAGGCACTGATTGACTTTGCCGACGAAGTACCGGGCAGACAGCGTGCTGTCATTAAGCGAATTCCGCTACAGAAAATAAATGATTTGATAGCAGTATTGAACGAATTTAAAGAAGAAGCTCGTCAGGTAAGAATGATTGAGATTCTGGCGTTGATGGAAAAAGACGGTGTTCACCCTGAAGAGTTGATGGACTCTCAGACTGAGGAATAACCTAACGTCTATCTGATTGCTACTTATAATAAAAAAGGAGAGTCATACTCTCCTTTTTTATTATGCTTCAGTGACTGTTGTGATGTAGTCGACTTCATTTTTATATTTGCGAACATTCCGTGAGAGAGTCCCTTTCGGTACGCCATATCGTTTCTCGGCTTCATAGCTTGATAAACCTTCGAAGACGACAGCCTCAACAGCAGTACGTTGATTTTGGGATTTGAAAATTCGCTCTGAGATTACTTTAAATTGTTCACGTGTCATAGCCAAAACTACTCGCTTGTTATTCCTTTATAGGCCTGCTGGGTATGACTGACCGGCAGTTCTGATTCCCGGTATAGTAGCAGTCATACCCTAACGTAAGCTTAATAAGCGAATATTTACTCCAGGAGTATAAGGCCGGTGGGAAGCGAATCGCCGTAAACACGCTGGTTTTCTTCCTGAGTCAACACTTTATGCTCTGCGACCATCTCGATCCAGCGCTCTGGCACTTTGCTTGCCAGTAGTTTATCTACTACCTTTTGTCGTAACTCATCATCAATATCCAGTGTTCTGTCGCCTGTTTTTCTGCACATCATTACGGCGGCAAGGGCAATATCAGGTTCATCTTTCCAGTCTGAATCTAATAACTCTGGCAGGCAGTAGCTGATATGCTGAGCCGTTAACAGGTTATGCCGACTTCCATAGAGCGGGAAGCGACTGCCAATCCTGCCAATTGCCCACCAATGCGCCTGAGCAAATTGTGGTTTTTGCAATCGTGAGAATAACCATTCAATCAGTTGCAGTTTCTTTTCAAATGCTATGTGCTCAAGAGAAGCTGCTAAACGCACCATTTGCTCATAGCCTCGCTCTTGCATCTCTTTTGCTAATTTAGGATTGCGGGTTGCGCTCGGATTAATGTATTTGGCGATATCTTTGTAAATGATTTCTTGCTGCGCCTGATTGAGACCACCTGCTACACGACGCCAGAATATCCACCAGTCATTCCAGCTTTGAGCAGACTGGTGAAATTGCAGATTGTGCTGATACAGCGCCCAGACTTGATTCATCCGCCAGTCATCAACCGGGTCACCAAAACCGGGTCTTAACGTGTAACCTGTCAGTTTCAGCCAGTTTCGCTCATGCACAGCGGAGCGCCGCCGCCGTTTTTTGCTGTCAAGCAAGGTGTCGGCTAAGGCTCTTAATGAGGGCATTTCCCAGTCTTCACGCTTACCGAGGTACTTTTCCAGATCGTTTCTGAGTGTTTTTACCGGTTTTTCATCTGCGTGTTTTTTGCTGCCGCCATACGCTTTCTGAATGGCGATTCGGGCTGATTGCAAGGCGGTTGGATGGGGCATGTCTTCACTTGCATCAAGGTTATTATCGACAGAGGCTGCTTTTCGTACGGAAAAATTAACCTGCCATCGTTTATCTGGCATATCTGCGCTGACGCATTCCAATTGTAATGTGCCCACTTCAGTGAGCTGACAGGCCAGGGTAACATCAACTCTGTCTTTCTGGTTTGCTGCCAGTGATTCTCTGTCGGTCTCGCTGTTCAGAGTAATAACAAAAGGGGGCAGCGAGGTCATATGGGGTTTATCCAGAGTAAGGATATCCCCGGCCGAGATCGGCGTATCATCTGAAGAGGCATACAGATCAAAACGAACCGGTTCGCCTAATGTCAGCGCGAATTTTCTGTCTGACAATGCCACTTCAACACCTTCTTCAGTACCTCGCGGTAACAGGCAAATACCAGAATGAGCGGATTGTGTATGCAGGTCGAGGAAAAATGAGCGCGCTGATCCTCCTCCAATCTTCAGCTGTGCGCCGTGTCTGGCTTTTGCATATGCGACGGCGCCGTATGCGACAGCAAGGTCGGGATGCGGATTGTCCAGACAGGTGACGCTTGCTCCTTTCCAATGGGCAAAAATATCCTGAATACGTTCGGACAAAACAGGGCTGTTGAATACGCCGCCATTGAGCAAAATTGCAGGGGGAATAGCCTTAATCGATGTGTCGCTGTTGTCTTCGGCTAAGCCCATAGCCTCATGGCAGGCGGCACTATGTTCACTGATGAAGTGTGCCAGATGTCTGGATATAGCCGGATCTGAAGCGTAGGGTAAACCGAATTCCACAACGGCACTTTGACGTTGGCCAGGATGTTCATCAAACGCACTGACAGGGAAAAATCCGTCGAGGGCTATGTGGTTGACTTGCGCCTGAGTGAGTTCCGCCGAGCGGCTGCCGCCGATCAGTTTCGAGCCACTGCCAAGCAGCGTCACACTCACCTGATCGGGCGCATTCTCTGCCAGCAGTTGCTCCTTTGCACGACGTGTTTGCTGAATGAGCTTCGACAGGCCAGCAGCGCTTAGCCGTTTACCACCGGTGTGCAGGATATTCTCGGCCTGATGGGCCAGTGCCAAATCCAGGTTATCCCCACCCAGCATCAGGTGGTCACCTACGCCGATGCGATCAAGCTTAAGCCTTTCATTCTGGTAGCTGACTTTAATCAGGCTGAGATCTGTGGTACCGCCGCCAATGTCGCACACCATTAAAAGCGGTATATCTTTCAACAGGGTTTCCGCTTCATTGTGGTGACGGGAATACCAGTCGTAGCATACGGCCTGTGGTTCTTCGAGCAATACCATATGGCTTAGCCCGGCCAGTCTGGCCGCTTCTATCGTTAGCGCTCTGGCGCCTTCATCGAAAGAAGCGGGTATGGTGATAACAACATCCTGGTGGGCAAGTTTATCTTGTGGATGGTGATAGTCCCAGCACTGACGGACATGGTTCAGGTAACTCGCACTGGCAATAACCGGCGATACTTTTTGCACACCGCTGCTGGCTGCCCATGGCAGAATCGGTTGATTGCGATCAACGCCCGTATGAGATAACCAGCTTTTTGCACTAGTGACTTGCCGGCCTTCAACTTTGGCCCCTAATTCGCGGGCATAATCACCTATGATCGCCTCTGGAAAGTCGCCATTAACGGGATTGTTATCCCAGGGCAGAACACACAGATCAGGTGCTATTTCACCGCTTGTAGGATGGTATCTGAACGAGGGTAAAAGGGGTTTACGTGCCACTTCACCGGGGGCGATGAGCTGGTCGATGTCGAAAATCTTTACAGCTTCATGTTGAAGATCAGAAGTAACAGGGCAGTAGGCGACAACGGTATGTGTTGTACCTAAATCTATACCCACTAAATATCGGGGAGAAGACATGTAAGACTCCGTGCCTGTTTTTACTCAGATGTTACCGTGTAACCAGCATGTGGCTGAAACTGGGTAAGCTGGGTAAAATAACGGCGCAATGAATGCGCCGTCGAAATATCATCTGAGAAAGCATTAACTTTCCCGAACGTCAAACTCTACTTGCCATTTCTGTCCGCCATCAGTTGGAATGGCTTCCAGGCATAGGGTGCCCAGTTCTGTCACTCGTGCCGCCAGTGAAACCGGAACGATCTGGCCCGCAGAACGACCATCGGATACCGGTAGGGTCACTTGAATCGCTGGCAGTTCTTCCAGCTCCTCTGGTTGCCACCAGTCCAGCAGGACCCCCGGCGCATCTTCACGGCGAACCGTTGAACCGAAGAATCGGAAAGTCACGGGCTGACCAATGATCAAGCCGAATTCTCTGCCTGATACGTCTGCATGACTGCCTTCTTCCATACCAAAAGGCGCTACGCAAAGCGCTTCTACAGGTGGTTCCATACCCGGAATGGCCGGCATGGCACTTTCAATGCCCACATAGTAGCTGCTGGCAATACCACCGCGAATGCGAACGCCTTTGCCCTGGCGCACTGAGCCGTAATAGGAAGCCCCGTGGGCAACAGCCAGATCCAAGTCCAGTCCCTGAAGGCGTTTGGCTTCCGGGCTGCCGGCCTGGGTCAGCCATTGATTGATGGTGGACGTCAGGCGCTGAGAAAGCAGATCGGATTTCAGCACACCACCGTTGAACAAAATTGCAGTCGGGCGAATGAAGCCATCATGAATTTGCTCAAAGCTATCAAAAAGTTCATCCACGGCGGAGGATTGACGACTCAGAAAACCGGCAATATGACGGGTAATAGCGGCATCTTGTGCGTAAGGCAGTCCCATTTGTGTCAGAGCACCGCGCTGCATTTCAACCGGATGCTCTTCAATGTCTGTTTGTGGGAAGAAGCCTTCTACCAGTGTTTGCTGAACCTCCGCTTGGGTGAGTTCGGTTTGCAGTGTACCACCCAGCAGCTTGGAACCCCGGCTTGGCACCACAATGGGAACAGCCTGCAGAGTATCGTCTGTCAGCAGGGCTTCTTTAGCATCACGGCAAGCGTGGGTAATGGCTTGAATCTGCCAGGGTTGCAGCGCCTTGCCTTCCTGCGCCAGTTTGGCCTTCAGACGGTAAGCCAGCGCCAGATCCATGTTATCGCCACCCAGCAAAATATGATCACCGACAGCAACACGATTCAGCGTCAGGTTACCGTCTTCTTCCGTCACGGCGACCAGAGAAAGGTCGGTGGTACCCCCACCGATATCGACAACCAGGACGACATCGCCCACGCTGACCTGATCACGCCAGGTGTCATCGTTATTCTTGATCCAGCTGTATACCGCTGCCTGTGGCTCTTCTAACAGCGTCAGGTGTTTGAAGCCCACTTCGCGCGCCGCTTCTGCCGTTAAATCGCGAGCCGCCGGGTCGAAGGAGGCCGGTACGGTAATGGTAACATCCTGATCGAACAGTGATGCATCAGGGTGTTTGTGATCCCAGGCTCTGGCCAGGTGAGACAAATAAGCGCGGGTCGCAGCCAGTGGAGAAACTTTAGTCACTTCTTCTGGCGCATTCAGCGGCAGAAAGGCATCACGACGGTTAATGCCGCCATGGCACAACCAGCTTTTGGCACTGGCGATTAAACGGATAGGGGTTTTACTGCCTAAATGGCGAGCCATCGCACCCACAATCGCATTCGGCTGAGCATCCCACGGCAGGGTAGTATCCCCTGGTGCCAGCTCAGATTCGTGTGCCTGATACATGAAAGAGGGCAATTGCGACTTGTCTTCTACATTGCCCGGAGTGGTCAGCTGGGCGATTGGCATCACAGTGACCGGTGCATCGTCCTGTTGTAAATCAACATAAGACAGAACGCAGTGGGTGGTGCCAAGGTCAATACCCACACTGTATTTATGTTCTTGATGTGCTTGCATTATAGCTCAACCTCAGCTGCCGACAGGATACGAGGGTCGTGTCCGTCTGACATTTTAGGTAAATGAATTTCTGTAACTTTCCATCCGCGGTGAATGAGGGTGCCAGTGAAAGGCGCATTACCCACCACATTGCCTGTCAGGCGGACTTCAGAGGCATTAAAGCCTTCTGGTAAGGTGATGCGGGTTTCTTCTTCTTCAATGCGCACTGGCGCAAACCGGAAATATTCATCCAGCACTTTTTTACCGCCTTCGTGAATAACCCGGGCTGCCGCGCCAATTTCGGCATCGGCAAAGCCTTTCAGATCTTCTTGCATAAAGTCGATGAAACGTGCTTCTTTTTGCAGCAGAGACAGGAGCTGAAGCGCAGCGTCAGGCGTTGCGGTTTTGAGTTTAGATTCCACCTCAACAATTTTCTCTACTTCAACAATCTTTTCGATCGGTTTTTCGACTTCGACAATTTTTTCAACCTGGACTTCTTTCTCGACGACTTTCTCAACTTCTACCGGTTTGCCTTTCTTTGTCACGTATAGCAGTAAAAGAATAACAATCAGAGCGGCCAGTACGCCATGTGCCATATCAATAGTGGTTGGCATTGCGGATAAATCCACCGTCATTTTTGAAAAGTCTAAAGCCATATTTATCTTCTCTTTTGTCCGTGACAAGCTGAAAAATTTTGGCCCGAATATTAACACAACATATTGCTAATATAGCCAGTAAACACGCCATTTTTAGCGCTAGTTTCGCGAGAAACTGTCTCTTAGGTTACTTTGCAACCAAGTCAATATGACATTTTTCTGTCACAGGTTACATACACTTGTGATAAGAGCGGCAGTGGTAAGGCTCAAATCGCTGAATGAGGCTGGAGTTTACCGTCCTTCATTACTTTTTAGTCTATTTTTTGAGCCTGTGTGAAATTCGCATTAACTTTACAGGAGTGTCAGAAAATCAGACAGGCAAAATGCAACGCATTATGAGTTGCAGGCTGCGATAACTTGCGCAGCAGATAGTGCATCAGGGGTAATCAAGCACTGCTTTTATGTCAGTGAGGTTGTCGGCAATCCATTGTTTGTTGATTGCGCCCCATTCCTGAATTTCATACCGTCCGCTTCGGTGGCGTTCTCCCTCTGCCTGTTTGAATTCACACACAATATCGAGGTCGGAGAGGCTTTTAATGGTGTCTTGCGCTGTGCGCCTCGGCATACCCGTATATTCAAGCAATGCGGGCACTGTCGCGATGCCCTGGTCGATCAGGTGCGCGACATATAAGCGACGATAAAAGCTGGATTTGGTTTTACTGATGGACATAACTGCCGTGTTAACTCCGTTTAAACATCTTAACTGACGATGCCAGAGTATCACCAATTTCAGCCAGGATGAACGGCGTTTTGATGCAGCCGGCAGTCGTTGCTATTGTCAGAGAGTTTTACAGCTGTCTGAAGTTGTCATCTTTGTAAAACCGTAACACATTGAAATTAATGAATGGATAAAGTTGGCCCGAATAGTGCAATCAAATAATGAAACCAGACACAGCAGAAACAAAGCGCGTATTACGTGAATGTTAATGCAGTGATGTGAAGAAGAGGGAGTATCTGTGATCACTGCTTCAGGGCTTAGGGGAAGCGCTGATACTGTGCAGGGATTCAGAATTATAATAACAACAGACTAAAATTATAATTTTCAACTGGCCACCTGCGGGTGGCTTTTCTTTTTTCTTTGTTTGGCACTGCAGGGATAGTAGCCAGGTGAACAGACCAGGTGCTGTGGTTCTTGCAAGCTTGCCATGCTGGTATACAATACATTGTTCTTTTCCTGTCTGCCCACGACGATGACAGTGCAGGCTTCGCTTCAAACAATAAGGAAAATCGTCTCTGTTATGAGCAAATTGACGGCACCGGAATTTAAGGCCGAACTTCTTCACCCCCGATACTGGCCGACCTTGTTGATGATTGGCACTATGAAACTCATCAGTTTACTCCCTTACCGTATTCAGTTTCTGATGGGTAAAGGTGTCGGCAGGCTGGCAATCAAATTGCTCAAAAAGCGTCGTTATACCATTGAGCGTAATCTGGAACTCTGCTTTCCAGATATGCCAAAGGATGAGCGTGATGCGTTGATTAAGAAAAATATCGACAATGCCGGACTGGCTTTGTTTGAAACCGGCATGGCCTGGTTCTGGCCTGAATGGCGGGTTAAACGCCACATCCGGTTTGAAGGTGTTGAGTATCTGGATGAGCTGGATAAGCAAGGGAAAGGTGTACTGCTGGTGGCTGTTCATTCCATGAATCTGGAAGTCGGAGCCCGCGCATTCGGCCTTAGAGCGCCGGGTGTGGGTGTCTACCGTCCGAACAATAACCCTTGTTTTGATTATTTCCAGTTTAAAGGCCGGGTGCGTTCTAACCGTTATATGCTGGATCGCAAAGATGTCAAAGGGATGTTCCGTGCCTTGCGTGAAGGGGAGCGGGTCTGGTATGCCCCTGATCATGATTATGGTCGTCGCCGTTCAACCTTTGCGCCCCTGTTTGCCGTTGATAAGGCGTGTACGACGGTAGGAACCAGTTTACTGGTTGATGCCACTGATTGTGCCATTGTACCTATTGCCCTGGTCCGCGACACCGATGACGGTATGTATACACTCAGAGTGTTTAAACCGTTGGAAGACTTCCCGCATAATGATCCGGATGCGGCAGCAGTCTATATCAACAAACACGCGGTAGAACCTATGATCATGCAGGCACCAGAGCAGTATATGTGGCTGCACCGGCGGTTTAAGACCCGTCCCGAAGGCGAGGCCAGTTTATACTGATTGGCGAAAGATAAAAAACAGCCCGCATTGCGGGCTGTTTTCGTAGGGCTTGTGGCTATCAGCTAGTCGGTCAGCTGGCCGGTCTGATAATCACGAATCGCTTGCTCGATCTCTTCCATGGTATTCATGACAAAAGGGCCGTAATGTGCCACTGGCTCATTAATCGGGGTGCCCGAGAGCAATAGCAGCCCGGTATCTTCTGCGGCCGTTATTGCCAGACCTTCACCGGCGGTTAACATCACCAGTTCACCGGCTTTGGCATGTCGTCCCTCGATGCTGACTGCTCCCTGGTAAACATACAGCATGGCCTGGAAATCCGGGTTCAGGCAACTGTTCAATTGCTCACCGGCTGCTGCTCGCCAGTCTGCAATAGTGGTGGGTACACCCGTTTCTTGCAGCGGACCTGTCAGAGTGTCACCGTCAATGGTGAGATCGCCGGCAATAACACGAATCAGGTTCTGCTCATTTAGCTGTTTCTCTGTAATCACGTCAGACTGGAAGTCATGGTACTGAGCGGGCAGCATTTTTTTGTTGGCGGGCAGGTTTATCCAAATTTGAAAACCATGTAATTGCCCGTCGGCCATGATGGGCATCTCACTGTGAATAACCCCTTTACCTGCCGACATCCATTGCGCACCACCGTCTTTCAGCTCGCCTTTGTTGCCCAAGTGGTCTTGGTGCTGGAAGTGACCGTGTAACATATAAGTCAGTGTTTCTATGCCTCGGTGAGGATGAGGTGGAAACCCGCCAATATAGTCAGCGGCCTGATCAGACTTGAGCTCATCAACCATCAGAAAAGGCGAGAATGCCGCATTGTCGAAACCATGCACGCGTTGAATTTTGACACCATCACCATCTGACGATGGGTGAGAGCGCTGGATATGTTGAATGTGTCTGATTGCCATGATTGCCTCCGAATATCAGCTTCCGGCGTAGTTTGAAAAAAGTGTACGCCGGGCAAAGGCAACAGAACAGTTCAGGCTGACGAACAGCTTCTTAGAAAAAATTGAATGAGTTGGCGTTTGGGGTTAGTTGTGGAGGCGGCTTTGAATGCGCTGCCAGGCTTCACAGGCCTGTCGGAATTTCTCTGTATTACCTTCCGGGCGATCAGGGTGCCAGCGCAATGCCAGCCTTCGCCATTGTTTGCGTATTTGTGCCGGACTGGCATCAGCGGGAAGCTCAAGTACGGCCAGATCTTGTTGCCATGAGGCGTTTGTCGTGACACTCAGGTTGCCTATGTGTTGCTGATATCTTTGCCAGAACGTTGACAGCAGATCGCGGATGGAGTGGGTATCAGAGTTATAATTCTGCCAGTCCAGATAGTATTCCCTGAGCGGGTCTTGCTCGTCGACCTGCTGATCACCCTGATTTTGCATCAGTTTGATGTTCATTGCCTGAGCCTGCAGCCACTGCCGGGGCAACAGCATTTGCTGCAGCTGGTATAGCGCATTCATCAGCAGAAAATTTCGCTTGAACAGATCCTGCTCAGCAACCTCGTCTAAGGTGTTCAGTAAACCTTGCTGCTTCAACGATTCCGCCAGGGTATGTACCATCCATCCATCGGGTTGCTTTTCCAGAAGGCTGAGAATGGGCCAGATAAGCGGGTTTTCAGGTTGTTCGTCAGATGGACGCTCTGGCAGGGTCATTCAGTGTTTCCGTTAGTTGTGAAAAAGGTGTCGCCTGATCACCGTCTGCGACGATAGGCAGTGGCACTCTAACAAACTCGGGTGTGAGACAAAAAGAAATCAGGGTACAGAAAGCGGATAGGGGAATCGGTGTCACAGCTTGCACATTTTCAGGCTATTGCATGAAAAAATCCGGGATAAGTGCATGACGCTGTTCATTATCCCGGAATCTTTATCTGATGTTGCTGGAATGAGTGGTGTTACTCAATCGTCACGCCGTAATACTTCTGGATACACTTGGCATAATCGCCTTTTTTCAGTGTGGTGTGTGCGGTTTGATACCCGGATTCAATCCGGCAGGCAAAGCTGCTGCCGCTCGGGTTATCCGGGTAATAGCTCCAGTCATTTTCCCAGTACAGGCCAAAGGTGCTGTCACCTGTTTTCTTGAACGCTTTCATACCCGCACAGCCCAGCTGTTCGTCTGCGGGAATGGCAACACCCAGAGCGGCAGCGTGACCACGGTAGTATTTAATACGGTTGACTGACTGAGGTTTCTCAGTGTCAAGCGTGCATTCAATACCGCCATTGATGATCATAGTGGTGACACCAAAGCCGGGTACGCGCTTCTCAGCAATATCTGCTGCTGTTGGCTGCCATGTACCGTCAATAACATGCAGCATGGAAGGTTTCGGTGGCTGCGGATACACAAAGAAGAACACGGCAGACGCTAGGTTCAGCCAGCTGTCAGCAACACGATCCGGATCTTGTAGCAGTACGTTAACGTCGTTAAAGATAAAGTCAGAGAAGGGGCCGTAGTTGTAGTGGTAAGACAGTTGTTTGGCACCACGACCGAAATACTTCACATAACTGCCGTCGGGGTTAGTCCCGCATGGCCACTGTTCAGTCTGCCAGTTACTGGCGGCACATTCACTGTTGTAGCCACAGGAAGAGGCCTCTTCCGAACACCCGGCTTCGCGTACAAAGAACAGGCCCTGCCGCCATTCTTCGTAAGGAGAGTGGGGGTTATGGGCGCCGGTTTCCTGAGTGAAATGCGCGAACATAACGGCCAGCGATTTGGCACAGATGGCATCTGATTGCGCTGCACGCTCATCGGTATAGGTGGCACAAAAACCTTTGAATTTCGCGACTGCTTTCAGAAAATTAGAGTAGGTATAGACGACGTTGCGCTCCGGGAACAGCGCATCCCATTTTTGCTCGCTGATTAAGGCTTCAACCCGTTTGACGTTATCCGGGTTGGTAGACAAGCCAGGAACAACGGCTTCTACAACTGCGTTGTCGCGTGTGCTGATTGAAGCCAGCACTGCAGCGAATTCCGGCGAGCTGGTCAGTTCGGCTTCACGGGCATCCAGATAGGTTTTGCTCATGATATAGCTGCCGTCCGGGTTCTGACCAATGATACCGTTGGCCGGTGTCGGTTCCGGCGTTGGATCCGGATCAGGGCCGGGGCCGGGATCAGGGTTGTTGTCTGCACTGACCCACTCCCAAACGCCTGTGCCGGGTGTGGCGTCTGGTGCTTCTCCCTGTGTCCACCATTTTGCTTTATAAATCTGACTGTTGTAAGAAACGTGGTCGCCCCCTACATACACAGCACTGCTCTGGTAGGCCGGATACGTCGGTGTTGTTGATGACGTTACATTCTGCGCGTTGACCTGTTGCCAGGCATCGCCCAGAAACGTATCGGGTGCCTCGTTTTCTGTGCTGCGCAGTGCTTGATAAGTGGCTCCCTGATAGATGACTTGTTCACCCACGCTATAAACGCCATCGGGGTTGTAATTCGCCGTGGCCATGACGCTGGCAGAGAGTAAAGCACTGCTGATCAGGACTGTCTTCAGCGTCCTTTGCAGTATGTGTCTGTTATTCATTGTTGGTTCCTTAAGTGCAGTAAAAGCCGGTCAGTTGACCGAAAAAATGTACTGCAAATTAAGGTATCGCTTATGACAGTTTTGTCGTGAGATGAAATGACAAACTGTGATAGCAAGCAATAGGAATCAGTGAAGGAGTCAGAGGCTTGCTGAGAAGTTGTGATAATGCACTACAACTTAATTGGAGTGGTGTAAAAAGTGTTGATGTTGACTCTGTGGCTGATCAGGAAGGCATGTATCGCCTTCCTGAAATCAATGGATAAAGCGGTGAATCAGTCGCGGAAGTTTTCAAACTGGAAAGGTTTATCCAGCTCTTCTGAGCTTCGTACCAGCGCCATTGCAGCTTGCAGGTCATCGCGCTTTTTACCGGTTACCCGGACTTTGTCGCCCTGAATAGAGGCTTGCACTTTGATCTTGGAATCTTTTAGCATTTTGACTATTTGCTTAGCCACAGGGGTATCAATCCCTTGCTTAAACATGGCTTCCTGTGAATAGGTTTTCCCAGTGTGAACCATGTCTTTGGTTTCCATCGCGCGGGCATCAACGCCGCGTTTGGCTAAGTTTCCGCGAAGGATATCGCGCATTTGCAGCAGCTGAAACTCAGCTTCAGCAGACATTTTCACGATTTCTTTATTCAGACTGAAAGTGGCTTCTACATTGCGGAAATCAAAGCGGGTGTCCAGCTCGCGGTTACTGTTATCTACCGCATTTTTCAGCTCAACGGTATCGACTTCAGAAATAATATCAAAAGAAGGCATGGTGTATTCCTGCTCATCATTGTTAATGGGCGTTTTTATATCATAAAACGCCAGATTATTGTAACTAATGGCTTTTGGCCTGGCTTATTGTTTTTGGACTGCAGCAGCGAGCATGGCAAGCATCTCTTCAGTATCTTCCCAGCTTATGCAAGGGTCGGTGATGGATTGACCATAGGTCAGGCCTTTTTCCTGGCCGCTTTCCAGTGACTGATTACCTTCAACAATAAAGCTTTCTGCCATAATGCCGGCAATGTAGCGACTGCCATCTGTCAGTTGTTTACAGATGTCGGCAGCCACATCAAGCTGGCGTTTATGTTGCTTCTGACAGTTTCCATGGCTGAAATCGACTACCAGCTTAGTCGGCAGCGCAAACTCTTCCAGCGCGTCACAGGCTGCCTGAATGTCTTCTGCGTGATAATTTGGCATTTTTCCGCCACGCAAAATAATGTGGCCATGGGGATTGCCCGCGGTTTTGTAAATCGTCATCTCGCCATTTTTTGCCGGGGAGCAAAAAACGTGCGGTGCACGGGTGGCACGAATCGCATCTATCGCAATTTTCACATTACCATCGGTGCCGTTTTTAAATCCTACCGGGCAGGAAAGCGCAGAGGCCATTTCACGGTGTATCTGAGATTCAGTGGTACGTGCGCCAATCGCTCCCCAGCTGATCAAGTCCGCAATGTACTGGCCTGTGATCATATCAAGGAACTCGGTCGCTGTTGGCATGCCCAGCTGATTAATGTCGAGCAGTAGTTTTCTGGCTTTGTACAAACCGGCAACTAAATCCAGACTACCATCAAGATGGGGATCGGAAACCAGGCCCTTCCAGCCAACGACAGTCCGTGGTTTTTCGAAATAGGTGCGCATTACAATGCACAGTTTTTCCTGGTATTTGTCTTTTAGTGTCAGCAGGCGACGCGCATAGTCCAGAGCGGCTTCTGTATCATGGACTGAACATGGGCCAACGATGACCAGAAGGCGGTTATCTTTGCCTGTCAGAATGTTTTCGATCTCACGGCGGGAATGAGCGATGTGCTTGGCGGTGGTATCTGTCATCGGATGGGCGGCTTCCACCTCGTCTGGAGAAGGCATACGTCCGAGACTGACGGTACGAAGTTCATCGGTTTTTTGGGGCATTTGGGCGCCTGCTTTTCAGGTGTAACATTGATGACGGATAAAGATAGCCTAAAAGGCCGCAGGAATAAACCAAACGATTAATATCCATCACCTTTATGGCCTGAATTTACTGGGATCTGAAGAAAACCTGAATAATGGTTGCACCGGATAAAAATGAATTGTTATGTTTCCTGTAAGCATAAAAATGGTGCTTGCCTTTCAGAGTAACTCGGATGCTGAGCTACTTTGGTTGAATAACAGATAATAAACAGCAGTGTAAGGGAGATGGCTATGATGTCCGCAGAGAAGTGGGCGACCAATGTTGTCGCGGGTAAAGTAATCGCATTAACGCGCTCGCAATTGGTATCAAGGTCAACAGATGAAGCCAGCAATACAGTTTTGATAGGGTTGGATGCGTTAATAGCAGAAACCGGGATTCATCTCAGCGCTGTGTGTCAGCCGGATGTACTCAATGGTGATGAGAAAGCGGCGTTGTCAGCGATAACCGGCGGGAAAGATGCTGAGAGCTTTCTGGTTGACAGGCTGGTCAGTGATTTGTCTGAATTTGCTCAGAAACGTATTGCGGCAGGACATACCAAACCGGTACTGAAGCTGAGACTCAGCGGAGGGGAGATTGCCAGCGACAGTACGCAGATTGGCGGTCATTTAATGCCGAAAGAAGAGAATCCCGTGATGGGGCTGCGCGGTGTCGCTCGCTACCTGCAGCCGCAGTGGGCCAGAATGTTTGCACTGCAGTGTCAGATTATCAAGCAATTGCGCCTTGTTACCGGTGATTTGCCGATAGCCATAGTGATTCCTTTTGTCCGGACATACAGTGATGCGGCATCCGTTCATGATTTGCTGGCAGAACAAGGTTTGTTTCGCGGAAAGTCAGGTTTGCAGGTGCATCTGATGTGTGATTTACCGGCCAATGCTGTGATGGCGGATAAATTTCTGCATTACTTTGATGGTGTAGTGATCGATCTGGATCATCTGGCACAACTGACGCTGGCGATAGACCCGGCAAATGACACGCTGGATTATGACGAACCTTATAATGACGCAGTGTTATTTCTGGCTGAACGTACTCTGAAAAAGAGCCGGGAAGTGAATAAGCCTTGTGAATTACTGTCACGCTCTGTCACCGTTCAGCCAAAACTTCAGCGCTGGCTATCGGAACACGCAGTGACGAGTCTTATCTGCAGCCCACAATAACTACGAAGAGCCTGAGTATTCAGGCTCTTTTTATACTTGCCGCTCTTTTCTATCGTGTCGGCATCGTGCCGGAAAAGAGTGCTTGCTAAGACGAGCAACTGATTTCCAGCTCTTTTCCCCATTGCGGTGGTTTCACCGCCAGCTGCTCATAGCCAGGGTGATCGTCATATGGGTTGGCCAGAACGTTAAGCAGATTCTCAACCATGGCATAGTCACCACTTTCCGCCTGCTCAATGGCTTGCTGGGCTAAATAGTTCCGCAGTATGTATTTAGGATTATGCAGCCGCATTAACGCTAAGCGATCGGCATCGTTGTTCTGCTCGAGTGTCAGTCGCTTCGCGTAAGTGTTAAGCCAGGCTTGCAGGGGCGCAGGATCGTTAACCAGATCCGAAAACAGGTGGCTGCTGTCAGTCAGGTTTCCGGCTGGAATGTCAGTCAGCGTTCTGAAGAACAGGGTGTAATCTATTGCCTGATTGGCGAGCAGCTCAAACATCTCACTGAACAGGGCGCTGTCTTCTTCATGGCGTTCCATAATGCCCAATTTATTGCGCATCCGGATGCTGTATTCCTGTTGAAGCCGTGACTGGTAGCTGTGCAGTGCGGCATCAATCTCTTCTTTGTCGAGAAGCGGGGTTAATGCATAGCCAAGCGCGGATAAATTCCACAGTGCAATGGACGGTTGCTGGTTAAACGCGTAGCGGCCTGAATAGTCTGAATGGTTACAGATATAACCCGGCTGATAATCGTCCAGGAACCCGTAAGGACCGTAGTCGAATGTCAGTCCGAGCACTGACATGTTGTCGGTATTCATCACACCGTGAGCAAAACCAACGGCTTGCCAGTCAGCGATTAAGGTGGCTGTCAGATCGACGATGCGCTGGAACATGGCCGCATACGGTGTGGCATGGGTGAGTAGATCAGCGAAATGATGCTTGATCAGATAATCCGCCAGCAGCTTCAGCTCCGTGTGCTGCTGGGTATAAAACAGGTATTCAAAGTGGCCGAAACGCAGGTGGCTTTCTGCGACACGGATCAGTGTGGCGCCCGGTTCTGCTTTTTCCCGGTAAACAGGGGTGTCGCTGGCTAACACGGCCAGTGCATGCGTGGTTCGGATACCCAGGCCTTTCATGGCCGCACTGGCCAGATATTCACGGATGCTGGAGCGTAACACTGCGCGTCCGTCTCCCATGCGGGAATAAGGGGTTTGCCCGGAGCCTTTCAGATGAATGTCCCACTTGTTGCCTTGTGATGTGATCACTTCTCCCATCAAAAGGCCGCGTCCATCGCCTAAATCCGGATTGTACTGACCGAACTGATGACCTGTGTATTTCATGGCCAGCGGGTCAAGTCCGTGCAGTGCCTCATTGCCGGTAAACAGTTCTGCAAAGAAAGGGGTCTGCGCTTCGGCAGGATCCAGTTCCAGCATTTCACAGACGGCAGGATTGACACTGACCAGGTAAGGATTTTCCAGCGGCTGGGGGATCACCCGGGTGCCGAACACACTGGGTAATTCACTGTAAGTATTATTGAAAATCAATTCGGTCAGTTTGCGCATAATGGCCGCCAGGAAGATGAAAGTGAGGGGTAGCGTATCAAGTTACGGCCTGTAAACAAGGCATAAAATGTAGGGTTAATGGCATCGGAAAGTGGGCCTCCTCATAACATAAGCATAGAAGAGGCCCACAATCGTGTCAGTTAGTGAAGGAAATCAGTCAATCGCTTCAATATCGACGATCTTTGAACGGTTCATGATGATCTTCCAGCGCTGTATTTTAGGTTCCTGATCTTCGTCACTCTCACGGGTGATCAGGTTAATCAGGTGCCGTTTTTCAACCGATTCTCTCGCCACCTGGCCGTCACGCATGACGTAAATCTTCTGGGAACCTTTTTCCATCAGCGTGGACAGGAAGCGCAGATCAAAAAGAATCGATTCTTTGGTTTGCTCATACCCGGTCAGAAACTTGGTCGTCGACATTCTGGTGGTACTTTTGTAATGCAGAATGGCTTCTTCTTTAGCCGACACCTTGTGCTTGCGCGCTTTTTTGATGTTGTCATCCAGCGTGTCGTAGCGCATGTATTCCAGCCATTCCAGCTGGCGGCCAATCAGTTTATTGCTGTCGCTGTCAAAAAACTGTTTACGCCACTTGGGTTTGCCTTTTCGTACCCAGCGCCAGAGAGCGTGCTTAAGGTCGTCTTTAAACACCTCGCGGGCGGCATAAATTACCGACAGCACCAGGATAAACGACGCGGTAATGTCACCAAGTACACCGCGGGCCTCAATCAGCATGATGGTGACAAAGATCATCACAAAACCGGCCGCAAACCCTGTCACGACTTTTTTGGTGGTATTACCCAAAACAGTCGTGCTCTCTTTCATGGTGACCGGATATTCTATCAGGCGTCGCAGCAACCGCATTTTGTTCGACATGCGCGTTGGATCAGCCGTTGCGCGCTCAGAGTTATAATTATTAGATAAACGGTGAGCGGATTCTGTCTGACAGAAATCCAGATACAGTGCTTTGATTTCGCTGTAGTTTTCCGCTCTTGGCAGGTGGGCGACCAACGAAAGGAAACGCTGTTCTGTAAACCAGGACAAATAGTTATCTATGTTTTGGTAATACTTGAGCAGTTCTTCATCACTCGGCACATTCCGGCGCAAACGCTTGAGAATCCCTGCCGAAACACTGGCGACTTCTTCCAGTTCCTCTGTGGTTCGCTCTGTTTTTTCATCAAGTAGTTGATGGACGGTTTCTTCCAGTGCCACCGCAAACTGGTAAGCAAACAAACTCAGGCTCAAGCGATACTGACCGGATGGCAAATTACCACGACTGGCGAGGCGACTGTGTACCAGTGGAAGATGATGAACATCACTGAAGTAAGTTCGCTTACCGTGAATGACATTATGGTAGAACTCGTCTTCAGACATGATATTGGCGTTCAGGCCAAGTTCACCGGGAATGAAAAGAAATACATCAAGCTGACGATTTTTTGCCTCATGGATGACATGCGACATTTTCAGGTTATGGCCATCTTTCTTTTCAACGGTGATCACTTTAAGTCGGTTCCTCTCTGAAGGTTCTGTGGTGTGGGTTTGCCGGATTCAGTTGCTGTTAGAATTTTAGTGTAAACTCATGTGAAATAGCACTACCAGACAACGAGTTATGGCTCGACAGCAGAAATTTTGGTCAGATACGCCTATTTTGGTCAGGCAGCCTGAATCAACATCACGTATAATGCGCGTTTCAAAATAGCGAGCTTTCTCCCGTTCAGCGTTAGTTTTGTGTCAGAAATGCTGCTGACCGGAGATTGAGGCGGATAACCGCTGGAATAGTTTACCCTGAGAGTGACATATTTATGATTAAAGTTGGTCAGTACAACACGTTGGAAGTCGTAAAAATTGTAGATTTTGGCGTGTTTCTGGATGGTGGCGAGGATTTTGGCAATATTTTGCTGCCGAAATCGTCTGTGCCTGAAGGCACATCTCTGGGGGATAATCTGGAGGTGTTCGTCTATTTTGATTCTGAAGATGACATTATTGCGACGACGAAAACACCGCTGGCGCAAGTCGGTGACTTTGCGCTGCTGAAGATAGTCGGCATTTCTGGTGTCGGCGCCTTTGTTGACTGGGGGCTGGATAAAGATCTGCTGGTACCGTTCAGTGAGCAGCGACGCCGCCTGGAAGTCGGTCAGAATATTCTGGTGCGAATCTATACCGACAAAGCGTCCGGCCGTATAGTTGGCTCGACTAAACTGAACCGTTTTCTGGATAAAACACCGGCACCGTATCAAGTGGGCGATGAAGTGAAAGTCTTAATCGCGGAAACGACTGAGCTGGGTTACAAAGCGGTGATCGAAGATTTGCACTGGGGACTTTTCTTTAAGACAGAAGCGTTTGGTAAGTTGTTTGTCGGTAAGAAACTGAAAGCCTATATCAAAGAAATTCGCCCCGATGGCAAGATCAACCTGTCGTTACAAAAAGCAGGCAAAGCGAAAGTGGACGATCTGGCGGATAAAATCCTGACAACGCTGGAGCGGCAGGGGGGCTTTCTGCCTTTGAGCGATAAGTCAGCACCCGATGATATCTTCAAAGCGTTCAGAACCAGTAAAGCAACGTTCAAAAAAACCATTGGCAGCTTATACAAGAAAGGCCTGATCATCATCGAAAGGGATGGTATCCGTCTCAACGATAACTGAAAGTGCTGCAATTCTGACATAAGCCGGTGAAACTCACCGGCTTTTTTGTGACCGCTGTTATTCTCTCTTGCTCAATATGAGCGTATGTTTATATACCTGAATGGTTACAGCATTGAGCCATTTATAGTCATTGATTGTGAGTAAAAAACTGTTAGGTCCCATCCAAGGCTTATCCAACCTGACAACACACTACAATTGACAAGGAATAAACATGCAAGGAATGAAAGTGAAAGCATTGGCTGCAGGTATTTCGCTGCTGATGTCTGGCGCGGCTTACGCAGCCGATGTGCCTGCGGGTGTGACGCTGGCAGAGAAACAGGAAATTGTCTGGAGTCTGGGCGGTGAGGTGCCAACCTTAGATCCCACCATGACCACAGATGACTCAAGCAGCAAAGTGATCAGCGATTTGTTCGACGGTTTAGTGTCTGAAGATAAGGAAGGCAATATTATTCCTGCCCTGGCCTCGCACTGGGACATCTCTGCTGATGGCAAAACCGTGACTTTCCATCTTCGTGACGGGCTTCAGTGGTCTAACGGTGAACCATTAACGGCGCACGATGTGGAATACAGCTTTAAGCGCAATGCCGATCCGGCATCCGCAGCGCCTTATTCGTGGTATCTGGGTACAGCGAATATTGTGAATGCTGTAGACATCACTGATGGCAAAAAAGACAAAGAGACTCTGGGTGTCAAGGCTCTGGACGACAACACCGTTCAGTTTAGTCTGACTCAGCCAACCCCTTATTTTGTCAAAATGCTCTCACATCCATCAACGTTTCCTGTCTACCGTAAAGCGGTTGAAAAGTATGGTGATAACTGGACCAATCCGGATCATATCGTCAGCTCAGGTGCGTACACTCTGACCAACTGGGTAGTGAACGAGCGCATTGATCTGGTACGTAACCCGGCATACTGGAATGATGCTAAAACGGTGATTAACAAAGCCGCCTATCTGGCGATTGAAAATCAGACGGCAGAGTATAACCGTTACCGTACCGGTGAAATTGACATCACGGCGACATTTCCGCTCGAACAGTATAAGCACATCAAGCAAGAGCGTCCTGATGAGCTGCTGACCATGCCATCGCTGGCGACCTATTACTATCTGTTCAACTTAGATAAGAAGCCATTTGATGATGTCCGCGTCCGTAAAGCACTGGCTTATGCGATCGATCGTGATGTGGTGACTCAGTTTATTCTGGGGCAGGGGCAGATCCCAGCCTACGGTGTGACACCGCCTGCCGTGGCGGGTTTTGATGCGCCGGAATTGCCCTGGGCTTCGCTGTCTCAGAAGGAACGTAACCAAAAAGCGCAGGAATTGTTGAAAGAAGCAGGCTATTCGAAAGATAACCCGCTGAAATTTGAGCTGGTATATAACACCAATGAATCGCACAAAAAACTGGCGCTGGCGATGCTGTCGATGTGGAAGCAAAGCCTGCCGGTAGAAGTGGATCTGGCGAACCAGGAATGGAAAACCTTCCTGCAGAAACTGGCTCAGAAAGACTTTAGTCTGGCGCGTTATGCCTGGGTAGGTGACTATAACGAAGCATCAACCTTTTTGTCGTACTTTGAAAGCAAGGGCATGAACTATTCGCGCTGGGCCAATCAAGCCTACGACAAAGCAATGGCAGACGCTTTAGCGGCGAAATCAGATAAAGAGCGTAATCACTTCTATCAGGAAGCGGAACGTATTTTTGCTGAAGATATGCCGGCAATCCCTGTGTATTTTTATACCAAGACAGTTATCAAGTCGCCAAAAGTCGGCGGGTATTCAACGACTAATGCATCGGCAAACCGCTACACCCGTGATTTGTACATCATGAAGTGATGCGACGAAACGTTCTGTAAGATTGACTAAAGAGCCTTAAGCAAAGAGCCTGATCTCAGTCAGGCTCTTTTTACTCGTGTTATTCGTTACTCCCGCAAACCGGACAGTTCGCCTGCTTCATTAGCTTCATTTCCTGCCAGTGCATAGTCATGGCGTCCAGCAGCAGAATTTTACCTGTGAGCGGTTTGCCCATAGCCGCTATCACTTTGATGGCTTCCATCGCCTGCACCGCACCGATGATACCGACCAGAGGTGACATCACACCGGCTTCAACACAGGTCAGGTTTTGTTCGCCGAACAGGCTGCTGAGGCAGGCATAGCAAGGCTGATCGTTCTGATAGGTGAAGACACTGACCTGGCCTTCCATGCGTATTGCCGCGCCGGAAACCAGAGGGGTTTGAGTCTGGTAGCATAAACGGTTCAACTGGTTTCGGGTCGGCAGGTTATCGCTGCAGTCGACAACCAGCGTGTGCTGTTTTATCAGGGTGAGCAGGGCCGCATCATCCAGCCGCTCGCCAATGGTGCGAATAGAACAGTGCGGATTCATCCGCTCAAGTGCCTGTTTGGCGGAGTCGACTTTCAGCATACCCACAGTCGCGTCGTGGTGGAGCACCTGACGTTGCAGATTGGAGAGCTCAACCTTATCGTCATCAATCAGGGTCAGCACGCCGGCGCCGGCCGCAGCCAGATACTGGCTCGCGGCACAACCTAACCCTCCGGCACCAAGGATCAGTATGTGCGCCGCTTTTAAGGCTTCCTGGCCCTCAAAGTCGAACTGACGCAAAATGATCTGCCGATTGTAACGCAGCATTTCTTGATCAGATAACTCTTCCATTACTGGCTCCTGCTCGGTCATCATTTAATACATACTGGCGTTAAACGGTTCAATCGTGACAGTTTCACCCGGCTGCACTTTGCCGCGCTCTTGTTCCAGAATGACCAGGCAGTTGGCCTGATGCATGGAGCTGAATGCGCCTGACCCCTGATTGCCTGTTGTGGCCACTTCAATTTGCCCTTTGTCGTTCACCTGATAAATGCCGCGCTGGAAGTCGGTACGGCCAGGGCGTTTTTTAAACACGGTACTGGCAATGGCCGGTAAGCGCTGGGGAGCCTGATACTGACTCTGGCCCGCCAACTGGGCAAGGACAGGCTGAACCATCTGATACAGGGTGAGCATGGCTGACACCGGGTTCCCCGGCAAACCGCAAAACCAGCAGTCGTTGACCTTGCCGAAGGCAAAAGGCTTGCCTGGTTTCATGGCTATCTTCCAAAAACCGACTTCGCCTTGCTGGGTGAGGATATCTTTTGTGTAATCCGCTTCACCAACACTGACGCCACCTGAGGTGATTAACACATCCGCTGTGCTGGTGGCTTTCGCAAAAGCCGCGTCCAACTGGGCGGGATCGTCAGGAATAATCCCCAGATCCAGCACCTCGCAGCCGAATTTATCCAGCAGCGCCCGAATTCCGTAACGGTTGCTGTCGTAAATCTGGCCGGCGGCCAGCGGTTCGCCGAGCGGGCGCAGCTCGTCACCGGTGGAAAAGAAAGCGATTTTAGGACGTTCAAACACAGGTAAGCTGGCAATGCCCAGTGAAGCGATCAGCGGGAGTTCTCGCGCTGAAAGCCTGTGGCCTTTGGCAACAACAACTTCGCCGAGTTGAATGTCATCGCCAATCGGGCGGACATTGTCTCCTGCCTGAGGTGTAGCCAGAAAGCGGATTTGGTCACCAAGCGCCTCTGTCTCTTCCTGCATGATCACGGTATCTGTCCCAGCAGGTAGCTCTGCGCCTGTCATAATACGGATGCACTGGCCTGATTGGCATGCACCGTCGAAAGGGCTACCTGCAAACGACTGACCGGCCAGAGTCAGGGTGTCTGTTTTGTCTAAATCAGCACGCTGAAGGGCGTAGCCATCCATGGCGGAATTGGCAAAGGGCGGGACGTTAATCGGGGAGGTCACATCCTCTGCCAGTACCAGCCCCAGTGTTTCTGCCAAAGGTAATCTATTGGTTTTGCTGATAGGTTTGACCACTGACAGCATTTTCTCAATGGCTGTTTCTACCGGCATCAAGCCCGGCGCATCACACGAGTCCATTTGCTAATCCTTCATTCGTTATGCTTAATTGCTGACTATTATGACAAAAAAAACTCGTCGGAACTAATTCCCCCAGCAAATACGAGGTGTAATTGTTGCTAAATGGGGGTATCCTTCGGGCTCAGTTTTACTGGCAAGGCAGTGTTGTTCGATCATCAGCCTCAGTCAGTTGGAGGAGAAAATGACAACATTAAGCGAATCAGCATTGAAAGTCCGTCAGGCGTTAGAAGCCCGTGGACTGGAAACCCCGATGACAACCGACTTGGTTGGCAATGCCGAGAAGAAAGAACGTATTGAATTCCACATGCGCGAAATTCTGGGATTATTATCTCTGGATCTCACCGATGATAGCTTGATGGATACCCCAAAACGTATCGCGAAAATGTATGTAGACGAAATTTTCTCCGGTCTGGATTACGGCAACTTTCCGAAAATCACTGTCATTGATAACAAAATGAACTGTGATGAAATGGTGCGGGTAAAAGAGATCACCCTGACCAGCACTTGTGAGCATCACCTTGTAACCATAGATGGTAAAGCAACGGTGGCTTATATTCCGCGCGGAAAAATTATCGGCTTGTCGAAGATTAATCGCATTGTGCGTTTCTTTGCTCAGCGTCCGCAGGTGCAGGAACGTATGACGCAGCAAATCTTAGTTGCGCTACAAACTTTGTTGGAAAGCGATGATGTCGCAGTGAGAATTGATGCCACGCACTACTGTGTAAAAGCCCGTGGTGTGATGGATCAAACCAGCGAGACAACAACAACCGCACTCGGCGGTATTTTTAAACGCATACCTGCGACCCGTGCAGAGTTCCTTCACGGACTGCGTTAACCGCTTTTTGCCACCCAGCCTGCCGTCGTAAAAAAAGCCAATACAGCTAACTGTCTGTATTGGCTTTTTTTATGGCACCGATTACATATCTGCAAGACAAAATTACGTAATTGATATTAAAAATAGTGAATATAACGTCAATCATTACTGCACAGGTACTTTACTGTATAGCTAACGTTAATATTAGCGATTATTAAATGTTGAACACTTTACAGCTGGTGGCTTGGATAAACTTAGGCTAAGAAAAGCCGGATAAAAGTGAGTTAACCACTACTGACTTTTAGTGCGAATAACAAAGAACGTAAAGTGGGGTTGTCAGGCTATGCTCAATTTCAACAGCGGCAAAGTGACACGACAGGCAATGGATGTTGCGGTCTCTGGTTTCGTGAAAGGAACAGCCGGACTGGCTGCGGCAGTGCTGATGTCCGCGTATTCGCTGGCGGCAGAAGAAGGCGTGATAAGGCTGGTTCCTGCTCAGAGTTCGATTATTTCTGCCTCGCTGACTGTCCCTCAGCTCGGCAGGCACGGGTTGGAATCGGTTTCCGTTCTGAGCACTCGCCAGCTTTGTCCGGGCCAGACTGACCCGTTGTGTTTCCCAACAGCGTTGCAAAACCTTTACGCCAGTCATGATTTTATGCCCCTCTGGCGTGATCCGGCTTTGGTGGATGAATTACTGCTGCAGTTAACAGCACTGGCTGAAACCCATAGGGTGCCGGGTTTATTGCAGCGAGTTCAGGAACTGCAACAGCTATCGCAGCGCGATGATCAACGCGGTCTGGATCTTCTGGCGACAGATACCCTGATGGTCTACCAGTCCACCGTTAACCAGATGCTCAATGATCCGAGTGCGCTCTATCGGCCTGCCAACTTTACCCTGGATGCTCAACACCTTGCGTCAGCTCCTATGATCACTGTGCCACTGACTCTAACCTCACTGCAACGACTGCGTCCGACAGACAAGCACTTTGACGCGCTGGTTGCCGAAATGCGCGCGCTTGAACAGGCTCAGCCGCATGGTGTGTATCTGTCGGGACGCCCGGCCATTAAATTTGGCGCTGAAATACCTAACGGTGACAAGCTTGCACGCATGCTCAATACTTATGGTGACTTGTCGGATCAGGATTATGCCAATGTCATGAAGATGGAGCAGGCAACCGGTGAGTCAGCAGTAAACCGACTCACCAATACCGGTGTACTTCATCAGGCCATCCGGCAGTTCCAGCAGCGTCATGGCCTGACAGATGATGGCGTTATTGGCCCTGAAACCGCGCAGAATATGGCGCGTTCGTACGAACAGGTTGCCCAGCTTCTGGCCCTGAATCTACAGCGTAACCGTGTTCTGCAGCGACATGGTCAGGGTGAGGTGCTTCAGGTGAATATTCCGGAATTCATGTTGCGGGTTCTGGATGATGAAAATGTGGTATTTGAATCGAAAGTCATTGTGGGCAGAAGCAGCCGGCCAACCTATTTATTCTCTTCTGCTATCAATCACATGGTGGTGAATCCAACCTGGAATGTCCCTGAAACTATCAAGGAAGAAGATGTCATACCCAGCATGAAACGATCTCCTGATTATCTGGCGCGTCATAACATGCGGATGGTGTCGGGATGGAGTGATGCGCAGTCGATTGACCCCGCACAAATTGACTGGAGTACGGTGTCGGCCCGTAATTTTCCTTACGAATTTCAGCAAAGACCCGGCCCTGGTAATGCACTTGGGCAGGTGAAATTCATGATGCCGAATGATTTTTCGATTTATTTGCACGATACGCCAGTTAAGCGTTTGTTTAACAAAAGTAAAAGGAACTTCAGCTCGGGTTGTGTCAGGGTGGAGAAGGCGCACGACTTAGCCTACTTCCTGCTGGAAAGGCAGCGGGCAGGACAAAGTGCAACCTATGATAATTTATTGCGAAAACGCAACCCAGCGACGATCAATCTGCGAAAAACACTGGCGGTGGATTTTATTTACCGCACCGCCTGGCTTGATGAGCAAGGTAAACTGCAGGTTCGTGACGATATTTATGGCTATGATGATGATTCCACAGTACCGCAAGAACATGACTACATCGCCATGATGAACTATCGCTGATAACGACTGCGCTAACCCGTTGACCAGACAAAACCTTAACCACATTTTCTGGAGATGATGTTTTAGCAGTAATATCAGCGCAGAGCGGGGAAGGCATGAAGTCTTTCGTGTTTTCCCCGACAACGAACACAATCAAATCATAGCCATTGGCTTACTGCCATTCTGTGCAGACGCTATGTCATAGCGTAGCTCCCGCCTAAGATGAATTTTCTGTGTCAATGCACTGCTGGCTATTGAGCCTGGGCAGGCAGCTTGCGTAGAGTATACGCAATTTTGGTCTATACCACTTGGTGACGCAATGCAATCGACACAGTACAGCTCATTTTGGTTTAAAGAAGCACTGGAAAACGAACCTGATCTTCGCCCCAGGAAATTAGAGACAGACACAACAACCGATGTCTGCATAGTGGGTGGCGGGTTCACCGGGCTGTGGACGGCAATTCAGCTGAAAATGAAACAGCCGTCTCTGGATATCCTGGTGATTGAAAAAGATCTCTGCGGCAGCGGGGCATCGGGTCGCAATGGGGGTTGTATGCTGACCTGGTCAACCAAGTATCTGACCTTAAAAAAACTGTACGGTGAAGCAGAAGCAATTCGATTGGTGAAGGCCTCTGAAGCGGCGGTCTATGACATAGAGGCGTTTTGTAAAGCGCATGGCATTGAGGCGCAGATCCGGTTAGATGGCACCTTATATACGGCATCAAACAGAGCACAAATAGGGGCAATGGATCCGGTTTTGGCGGCGCTGGACAAACAGTCGATCAATGCCTGGCAGCCATGGACGAAGGAAAAGGTACAATCAGAATCGGGATCCGATGTTCATCTCGAAGGCCATTTTTCATCAGCGGCAGGGACAGTTCAGCCCGGATTGCTTGTCAGAGGTCTCAAGCGTGTTGCAGAGGAAATGGGCGTGACCATTTTTGAACACACGCCTATGACGGCGATCGATCGGCAGCAAACTCCGGTTCGGATCACAACTCCCGGCGGGAATATTCGGGCAGATAAAGTGGTACTGGCGTTAAATGCCTGGATGCCATCTTTATTCCCTGAATTTAAACACAGTGTGGTGCTGGTCTCGTCTGATATGTTGATTACTGAGCCTGCCCCTGAACACCTGAAAAATCTGGGTTTACGCGACGGTAAGTCCGTGATCGATGGCCGAACCTTTGTTCACTATTACCGTACAACGCCGGATGGCCGGTTGATGCTCGGCAAAGGTGGCAACTATTTTTCTTTTGGTAATAAAGTGAGTGCGGTTTTTGATCAGCCAAGTCGTTACCAAGCGATTCTTCGCACCGCTTTTCGGCGATTTTTCCCTGCAATGCAGTCTGTTCCACTGGCGATGACCTGGACAGGTGCCTCTGACCGCTCTGCCACTGGCATGCCGTTTTTTGGACGTTTAGCGGACAACCCTTCTGTTGTGTATGGTTTGGGCTATTCCGGCAATGGGGTAGTACAGAGCTGGATGGGGGGACAGATCCTCTCCTCCCTGGTACTTGAAGAAGACAATGACTGGGCACGGTCTGGCTTAGTGTCGGGACCTAAAGGCGCTTTCCCACCCGAGCCGATTCGCTGGCTGGGGGCCATTCTGGTCAGAAACGCGATACGACGAAAAGAAAGCGCGGAAGATGAGAACCAAACGCCGAACTGGCTGGATACACAACTCTCAAGGTTTGCTCAATCAGCCGGTAAAGCTGATAAGAGCTAAAGTACGTCACCCGTTCAGAATGCAACACCAAGCAGGTGGATAAGCCTGCTTTTTTTATTCACCCTGTTGCAAAAATGTATTCACACCTTGGGTATTAACGTGGCTGGTTTTTGACCACTCGGTCAGCTCCAAATGTAATAATCATTAATATCCCTGTAATTTAACGTTAAATTCTGAATTTTTATGTCCTGTTGGCATTTAATTCTTTGTTGTTGTGTTTTTATGGACAGTTTATTTGTCGTGTCAGTGAAAAGTAAATTTCCATTTTCGACTGGATATTTGGTTGTTATAAAAATCAACGACTTGCGTTGTTCGTATTTTGTTCTGATATTGTTAAAATTTGCAGTGTTTTAGTTTGTAATTTATAAATTGAACCGCATTTATGGATACATAGCTACCTCAACGAAGAGAATAATTATGAGCAATAAAGGAAATGGGACCCTGATGGGACACCCTAAAGGCTTGTTCCTGCTGTTTGGTACCGAGCTTTGGGAACGTTTTTCGTACTATGCAATGCGCGCCATTCTGGTGCTGTATCTTACCGATAAAACAGTGAGCGGTGGTCTTGGCTGGTCAACGGAGGACGCACTCAGTCTCTATGGTATCTATACCGGTCTGATTTATATCACACCGTTGATCGGTGGTTGGATCGCCGACAATTTCTTAGGGCAACGCCGCTCTATTATCATTGGTGGTGTTCTGATGGCTTTAGGGCAGTTCACTCTTGCACTGCCACATTCTCTGGTTGACCCGAACGCCACAACAGCTTTTTATCTCGGCCTGGCACTGTTGATTATTGGTAACGGTCTGTTTAAGCCAAACATTTCGACTATGGTGGGTGATTTGTATTCTGAAGGCGATCACCGCCGTGACGGTGCCTTCACCATTTTCTACATGGGCATTAACCTGGGGGCCTTACTGGCAGGTATTGTCGCGGGTTCAGCGTCCACGGCTTTTGGTTGGAAAGCTGGTTTCCTGGCTGCAGGTATTGGTATGCTATTCAGCCTTGTCACCCAAATGCTGTTTGCTGAAAAGCTGTTGGGTAACATAGGTAAAATACCCGCTGCGAAGCGAGCTGCTGCCATGTCTGACAACGGTAAGAAACAACCTTTGACGAAAAAGGAAATTGATCGCCTGAAAGTGATTATGATCATGGGGCTGTTCGTGGTTGTATTCTGGGCCGGTTTCGAGCAGGCGGGCGGTCTGATGAGTATTTACACTCAGGAATATGCCGACCGTATGATTGGCAGCTTTGAAGTACCCACAGCCTGGTTCCAGTCTCTGAACCCATTCTTTATCATCACAATGGCACCGCTGCTGGCTGCATTGTGGGTAAAAATGGGGCCTAAAGAGCCAAGCTCTCCAATCAAGTTTGCCATTGCACTCTTCCTGCTGGCGATTGGCTTTGTGTGCATGGTTGGTGCCGTAATGCAGCAGGGTGGCGATATGACGGCCAAGACCTCTATGTTGTGGATTGTCGCAGCTTATTTCTTCCACACCATGGGTGAGCTGTGCCTGTCGCCAATTGGTCTGTCTATGATGACTAAGCTGGCACCGTTACGTCTGGCTTCCCTGATGATGGGTGTATGGTTTGGCTTTAATGCGGTTGCTAACTATGTTGCCGGTATGATTGGCGCACATGTAGGTGAAGCGGGCCCACTAGCCATCTTCGGTGGTATTGCTGTGACAGCAGCAGCGTCCGGTTTGATTCTGGTTGTTTTCTCAAATCAGCTGATTCGTTGGATGCATGGTGCTGAAGGTCAAGTGGTGGCAGACACTACCGACGTGCCAGCCAACGCAAAACCGGCACAAGCTTAATGTAAAGATCCAAAGAGAATAATATTGCGGGAGCCAGCAGGCTCCCGTTTTTATATCTGAATTTCCCTTCTGTTTTTCCTGATATTGCGATTCACTTCTCAATTTGTGTATTCGATTACACGCACATTGTGGTTGTGCGCATGTGGACATATTGCGTTGAAAATTCATAACCTATGTGAATATTGTTTTATATTTGTTCAGTTTTTATTTTTGAGGGGCGCGCATGAGGAAATCGCTTTTTGCTGTTGCGGTGACAACAGCTATTTTATCGGGGTGTGGTGGTTCGGACTCTGGCAATAACGATGACAATGGTAAGGATCTCGACGGCAAGGTCACTGTTCAGGTGATCGACGGTTATTTGTCGAATGCACAACTGTGTGTCGACCGAAATCGCAATGCGCACTGTAATACAGGCGAACTGTTAACCGCAAAAACCAATGGCAACGGTCAAATCACCATTTCTGCAAGTGACAGCCAGTACCCGTTGATTGCCAGAGTAATTGCCGGTGAATCTTCAGACAGCGATCATCCAGGTTTTGTCTGGCAGGATGCGGAACTCTATGCGCCTGCCGGTCAGACAATCCTGACCCCTTTTTCGACTCTGGCTTATTTAAACGATCTAAGCCTTGCCGATTATGCGGCCAGTCTGAATCTGGATGCCAGTCTGCTCAATCAGGATTATGTGGCTTTAAAATCGTCGAATCCTGATGCCAAGAAAGTCCATTTGTATGCGCGGACGATGAATGCGATGCTCGGTGCAACCCTGTCTGAAAATGATCTGGAAGGGCAGAAAATCTGGATTCAGAACCTGAAAAACAAAGTTCAGGAGCTGGAAAACAATCACGCTGATTTTGATGCCGTCACTTTAACGCTGGATAAAAAAAGCGGGCAGTTCAGTCGCTCCGACCGTGTGAAAGGTATCCAGCCCTTCCTGGAAGGAAACGGTGGCGTGAAATTTCTGGAGTGGCTCAATGCTTCAATTGATATCCCACATAAGCTCACATTTACGGATGGAAAAATTACCAGCAGCGATATTGGTTACATTCAGGCGGGTACGGATTACCAGGTTTCAGGTACATCCGTGACCCTGGCTTCTCAGCCAGAAACGAAGATCGACTTTGTGTATGTTTCCCCGGATATCGCTTTGGGTTATGTCTATCATGATCCTTCGAAGAAGTTTCTGACGTTCTGGCAATCCGAGGCGGATTATATGAACGGGAGCACTGATCTGGCCCAAGAGGATTTTACGGGGAAAATCTGGTATCTCCTGAGAGATGCTGCCGGACCAGATGCAAAAGAAGAAGAGCCTCCGGTGCCTGAACTCAATGAGCTCGTCTTTCTTTCTGCCACCCATGTGTCGATCAATCCGATGGGGGCGGACGCCTATGAAGCGGAGTGGGGTTTTACATCCGATCCAAATGAGAGTTTCCAGACCCTCACGATTCAGTTCAGCAATAACAATACAATGATTTTGGATACGGATGCATCAAAGGCTGGGGTCACGTTGTTAAAGCAGAATATTGTTAAGGACAATCCTCAGAGTATCCTCATGACACAGAACAAAGCTTTAGCGAAAGCGTTACACAAGCATTGGCAATAAACCTTTCATCTGGAACGGCATGACGATGATGTGGGAACTGGGGTAAGGTATGAAAAACCGAGTCCGAGTTCTCACTTCATTGAAAGGATTTCTTCATGCATTCACCTCAGCTTTACATCCGTCCTGCAACGCTTGCCGATACACCTGCGCTCACGCGTTTGATGGCCCAGCTAGGTTATGACGCCGAGCCGGCGCGCCTCGAGAAGATGATTTATCTTGCGGATTCCGATTCTGAACTGATAACGGTAGCTGAAATAAACGATCAGTTAGTGGCGGTGATGTCGCTGATCTTTTTTGACTATTTTCCTTCGGCTGCGCGGTATGCCCGTATCACTGCTTTGGTGGTTGATGCTCAACACCGAAATAAGGGGATAGGCTCAGAGTTGCTTGAATATGCCAGAATCAACGCGGTGGAGCGTGACTGTGTTTGTATTGAAGTCACCAGTTCAGTGACACGAGAGGACACTCATGCTTTTTATGTGAATGCCGGCTTTCACCATGAGTCGTTTAAATTTGTCCTGCCGATCGGCTCAATTGTCGATCGTTAATCTCTTCTGTTAATCAGCCCTTATCTGTTCAGGGTGAGGCTGATTCCTTTTTGTTCGAAACATAAACGTTCTCTAATATTTTCTTTTACCGCGATGTACACTTTATCGCCGCCGTTTTTTATTCATGTTGAGTCGCGGCTTAGTACATACCTTAAATATTCTTTGTTAGCTAAGTACTTAATTAAAATGGCAGCGTAATTCACTGGTATTCATTCATTTTTCGCTTATTGATAGTAATAGAAGCATTTTCTCGACGCGCGTCAAATAAATCACACAAAATAGTTACACAATATTTCAGAATATAAATGCATACTGATCCGACCTGTATTGGTGGTTTTTATTATAACGATATAAGAATGAAGGTGATTGTTGCTCGAACGAAAGGAACTTTAGTTCAAAGTGATCTTTACTTAGTGATAGATATGTTAGCTATTTATGCTCCTGTTTTGACTAAATAGTTGATATTTCAATGATTGGTTCATTATAGATAGTTTACTGTTTATGTTTAAGTTGTGATGCTCAGCCAAACAGACCGTTTTGGCATATTGATGGGCAATATCGTTGCATATAGTTTGTTACACATTGTTTACATGTGTTGAGGTCAGTCGTGAAACGTGCATGGTTATTCATCATTTTGTGGGTTTGTCCACAGATATCCCTTGCTCAGGTTCAGCCGGACGATGAGCGATTACTTCGTGCATTAGAAGAGCAGGGCATTATTTGCAAAGGGCTCTCATACACGGAAAAACAGGAAGCATTGCGAATTTACTTACATCGTAAAGCTACGATGAAAGATAAAAAGCAAAAAGCCAATGACACAACCGGGCAACCAGACACTTTGGACGACACCAAAAAAACGTGTATTTCACCAGAATAATAACGCATTAAATAATGTTGTTAACCGCTGAGCACAATGTGCTCAGCCGGGGTTTTGACAGCTTCACGATGGAAATAATAAATAAGGACAGTAAATGAAACATATGAAGAAAACATTGCTGGCTTCAGCAATGTTCACTTTATTTAGTGGTAGTGGCTATGCGCATACACCCGCTGATATGGGCGTTGTTAATGAAGATAAACTCATTGAAATGCTGGTAAGAAATGGTGTTGTTGAAGCGGATGCTTCAGAGGAGCAGAAGCGTCACGCACTGGATAAATATCTGGATAATAAAATACGTTCAGGTTTTAAAGGGGATGCGCAATTTGGTAAACAGGCCTTAGAAAAAAGAGCCAAAGTGCTAAAGGCGATTCAGAAAAATAAAGGCAACCAGCGTGCCAATATTTTTGCACTGGATGTTGGCCAGAAGCGAACAGATAAAGTGCTGGCATTGTTAATTGATTTCCCTGATCTGCCATGGAATGACAACCGCCTGACGAAAGACCATACAGAGATGCTGTATGACAGCTATGAACCGGGCCATTATCAGGATCTGCTGTTTTCAGGGGCCGGATATACCGGACCAAACGGTGAAAACCTGATTTCAATGCGTCAGTTTTACGAGGCGGAGTCCGGAGATTCCTACTCGGTAATGGGACAGGCTGCCGGTTGGTATCGCGCATCGAAAAATGCGGCTTTTTATGGTGGTAATTCACCCACAACGGATAACGATCTGAATGCACAGGAACTGGTGCGTGAAGCCCTGAACCAATTGGCGCAGGATCCGACGATTAACCTGGCCGACTACGATGTAGAAGACCGCTACGATTACGATGGTGACGGTAATTATCGTGAACCTGATGGCGTGATCGATCACCTGATGATATTCCACTCTTCTGTCGGCGAAGAAGCTGGCGGCGGTGTGCTGGGCGCAAACGCAATCTGGTCGCACCGCTTCAACCTTGGCCAGTATCACGTGCTGGCAGGCACCAAGAGTACAGTGCCGGGACGCTTTAACGGCCAGTATGCTGCCTACGATTACACGGTTCAGCCTATTGATGCAGCAGCAGGTGTGTGTGCCCACGAATACGGCCACGATCTTGGACTGCCGGACGAGTACGACACCCAATATACCGGGCAGGGCGAACCTGTTTCTTATTGGTCCATCATGTCCTCGGGCAGCTGGGCCGGTAAGATAGGCGGCACGCAGCCTACTGCGTTCAGCTCCTGGGCGAAGCAATTCTTGCAGCAGTCTATTGGCGGACAGTGGGTTAATGATCAGCAGGTTGCTATCAGCGAGCTGGAAAATGCCCCGCGTGACTTTACCCTGTTCCAGACGACAGACACCAAAAAACCTAACATGGTGAAAGTCTCACTGCCAAATAAACGCATAGAGACACTGAAACCGTTCGAAGGCCAGTACTCGTTCCATTCGGGCAAAGGCGATGATCTGCGTAACAGCATGACTCGCAAACTGACTGTTCCTGCGGGCGCAAAAGCGACACTGAAATTCAAAGCTTGGTATCAGATAGAAAAAGACTACGATTTTGCCCGTGTTCTGGTTAATGGCAAGCCAATCAGCGGCAATGTCACTTCCATGGATGATCCGTATAACACAGGTCTGGCACCAGCGATTGGCGGTGATTCAAATGGCTGGATTGATGCTGAGTTTGATTTGACGGCTTATGCCGGTCAGGAAATTTCGCTGAGCTTTGATTATGTGACAGACGGCGGTCTGGCGATGGATGGTCTGTATCTGGACAATATGGTTCTGGATGTAGATGGCGCTGTTACCGCGATTGACAATGGCGAATCCGGCTCAAGCTTTGCCTTTGCAGGCTACAAGTTGTCTGATGGCTACCACGATGCCGCGCATTATTACCTGCTGCAATGGCGTAGCCATACAGGTGTCGATGAAGGCCTGGCAAATATCAAACGCATGGGCCAGATCATGACCTTTGAGCCTGGTTTGATTGTTTGGTATGTCGATGAGTCGATGACGGACAACTGGGTAGGCAAACACCCCGGTGAAGGCTGGTTAGGCGTTGTTGATGCGGATCAGAATGCGCTGGTTTGGACTGGCTCTGGCCAGGCGGCACAGACGCGGTTCCAGGTACGCGACGCAGCATTCTCATTGCAGGATCAGGCGCCGTTGCGTTTGGTAAACAGCAGCGGGGATGTGCTGGAAGACAGCAGCCTGATTGGTAATGCCTACTTCTCTGATGCGGAAGATTACAGCTCTCCGATGGCCCCGGATTCAGGTCGCAAGCTGACTGAATTTGGCCTGATGATTGATGTTGTCGAGCAAGGCCCGAACAACGAGTTTGGCGTGGTGCGCTTATCTAAAGCTGCGTCGCACAATGAGTTGCCAACCGCGAGTTTTGAGCTGAATGTTGATGGCCTGACGGTATCAGCGAATAACCTGAGTGTAGATCCTGATGGTCAGATTACAGCCTACCAATGGGATTTCGGCAACGGCCAAACCAGCAGTGAAGAAGCGCCAGTCTGGCAATATCAGCAAGCTGGCAGTTATCCGGTCAGCTTAACGGTAACCGATGACAAAGGGGCGACCGATACCTTTAGTTACACAGTCACTGTCGAGACACCGAATGCCTTGCCTGAAGCAAGCGCGAAATATATTCATCTGGGTCGCTGGGTCACTATGTGGTCAACCAGCACAGACAGTGATGGCCGTATCGTGGATACCGAGTGGACGTTGCCGAATGGCAAGGTGAAACGAGGTCGTGTGTTTACTTCGATTTTCCCGAGCTATGGTCAGCATGAAGTCACAATCAAAATTATCGATAATGATGGTGGCATTACGTCAAAAGCGATAACGGTTAATCTGTAACGAAAGTTCTGTTTAGCTCCTGCAGTTTTGAGCGCAGCCAGTCTGGTTGCGCTCTTTTTTTGATCCTGATTTAACGCGGGATCTGAAGCGGAGATTTTCCTGTATGCATCGCGATCAATTGATGCCAGGTCAGAGCAGAGGCAACAAACATTGCCAGACATGTTGCCATGGCTGCCCCTGTCATGCCCAATTCAGGGATGAGCCACAGATTCGCCAGCGTGTCTGTCAGCAGGGTAAGCACGCCGATAATCATGACTTGCCGGCCTTTACCGTTGTATTGCAGCCAGGTTGAGGCGAAAGCACTCATGGCCCAGACACTGTATGCGGCTGTCAGCACATTGAGCGAGAGCGCCGCCTGCGCGAAATCATCGCCAAAGAAGGTTAATAACCATGGCCCAACAGCCAGCACAGCGGCAGTCAGTATAACAGTCACAATAACAATGAGGCGTTGTGCCTGCAGGAACAGGGCTTTGGCGCTGTCAGGGCAGTCATCGAGCGCCGGGCCAATAAGCGGAAGAAATAAACCAGCAATCGTGACCTGGGCCACAGGCAATAAGTGGGCTGTGGTGGCCGCTGCTGCAAAGTGTCCGACATCTTGTTCATCGGCCAGAATTTCCAGCATAAAAAGGTCAATTTGATTTAAAGCCATGGTCACCAACATGGCGAGCATCATAGGAACGGACAGACTTAACAGCCTGCGTTTTTCAAGGACATTTGCGCGATAGTGGTCAGCACTTATCAAGTCCAATTGACGGATTTTATGCCATTGCCAGATCACGATAGCGGCAACGGTGAAGCCTCCGGTCACAATGACATGCCAATACTCCACCTCGCTAATCGCCGACATTAGCAGTAACAAGAGACAGGTTTTAATCGCAGGCAGTGCAATCCGCCAGGGCAGGTTAGAAGCTGCCAGCAATTTTGCCGATTGCAGTACACGGCTAAACAGAGCGCCAATGGCAATCAGGGGGATGACAAATGTGATTATCATCAGCGGGTGATGGCCCAGCACATCCGTTTTTCCCAGATGCAGTACCCCACCTAAGTAAGTGGCCAGTATGACGAAGGCTGAAAACAGCATGGCGATGCCGCCATAGAAAAGAAGAAAAGAGACGATATAGTGGCGGTCTTTATTCTCGATGGCGCCGGACAGCACTCGTGGAGCAACCCGATCACCGCCTAATAAGATGATCATACTGGTTAAAGTAGCAAAGGCATAAGCGACTTTGTAATCGCCGTATTCATGACTGGAAAGTGCCTGACTGAGTGTCAGGTTAAACAGGTAGTCTGCGATGAAGCCAAGACCCAGGCTAAAGAATAAAATTAAGCTGCCTGATTTTAAATAATCTGAGTGAGAATTAACCGGCGATGAACGCATTGATCAGGTATCCGTCAAAATAAAAACACAATGAATTATGCCTGTGTTTGACTATGTAAAGAACCCGACCAGTTCAGTTTCACCTGTCACACTATGCTCAATGATCGCTGCAATGAAGAAATGAAAAAGGGAATAATGTTAATTCATGAGCATATTTGGTGAAATATCAGTAGTGGATGCCCTGTTATTGTGCAAGTCAAAATCATTGTTTATACGCAAAATGTGCAGTCCATGCACAATTAAAGTGCGCTTTGAAAATATCAAAATTATTAATATTTTTATCATCTTTACTTTTGTTGCTTTTGCGGCTTTTTATCCTGCCTTTTTAATCAATGTTCAGATAATAAACCCAAATGAAGTTGAATGAGATCTTGTCGGTGTTTTGGCATGTCAAATGCTATAAGAATGTTAAATAAGGATGCGATAGATTACCTATCGTATGAAAATGCTGAGTTAGTGCGGTTATTTATGCATAACACAGCATAAAGAATGGGATCGTAGTCATATGCAACTGAAACATGTGAGTGCGATTTACAAATATTAAAACAGCACAAATAACCATTCAGGTTAGTCAACACAACAGACAGGAAGTCTTTATGAAAAACAAAAGAAACCTTTTTTCAGCTTCTTTAATTGCTTCATCTCTGATGCTGGCAGGTATTTCTGCAAGCGCTCATGCCGAAATGGCTTCAGGATCTGAAACATTAGATAAAGTAAAACAAGCCGGTGTGCTTAAGTGCGGTGTCAGCACTGGGCTGCCAGGTTTTTCAAATACCGACGCCAAAGGGAACTGGGAAGGTATTGATGTTGAATTCTGTCGTGCCGTTGCATCTGCAGTTCTGAAAGATGCCAGTAAAGTGCAATATATCCCGTTAACGGCCAAAGAGCGTTTTACCGCGCTGCAATCTGGCGAAGTGGATGTGCTGTCCCGTAATACAACATGGACACTGCAACGTGACACGGCCCTGGGGCTGAATTTTGTCGGCGTGAACTATTACGACGGCCAAGGTTTTATGGTCAGTAAAGATTTAGGAGTGAAGTCTGCGAAAGAGCTGGATGGTGCGTCAGTCTGTATTCAGTCTGGTACCACAACAGAGCTGAATCTGGCCGATTACTTCCGCACTAACGACATGAGCTTTAAGCCCGTCGTTTTTGATACTTCAGATCAAACGGTAAAAGGATTCGAAGCAGGGCGTTGTGATGTGCTGACCTCAGATCAGTCTCAGCTGTATTCACTGCGTATCAAACTGGCCAACCCATCGTCAGCGGTTGTGTTGCCTGAAGTGATTTCAAAGGAACCGTTAGGTCCGGTAGTACGTCAGGGTGATGACAAGTGGTTTAACATAGTGAAGTGGACACTGAGCGTGATGGTGAATGCCGAAGAGTACGGTATTAATCAGAGCAATGTTGATGCCAAACTGAAATCGACCGATCCAAACGTACGCCGTATTTTAGGTCTGGATGGTCCGAAAGGTGCCGGCCTGAGTCTTGCTGACGATTGGTCTTATCAGGTTATCAAGCAAGTGGGTAACTATGGCGACAGCTTTGAGCGAAATGTTGGTGCCGGCTCGCCATTGAAAATTGCCCGTGGTCTGAATGCCCTCTGGAAAGACGGCGGCATCATGTACGCGCCACCTGTGCGTTAATTACCGGTTAATATTCAATACGTGGCGGGGATATTTCCCCGCCTGATTGGAACAGCTTTTCATTGAAATGAATCATGAAAAGATGAAAATCCATTTGCTTAACAGGGTAGTTGTATGGCACTGAGTGAAGTTGAATTCGATGCTGTCACCGAAAAAGACAAAAAGAATGGAACGACGGGCGAAAAAAACGCCGCCGTTTCTGAAACACCTTCCTTGAACCTCCGTTCTTTAATTTATCATCCGGGTGCTCGTGCCGTTTTTTTCCAGTCGCTGCTAATTCTGGCCGTCGGGTTATTTTTATATACCGTTGTCAGTAATGCGCTGGATAATTTAGCGCAAAGGGGAATCGCAACCGGTTTTGATTTTTTGGATCAAACCGCTGGTTTCGGTATTGGCATGTCGCTCATTGAATATGATGAGACATATAGCTATGGCCGGACTTTTATTGTTGGATTACTGAATACAGCATTGGTCGGTATTCTTGGCATAGTGCTGGCAACAACGCTGGGTTTCGTTATTGGCATTGCCCGCTTATCAAAAAACTGGTTGTTAAGCCGCCTGGCTGCTGTGTATATCGAAGTGTTCCGAAATGTGCCGCTATTGCTGCAAATTCTTTTCTGGTATTTCGTTGTTCTGCGTGCCTTACCTTCGCCAAGACAATCATTGTCATTGGGTGAAGCCGCGTTCCTGAATGTGCGCGGTTTGTATGTGCCAGCACCTGTTTATGAGCAAGGCGCCTGGATGGTACTCGCTGCTGTCGTAATCAGTGTGATTGCGGGTGTCGTTGTTCATATCCGGGCCAGCCGGCATCAGAAGGCCACGGGGGAGCAGCGTCCGACCTGGCGCTATTCCCTTGGCATGCTGCTGGTCTTGCCTGTGCTGACGTATTTTGTGTCGGGTCAGCCTGTGTCACTGGAATATCCCGAGCTGAAAGGTTTTAACTTTCGTGGCGGTATTTCTGTTATGCCTGAGCTGTTTGCTTTACTGGTTGCATTGAGTATTTATACCGCTTCTTTTATTGCTGAAATTGTTCGTTCGGGGATTATGGCTGTCAGTCATGGACAGACGGAAGCAGCGCACTCGCTGGGGCTGAAAAGTTCGCATACGCTCAGGTTGATTGTTATCCCGCAGGCATTGCGTGTCATTGTGCCGCCTCTGACCAGCCAGTACCTGAATCTGGTTAAAAACTCTTCGCTTGCCATGGCGATAGGCTACCCGGATCTGGTGTCTGTGTTTGCCGGTACGACCCTGAATCAGACAGGGCAGGCCATTGAAATTATTGCGATGACAATGGCAGTGTATCTTGCGCTGAGTTTACTGACGTCACTTTTGATGAATATGTATAACCGCAAGATTGCGCTGGTGGAAAGGTAGTAAGAGGTAGCATGATGAAAACATTTGATTTTACGCCTTCAGAAACCCCGCCGGCAAAGTTAACGGGTGTGGGCGGCTGGTTACGCAAAAACCTGTTTGCCGGTCCGGTCAATACAGTGGTCACACTGGGGCTGCTCTGGCTGGTTGTTACCTGGGCTGAACAGGTTCTCCAGTGGGCCGTACTGGATGCGGATTTTATTGGCTCAACCCGTGACGCCTGTACCCGGGAAGGCGCGTGCTGGGTATTTATTCAGGCACGGTTCGAACAGTTCATGTTTGGTTTTTATCCGGAATCGGAGATCTGGCGACCTGTGGTGTTTTTTGCAGCCACAGCAGGGTTAATCCTGTGGTTGCTGGTGGATCGTATCCCCTATAAAAAATGGGCGTTACTGATCACCCTGATCCCGTTTCCTGTTTTGTCAGCCATGCTGTTACACGGCGGTACATTCGGCCTGGAAACTGTCGAGACGCACCAGTGGGGCGGGCTGATGGTCACTCTGATTATCGCGCTGACAGGCATACTCGCTTCTCTGCCTTTTGGTGTATTGCTGGCGCTCGGGCGACGCTCAGACATGCCGGTTATCCGCAGCATAAGTACTGTGTATATCGAGTTCTGGCGTGGCGTGCCATTAATTACCGTCCTTTTCATGGCGTCTGTCATGCTGCCCTTGTTCCTTTCTGGCGGCACGGAAATTGACAAATTACTGCGTGCGCTGATTGGTGTGGTGCTCTTTAACTCGGCCTACATGGCCGAAGCGATAAGGGGCGGTTTACAGTCTATTTCTAAAGGGCAGTACGAAGCGGCGGAAGCGCTGGGTTTGGGCTACTGGAAAATGATGCGTTTAGTTATTCTGCCCCAGGCGCTGAAAGTCAGTATTCCGTCGATCGTCAATACCTTTATTGCCTTGCTCAAAGATACCAGCCTGGTGCTGATTATCGGTATGTTTGATGTACTGGGCATCGCTCAGTCGGCGAACAGTGATCCGGCCTGGCTCGGCTTCTCAACAGAAAGTTATTTATTTGCGGCCTTCATTTTCTGGGTGATGTGCTTTGGAATGTCACGTTATAGCCTTTATCTGGAAAACAAACTCCATACCGGGCATTGATCAATTACAAGGAAGTTAGGATGTCTATGATTGAAAAAGTGAACCAGAGTTCGGACAAAGAACCTGTCATCCGTCTGAAAGATGTCAACAAGTGGTATGGCGAGTTCCATGTGTTGAAAAACATTAATCTGGAAGTGGAACAGGGCGAAAAAATTGTGATCTGCGGGCCTTCCGGCTCGGGTAAATCGACCATGATTCGCTGTATCAACCATCTGGAAGAACACCAGCGCGGCGACATCGTTGTCGCCGGGACAGAGCTGAAGGACGATCTGAAAAATATCGAGCTGGTGCGTCGCGAAGTCGGTATGTGTTTTCAGCACTTTAACTTGTTTCCCCATCTGAGTGTGCTGGAAAACTGTACGCTGGCGCAGATGTGGGTGAAGAAAAAGTCGCAGCAAGAAGCTGAAGCCCTGGCAATGAAGTACCTGGAGCGGGTGCGGATTGCCGAGCAGGCACATAAGTTTCCGGGCCAGCTGTCCGGTGGTCAGCAGCAGCGTGTGGCGATTGCCCGCTCATTGTGTATGGAGCCGCAAATCATGCTGTTCGATGAGCCGACGTCAGCCCTTGATCCGGAAATGGTTCGCGAGGTATTGGATGTGATGGTTGAGCTGGCAGAAGACGGCATGACCATGCTCTGTGTGACGCATGAAATGGGCTTTGCCCGCGAAGTGGCGGATCGTGTGATCTTCATGGATGCAGGTGAAATTATTGAGCAGAATGCCCCGGAGGCGTTCTTCAGTAACCCGCAGTTTGACCGCACGCAAAATTTCCTGCAGCAGATCATTCACTGATTTTCCATCCCTGAAGCGGCTTTTAGGTGACGGAAAGAACGATTGTCATGGCGCCTTTTCAGGCGCCATTTTTTGTTAGCTAAAGAGGGCGTAGCGCACTGGCGGATAACCCGTTAAATCGTCGCCGTCGACTCAATCAAAATTGCGTCGTGGCGCCAGTATTCTAAATCGCAGTCAATCAGGTTGCCGCTCTGGTCGTAGTTTACCCGTTCGACAAACATGGCGGGTGTGCCAGATGTTGCCCTGAGATGATGGGCGGTTTCCGCCATCAGGGATGTAGAGCGAACCCGGAACCGGGTTTTGGAATAAATCACGCCGTATTGCTCACGGTACGTAGTCGTGAGCGAGTCGATAATATTGTGCTCGAACAAATCAGGGAAATGGGAGGGTGAGATAAAATTTGTGACCACCACGACCGGACGATTATCAAGAAATCGCAGCCGGTCAATGCGGTACACTTCGGTCAGTGGTTTGACATTCAGCAGCGAGGCGGCGCGCCGGCTGGCAGGCACACGCTTGGCGGAGAGCAGCTCAGAACGCGCTTCGCGACCTTGTGCTTTGGCCATGGCCGGAAAATCCGTGGTGTACGTCGGATCGTACAAAAGCGGTACCGGTGAGACAAACCAGCCGCGGCGATCTTCCCGATACAGCTTACCTTCGGCTTCGAGCAAGGCCAGCGACTCACGCAGAGTGACGCGTGTGGTGTTGAAAGACTCCGCCAGCTTACGTTCAGCAGGCAGTTTGTGCCCGCCTGCCAGAAGCCCGGCATCAATCTGTTCGTTGATGGCTTCCATGATTCTTAAATATTGCACGTTAATCCTTCCCGTTGCCGACCAGGGTTCAATTGGTTAGCTATTATAAAGTCTGTTTTCACAGAGTCATCAGCGGTTACGCCAGGCTTGGGTGTATTTATCACTCAGACAGTTTGCACCAAGATGCATGAGTTTCACTGCAGCCGCAGTCAGCAGGATCATAACCGCCATCGCGGCGGCAGGACCGGTTTGACCGGCATCGTCCATATTCAGGACAGACACGGATGCAGGCATGGTGTCTGAGGCATACAGAAAAACAATGGCCGATGTGGTGGTCATCGCATTCACAAACAGGTAGGTCGCAATCTCTAAAATGGCTGGGGTACACACAGGGACAGTGACTTTCAGGAACGTCTTGAACTGAGGAATGTTGAGCGATGCAGAGATCGCTTCGATTTCGCCCGGCAACTGTTTCAGCGCTGTCACTGCGGTCATATGGCCGACTGTGTAGTAGTGAGTAATGGTATTGACCACCAGTATGGTCAGTGTGCCGTAAATCCAGGACAGCGGATTGTCGCTGTGGTTGAAGAAAAAGATGTAGCCCAGCCCTAATACCATACCCGGTACAGCCATCGGCAGAATCGCCAGCATTTGCAGCAGGTTACGCAGTGGGGCGAAACTTTGCCCTTTTTCAATGCAGTAGGCGCAGGTAAAAATCACCAGTGTCCCTGCCAGTGCGACCATTCCAGCCAGTTTCAGTGAACTGAAATACGGTGCCCAGCCGTAGGTACTGAATTCAGTAAAGTTATAGTTGTTCAGACTCAATGCCGTGTTCCATGGCCAGAATGTGACCAGAGAGCCGTACACCGCCATGGCAATGACACTCAGAATCGCCAGTGAGATCAGCGAGCAGAACAGCAAACATGCGCCGTCACGGAGGCGGTTTGGCTCTGGCTGGTAAGCGACTGAACGGGCATCGAACAGGTTCTGCTGTTTTTTCTGCACCCAGCGATCGCCGGCAAAGGCCAGCAAAGCGGGCAGTAACAGCATGACGGACGTTACGGCACCCATAGCGAAGTTTTGCTGCCCGACTACTTGTTTGAAAATGTCTGTTGCCAACACATTGTATTGACCGCCAATGACTTTAGGGACACCAAAGTCGCAGACAACCAGGGTAAATACCACGATCAAGGCGCTGATCAGGCCGTATTTCGCCCCCGGCAAAGTAACCAGAAAGAAAGTGCGCACACTGGATGTATTGAGCGCTTTAGCAGCTTCGTAGAGCCTGGCATCGGATGTTTTCAGCGATGTACTGATGATCATCAAAGCATGAGGGAAGGTCCATAATACCAGACCAATCGCAATGCCGATGGGGCCGTATATACTGTGGCCGAACAGCATCTCTTTGGCGATGCCCTGATTACCGAACAGATAGATCAGACTGATGGCAGGTAACAGTGATGGCGCCAGAATGGGGGCAGAACCGATGACGGTAAAGACGCCTTTGAATGGCATACAGCTGCGGGTTAAGGCAAAGGCAAAACCAAAAGCCAGCAGGCCAACAATGACAGTGACAACCACACCGATTACCACGGTATTTTGCAATGACTGCCACAGGGCAGGTGATGCAAAGTAGGTGGCAAAATTGGCCAGGCCGACAAAGTCGCCCTCAGCGTTCTGTACACTTTTTTGCAGCATGGCAAGTAGTGGCGCGACGATAAAAGCCGCCATCAGTGCGCTAAATATCACTAAGAGCACGGCCAGAGTGACGTTGTCACGACTAAAGTGATGGCGCAGACGAGTGATGGATTGTAAAAGACCGGATTTTGACGTAGGAAGCGGTCGGGTCAGTTGAGTCATGGTGACGTCCTGCTTATCGGCTTTGGCGGTAGATATGGGTATGCTTATCGGCAATGTGCAACTGCAGATAATGGCCACGGCTCAGGCCAAGGTTACGTGTCTCCCGGATAGGGACATCCACCTTGATCGTCGGCAGCTGATGCGCGCCCTGGAGCTGGCAGTCGGCACGCATGAAAGTGCCCTGAAATTCCAGTTCGTCTATCCGTACCAGCACGCTGCTGTCACTCTTCTCACCGGCGGGCAGAAAATGCAGATCTTCCGGTCTGAGACCTAACTCGACCTGCTCGCCGCGCTGGAATTGAGCGGCCGGAAGCGGCAGCAGACTTTCACCGATTCGCATTTGCTGCTCGCTCACCACAGAGGCTGGTAAGAAATTCATCTGACCGACAAATTCAGCGACAAAACGGGAACTCGGGTTCTGATAGATTTCCTGTGGGGTGCCGACCTGTTCAATACAGCCGTGATTCATGACCACGATACGGTCGGCCATCGCGAGCGCTTCTTCCTGATCGTGCGTCACCATAATGGTCGTAATACCCAGCTTGCGTTGTAAGCGGCGGATCTCTTCGCGTAAATGAGAACGCACTTTTGCATCAAGGGCCGAAAGCGGTTCATCAAGCAGTAACAATCCTGGTGATAATGATAAGGCACGGGCCAGTGCTACCCGTTGCTGTTGTCCGCCGGATAACTGGCTTGGGTATTTATTACCGGCGGTCGGCAGGGCAATGGTTTCCAGCCACTGGCTGACGATACTGTCTGTTTCTGCCACAGATTTCCCCTGATTGCGCAATCCAAGGCTCAGGTTTTCATACACAGTCAGATTCGGAAACAGGGCGTAGGACTGAAAAACAATACCAAAGTCCCGTTTTTCCGGCGGCAGATAGGTGATGTCACGTCCCGCCTGTTCAATTGTGCCATAGCTGGCCAGATCCAGTCCGGCTATGGCACGCAGCAAGGTGGTTTTTCCGCAGCCGGAAGGGCCAAGAAAACAGACAAATTCGCCTTTGTTGATATCCAGTGAAATGTTGTTCAGCGCAGTAAACTGACCAAACTGTTTACCGACTTGTGAGATTTTCAGGTAAGTTTCCATAGCAAAGTCATTTCTCTATTTGGTATATACCAAATGTAGTTCTAATGAATGACAGTTCGATGACAGAAGCTTGACGATAAGAAGACAGCCGAGTCGGTTCTGCCCGATAAATGAAAAAGGCAACCCGTGCGGTTGCCTTGATATAGGATTGGGTGCGGTTAAGAGCGTGGTTCAGATTTCGCGTCGAATTTATCCGACCAGGTTTTCAGCACATCTTCACGGCTGACTGCCATTTTAGAGAAGTCCATTTTCACCATCGCCTGCTGAACATTCGGGTAGTTTTTCACGGGTTTGTTCACGTCTTTATGACCGACAACCGGGTAGAACTCGTTATACAGCTGGTTGGCATCTTTAGATAAAGACCAGTCAACCAGACGCTTTGCGGCATCAGACTGGGTGTTGACCAGGCCAACGGCTTCCGCTTCCCAGCCTACGCCACCTTCAGGCAGGATAATGTCGATAGGGGCACCCTGAGATTTCAGCTTGGCACCACGAATTGCCATCGAGATACCAATAGCGACTTCACCCATACCGGCCTGAACGCAAGGCTTGGAACCTGAGTGAGTGTAATGAGCAATGTTCTGATCCAGGCTGGTCATATAATCCCAGCCTTTTTGCTCACCCATGGTTTGCAGCCAGGCAGAGACCTGCATGTAACCTGTGCCGGATGAGGCTGGGTTTGGCATGGCGATATGGCCTTTGTATTCTGGTTTGAGCAGGTCATCCCAGGTGGCCGGCTTGCTCAGTCCCAGTTGCTCGGCCACTTTTTCATTGAAACAGACCGCATTAAAGAAGGCATCGTTACCAAACCAGGCCGGGTTGGCTTGCGGGTCGATAAGATTGCTGTGGATTTTGCTCAGTTCTTTTGGCTGATAAGGTTTCAGTACACCTTCTTCTTTCAGCAGTGCCATAGAAGAACCGGCCAGACCCCATACAACATCTGCACGTGGGTTACCTTTTTCGGCCAGCAGCTTGGCCGTCATGATGCCGGTGGAATCCCGTACCCATTTGATCTTGATGTCCGGGTTTGCTTTTTCAAATCCGGTTTTGAATTTCGCCAGCATGTCCGTTTCGAACGCTGTGTATACCGTCAGTTCCTGTGAAGCGAAAGCGTGGGTGCTGCTCAGTGCCATCATTGCCGTCAGTGGTGCAACAAGCCATGTCTTTTTCATATGTCCTTCCTAAAAAAGTAAATGTGGTATGTACCAGATTGGTTCGACACGGAAGATGCTAGGTGCCATTTATGACAGTTCGATGATTGCCAGATGTCAGTTTCATGAGGACTGTGTGATCGTGATTCAGCGCAAATTTGTGTTGAAAATCGGCGAACATTGCCATTATTAAACTTTTATGAAGACTGGCTCTGGCGCATTTACAGCATCGGTTCACCATCGCTATAGTGATTTCGTAATCTGGTATAGTCCAAAGAGATCAACAAATGGCAAACTCCGACAATCAATATCTACTGCTTACTCCTGGCCCGCTGACGACAACACAGACTGTGCGAGAAGCTATGCTGAAAGACTGGTGCACCTGGGATGATGACTACAATGTGGGCGTGGTTCAGCACATTCGCCAGCAGCTGGTCGCTCTGGCCACCGCGCACGACGGCTACACCAGCGTGCTTATGCAGGGCAGCGGTACCGCCTCTGTGGAAGCCACTTTAGGCTCTGTGATTCCCCCAGAGGGTAAGTTGCTGGTGATCAACAATGGTGCTTACGGTGCCCGTATTGCACAGATTGCCAATTGCCTGAATATCCCGCACCTGAACTGGTCTTTAGGTGAAATGACCCAGCCTGACGTTAACGAACTGGAACGTTTGCTGGCTGCCGATCCCGCCATCACTCATGTGGCTATGGTGCACTGTGAAACAACCACAGGCATGCTGAATCCGTTGCCAGCGGTGTGCGAAACAGTAAAAACGGCCGGCAAAGTGATGATCCTGGATGCCATGTCGAGTTTCGGCGGCATCCCTATGGATATCGGTGAACTGGGCATCGATTTTCTGATCAGCTCAGCGAACAAGTGTATTCAGGGAGTTCCAGGATTTGGTTTTGTGATTGCGCGCCGTTCATTACTGGAAGCCTGCCACGGACGTGCGCGTTCAGTGTCGCTGGACCTGTATGATCAGTGGCAGTGTATGGAAAACAACCATGGCAAATGGCGGTTTACATCTCCGACTCATACAGTGCGGGCGTTTGCTCAGGCGCTGACGGAACTGGAACAGGAAGGGGGCATTGAAGCGCGCTTTCAGCGGTACCGCACCAATCAGCAAACTCTGGTGGCAGGTATGTCACGGCTGGGTTTTGAAAGCCTGCTCGATACAGCACTGCACTCACCCATTATTACGTCTTTTCATTCTCCGCAATCATCGCTATATGACTTTAAGCGCTTCTATGACTGCCTGAAAAGCAAAGGATTCGTGATATACCCGGGCAAAGTCTCTGATGCAGACTGCTTCCGTATTGGCAACATAGGTGATGTTCATCCGAGTGACATTCAGCGCCTGCTGGAGGCCATTAACGTGTCTGTGTTCTGGGCCAGTGAAACGGAAACGGCCGGAGAGCAGGCATGACGTCCCGCCAGACTGACCTCAGCCAGCGTGCGCTGGCTTGTGAGGGAGATACCAATACATCGTCTGCGCGTGTCCGGTGGATAGAGAGTCTCTCTGACAGGCAAACCCAAACCCTGCTGGAGGAAGACAGTCAGTATTTTTTACATCAGGCCATGTCGACACCTTGTCTGGATGCCCTGGAAAGTGCTGAGGGGATCTATCTGACCGATGTGGCCGGCAAACGGTATATGGATTTTCATGGCAATAATGTCCATCAGCTGGGCTACGGCCACCCGGAAGTATTGGCTGCTATCCAGACCCAGTTAGCCAAACTGCCTTTCGCCCCCCGGCGCTTCACGCACCAGACAGCCGTCGACTGCGCCCGCGAACTGACCCGCATTGCCGGCGGTGAGCTGAACCGTGTGCTGTTCGCGCCGGGAGGCACATCCGTGGTGGGCATGGCACTGAAGCTGGCTCGCTATATCACAGGCAATCCCAAAGTGGTTTCACTCTGGGATGCGTTTCACGGTGCATCGCTGGATGCGATCTCTGTGGGGGGTGAAGCCTGCTTTCGCGAAGGCATGGGGCCGCTCATGGCCGGGGTTGAACGTATCCCGCCGCCCGTTCGCTATCGGGGCGCTTTCCCGCGTGACGATGGCTCAGATGTGCATTACGCCGATTATCTGGAATACGTGATTGAAAAAGAGGGCGGGATCGGAGCATTCATCGCAGAAGGGGTGCGTAATACCGATGTTCAGGTGCCCAGCCGAGCCTATTGGCAGCGCGTCCGGGAGATTTGTGATCGCCACAATGTGCTGCTGATTATCGATGACATCCCCAACGGTATGGGCCGGAGCGGCCACTGGTTCACGCATCAGGCATTCGGCATTGAACCGGATATCCTCTGTATCGGCAAAGGGCTGGGCGGCGGTGTTGTGCCAATGGCAGCTATGCTGACCAAAGACAAGTACAACTCGGCGACCCAGATTTCGCTGGGTCATTATACCCACGAGAAGAGCCCGATAGGCTGCGCGGCAGCGTTAGCCACCATCCGGGTAATCGAACAGCAGCAGTTACTGCAGAAGGTTCGCCGCGATGCGGTCTACATGGCAGAGAGGCTGGAGGCCATGAAGGCACGCTTGCCGATCATAGGCGATATTCGCGGTATTGGTCTGCTGTGGGGCATTGAGCTGGTTGAAGACAGGGAAACAAAAGTGCGGGCCTATAACGCGGCAGAGCAGGTGATGTACCACTGTCTGGAGCGCGGGCTGAGCTTTAAAGTTTCTCAGGGGAATGTATTACAACTCAGCCCGCCTTTGATTATTGCCAGAGAAGAGCTGGCGCTGGCCTTGGACTGGCTGGAAGACGCCATTGAGTCTGTGTGCAAGCGTGTTAATTAACCATTGAGTCAGAGCCTGAAGCGACGGGCCAAGAAATGAACGAGAAACTGAAGATGAATACACAAGTAGAAGCGGTAATTTTTGACTGGGCGGGAACGGTTGTAGACTTCGGATCCTTCGCGCCAACCACCATTTTTGTTGAAGCATTCAAACGAGAATACAATTTTGATATTTCACTGGCAGAAGCCCGCGTACCCATGGGGCTAGGGAAGTGGGATCATATCAAGGCGGTGGGTGAATTACCTGATGTTGCCGCCCGCTGGGAAAGCCGGTTTGGGCGAGCAATGACCAGAGAAGACATTGACACTATCTACCAAACGTTTATGCCGTTACAGGTGGCAAAAGTTGCTGAGCATGCCGACTTGATTCCGGGTACCACAGAGGTCGTTGCCAGGCTCCGTGAGCAGGGTATCAAGCTGGGCTCATGTTCGGGCTACCCCAGAATTGTGATGAACGAATTGCTGCCAGCGGCTGCTGAAAAAGGGTTCGCGCCGGATTATGTGGTCGCCACCGATGATCTTGCCGCGGGCGGTCGTCCTGGTCCGTTCATGGCGCTGCAAAATGTGATTGCACTTGGTGTAAGTAACGTGGCCGCTTGCGTCAAAATTGATGACTCAGTACCGGGCATTGAAGAAGGTCATAATGCAGGTATGTGGACTGTCGCACTTTTACTGTCGGGTAATGAAGCTGGATTGACTGAACAAGAATACTTGTCCGCATCTGAGCATGAACTGGCCGTTGCGAGAGAAAAAGTACGGAAAGCCTTTAATGGTTGTAATGCACATTATCAAATAGATACAGTTGCTGACTTGCCTGATGTCATTGCTGATATTAATCGCAGATTGGCGGAAGGCGAGCGTCCTTAAATCTGTTTCTCATCATTAATTAGTCAAGAAGCCAGGTTATTTTGCCATTATTTTTATAATACTGAGCAGAACACTCTGGCTTTATTCGTGTCGTTGCACTTAATTCGTTTGTTGAATTTATGCCTGAATATGAGGCAGATTGGTGCAAGTGCCCGATTTTATTACACATCTCAACTTTCCTCTTATCGTCTCTCATTAGTGTATTATTTCTAATTTAATCTTAAGTATATGTATTTATTGATTTATTTTCCATTCTGACAAAAGGCTGGTTCACGTATTGCCAGTATTGGCTTAGTAATTGCTTTATTTGAATCATGAACCAATATGGATTAAGTGGAGTATTAACCTGGCAGAAGGTTTACATAAAGTGTTTAATTTGTTGCTTTTGAGTTAACAAATGCAGTGAATTAGCAAAAACTGAAAAATTACAAAGCATGAAGACTTGTATGAAATGCGTTCATATGATGTTAATTAAATGTTTTTCCGATATTTTTTAATTGATGCGAAGCAAGAAAAAACACGATCATGCGCAAAAAAATGAAGAGATAAAAAAGTAAGTGATTGGCGAAGCCTTTATAGTGTCTCGCTAAATAAAGCATTCGTCCAATTTACTTTAGCTTGCACATTAATGCTGTTGAATTCTTGTGAAGGAAAGTTATGAAATCTTCAGTTGAAGCCCAACAAGCGAAAGAGATTGTGTTTGATTACACCTCATTTCTGTCTGTGTTGTGTCATCACAGACCAACCTTGTGGGATGCGTTTAAAGTGGTGCTGCCAGCCCTGGAATTTTCCTGGGGCAGATCGTCTGGTTCTGGTGCCAGCAAGACCGAGCGCTTACGTAACCAGGCGCTGAAAGTATTGTCTACCCATACCAGCGATGTGAACAATCTGGTGAGATTGTTGCGGCTGGCCCGTATGGAGCAGATTTCTGAGTTGGACATCCGCCTGCCATATTCATTGGATCAGGATCAGCTGGATCTGATTACAGAAAAAGCAGAGTGCGAGATTCAGGAAGTTGGCAATAATGGCGAACAATTGCACATTCGTTTAATGGTGCCCTGAATCCGGACTGCGCTCATGTCTGCGCCCAAATAACGCCATAGGTAATGGATAAACAAGCGTAGAAAAATGCCAGTTGAATGTATTCGATTCCTGGCATTTTTCATTTCAGTCGAAAGCAATCGTTTCCGTCGCTTTTCAATGCAGCAGAGTATTGGCTCGCTGAGTCCGGTTGATGATAAACGCCATCGAGTTACCATGAATAGCAGCATCATGGATGGTTTTGTTGCAATACTCTTGCACATTCCCGCTGGCAATTACCGCACTACAATTTCCCATGTGTAACGCTTTAGCCATCAGCGCCTGAGTGGATTGTTTGTTCTTCTCTTTTAACACCAGAACTTTACTGATATCGACTCCGGCATTGCTGAGCAGTTGGCGATCCAGCAGTGCATCTGCCCCGATAAACATAATCCAGCGGTTTTGCTCACTGGCCTGTTTTAGCAGTCTGAGCAGATAGGCGAGCTGAGCTTGTTCATGATCGCAGAAACTGACTTCGATAGGATACTGAACCTGGCTGGAACTCAGGGAAGAAGAATGAGGCAGAAAAGTGGATTTGTACACCTGAGAAGCGGTCACTGATTGGATGCTGTCTAATTGTGCTGTCATGAGAGTTCCATCCTCTGCTAGAGTCGATGTTATTGTGTATTTATACATGCTGTATGTCTATACAGTAGTTTTGAACGTAAAGGGATGCAAGTGTTTTTTGAGTCTGATTCACAATAATCGGAGACGTCTGGCTTTATCTGATACTAGAAACAAAAGTATAAACTCTTGATTTAACGTGTTTTTATGTTGATATTTAATTGTCTGTATTCAGGTGAATGTTAAACAGATTTGTGATGTGAATATCATTGCCTGTTTATTTATACAGTATGTATGGGCAGTGTCTTATACAGTACTCTTTCCACTACACAGATCAGAAAATGTCGATGGAGTGAACTATGGGAAAGAGAATCTGCCTGAGTGGCTGGGCAAAATGCTTGATAGTGCTGATGCCGGGTTGGCTGTTTTTGACGGGTTGTAGTGAAGCTCTGTCTGTATCAGCGACACCGGTAAAAGGTGTTGACCGCATTGAACAACAAGAACAATCGCTGGATGTGTACTGTTCGTCAGGAATATGCAGCTTCGGGCTCGAAAGCAATCAGAAAGTGACTCTGTCGGTGAATATGTTTTATGGCACTGAGCAACCTTTTACGAAAATTGAAGGAGTGAGTGTGACAGGAGAGTCTGGCGGGACGCTAAAAATGGTGGGACAGCATCAGTTCACAATTGAGATAGCACCTCAAAATATACCTGTTTCTGTGCAAGTGGTGGATTACTATCGATAATCATTGGCTGGTAAATGAAATCACATAAAAGTAAAGCAATGGTTATAGAAACTTAGGTGTTTACTCGCTTCTATTAACTGAAATTTCGTTAACGTGCTCAGATAGCATTGATTTGTGTTAGCAATAGCCAAAATCATGCTCTGATGGCTTGATTTAAACACTATTCATCAGTAGTATCCGCACCTCTTTTTTATGTGGTGGTGTATATGAGCAGATTTGATTGCCTTGAGAGAATTGTCGAAGAATACCGCAAGAAGGTTCGTGACGCAGAATTCAATAAACACAACGACAGCGAAGTTGCGAAAGTCCTGGTTTTACTTGTAGGAAACTCAATGTTCAACCTGGCAGATGAATTTGCAGATTGGGTAAATCGTGGTGGCGATCGTAGTTACGGCGGTAAGTTTTTTGTGTCTAAGCAACTGATGACGTTACTGGAACCTGTGACCTTCCGTGGGGTTACCGTGCGTCGTGATTCAATCAAGTTATTCCGCATAGGTTGATGCTGGTGCTTGATACCGGTGCGTTACCTTGTCACTAAGCTCGCATAAAGAAATTGAGAATTGACCGCAGGCCTTTGTTTTGTCGAAGGTAAGAAAAAGGATGCTCTGGCATCCTTTTTTCGTTTCTGCAGATGCTAAAGCGCTGGCAGGGCTGGCTGGATCTCAATACCGAAATGTGGTCTGATACCGCCCTGAAGTCAGTCAGTACAGAGAGAGCAGTTGATGGATGCAGAATTTTGGCATAGCCGCTGGGCAGAGAACCGAATCGGATTTCATTTAAACGACACTAACCCGGTATTACCTTATTACTGGCCGAAATTAGGGCTGCAACGCGAAGATACTGTGCTTGTGCCTATGTGCGGTAAATCTCTGGATTTGACCTGGCTGGCAGAAAAGCACCATCAGGTGACGGGTGTTGAGTTAAGTGAAATCGCTGTCCGTGCCTATTTTGCCGAGCATTTGTACTTACCGACTGTGACGTCATTGGGTAACGGGCATACTCTGTATGAGTTTGATGAGGTCCGTATTTATTGCGGTGATTATTTTACTGCACCGGTTCAGCCCGTAGATGCTGTGTACGACCGCGCTGCGTTGATTGCGATGCCGGAGAACATGCGGCAAAGCTATGTGCAGCGTCTGTTATCTCTGGTGAAGCCTGGCGGAAAGATCATGCTGGTGACGCTGGATTACATTCAGGAAGAAATGGCCGGGCCGCCGTTCAGCGTCCGTGCAGAAGAAGTGCATTCACTTTTCGCGGGCTGCGCAGTGACTCATATCGGGCGTCAGGACGCCGATGAATCACACCCGCGTCGTCAGCAGGGTTTAAGCCGTTTTGCCGAAGAAGTCTGGTTCATCCAAACCCCAGCCTGAATAAAGTTTGCAGTGTGACTGTGTGGTCAGTCACACTTGTCTGTTCTGATTATTGTCTATTTTTATCATTAGCTTGATCCCGTCTATAGTCAAAATGACCAAGACGGAGGTGAGTCATGAAGGCACAAATCTCAAAGGACAGTTTTCACAGTAAAAAAACCTTGGATACAGGCGGTCAGCGCTTTGATTATTTTGACCTGACCGCACTGCGTCATTTGGGAGAGGTTGACCGCTTACCTTTTTCGCTGAAAGTGTTACTGGAGAACCTGCTCAGGTTTGAAGATGGTGACACTGTCACTGAGTCCGATATCCAATCCGTGATTGACTGGCTTCAAACCCGCCGTTCAGACAAAGAGATTCAATACCGTCCAGCCCGGGTGCTGATGCAAGATTTTACCGGTGTGCCGGCTGTGGTGGACCTGGCTGCAATGCGGGATGCCATGACCCGGGCCGGTAAAAACCCCGACAGCATCAATCCTCAGTCGGCCGTTGATCTGGTGATTGATCACTCTGTGATGGTGGATGTTTACGCTTCTGAGCAGGCTTTTGCCCGAAACGTTGAACTTGAAATGCAGCGTAACATTGAACGCTATCAGTTTTTGCGCTGGGGCCAGCAAGCTTTTACCAATTTTCGTGTCGTCCCGCCGGGAACAGGAATATGCCACCAGGTTAATCTTGAATACCTTGGACAATCGGTGTGGCAGGACAGTGGCGTTTTGTATCCGGACACCCTGGTCGGAACCGACTCACATACCACTATGATCAATGCCTTGGGTGTACTTGGCTGGGGGGTTGGCGGCATTGAGGCTGAAGCCGCCATGCTTGGTCAGCCAATCTCTATGTTAATCCCGGAAGTGATTGGTTTTCATCTCAGCGGTAAATTGCGTCCGGGTGTGACGGCAACAGATCTTGTATTAACTGTCACTGAGATGCTGCGAATAAAAGGGGTAGTCGGTAAATTCGTGGAATTCTACGGCCCCGGTTTAGATGCATTGCCTTTGGCTGATCGGGCGACAATTGCCAATATGGCACCAGAATACGGTGCTACCTGCGGATTCTTTCCGATTGATCAGGAAACACTGCGCTATATGCGCCTTTCGGGGCGCAGTGAGTCTCTGATTGCCCGCGTTGAAGCCTATGCCAAAGCCAACGCCATGTGGCGGGATTCCAGCCAGCCTGAGCCACTTTATACAGATACCCTGGCATTGGCACTGGATCAGGTTGTCCCGAGCCTGGCTGGCCCCAAGCGCCCGCAGGACAGAGTCCCGTTGCCTGATATCAAAACCGCGACGGAAGACTTGCTGGCATTGAGCGGCCTGCAACCAGAACAGCAAATCCAGGTCGATTTAGGCGATTCTGGCGAGGATACCAAAGGCAAGAGCTTCTCACTGACTCACGGTGATGTCGTGATTGCCGCCATCACATCTTGCACCAATACCTCTAACCCCAGCGTCATGTTAGCCGCGGGTTTACTGGCTAAAAATGCGGTGGAAAAAGGTCTGCAGACTAAGCCCTGGGTTAAAAGCTCCCTTGCGCCAGGCTCGAAAGTGGTGACCCGGTATTTTGAGGCATCGGGTCTGCAAGACTATCTGAACAAGCTTGGATTCAATTTAGTGGGGTATGGCTGTACGACATGTATCGGAAATTCCGGACCGCTACTTGCACCAATCGAAAAAGCCATCAATGACGCCAACCTTACTGTTTCCTCGGTGCTGTCGGGCAACCGTAACTTTGAAGGTCGCGTGCATCCGCTGGTGAAAGCTAACTGGCTGGCGTCTCCGCCTCTGGTGGTTGCCTTCGCACTGGCCGGTACGACAAACATTGACCTGACCAAAGAGCCGCTGGGTCAGGGCAGCAATGGTCAGCCTGTGTATCTGAAAGATGTCTGGCCTTCCCAGGAAGACATCACGCAGGCGATGAAGGAAGTGAAGAACAGTCTGTTTGAGCAGGAATATGCGGACATTTTTGCCGGTGACGATATCTGGCAGCAGATCACCATCAATAAAGGCAATACGTACCAGTGGCGGCCAGATTCTACTTACGTTCGCCTTCCGCCCTATTTTGACGAGATAACACAGCCGCTAAAGCCACTGAAAGATATTGAAAATGCAGCCATTCTGGCAATATTTGGTGACTCAATAACGACCGACCATATCTCACCGGCGGGTAACATAAAGCCAGACAGCCCGGCAGGGCACTATTTGCAGGAGCAGGGTATTGAACCGGCAGATTTTAATTCCTACGGTTCACGGCGCGGCAATCATGAAGTCATGATGCGCGGCACCTTTGCCAACATTCGTATTAAGAACCTGATGCTCAAGGGGAAAGAAGGCGGGTACACCATTTACCAGCCGACAGGGGAAGAGGTATCAATTTATGATGCTGCGATGAAGTATCAGGATCAGAACATACCTCTGGTGATTTTTGCCGGGAAAGAATACGGCACCGGATCCAGCAGGGACTGGGCTGCGAAAGGGACCAGCTTACTGGGTGTAAAAGCGGTACTGGCTGAAAGTTTTGAGCGAATTCACCGTTCAAATCTGGTGGGTATGGGGGTGATTCCTGTTGAGCTTCCTGAAGGTTTACTGGCTTCATTGTCGTTAACTGGCAAGGAAAAAATACAGCTGAAAGGCATTGATAGCTTGTCGCCGGGGGCAACGCTGACATTGGAAATCACCAACGAACAGGGACAAGAGTCACAATATGGCGTAAAAGCCCGGGTTGATACCCGAACGGAAATGGCGTATCTCAAGGCTGGAGGTATTTTGCATTATGTTTTGAGAACAATGATTTCTACCGAATGACAATGCGTTTTTCTGTAATTATTTGACACTTGGTATGTCAAATAATTGTCATTTGTATGGTTGTAGGTTCGTATTGCCGCGATATTGCAGTTACAGTAGAGTGACAAGCTTAAAGAGAGCTCTATCAGTATAATCTAAGGTCGTTAGAGCGCAATTCAGGGAAAACGGACAGTAACATGAAGAAGTCGTTGATTGGTATTTTGTTGTGCGGTTTGTCTACGTCGGCTTTGGCGTCGCAATCGGCAGGTATTTTTCTTGGTTCGCCAATGAGTGGTGTGCAGTACAAACACAATGACCTGCGTTTTTCGCTGGGGTTAGACGAATTTGGTTTTGCGGTCGATAAAACCTTCAACCTGGGTACGTTGACCAGAAATCCGCAGCTTAACATGGGGTATACCTTTGTCGGCGCACAGTATGTTGATAACCATTATGACAAATTGGGTATCCGTTCCGGTATTGGCCTGGAAGTGCCTGTTAATCAGTTTGAGCTGTATGGTGAAGTTGGACCGACGCTGTATATGGTGGAAGATGTTGATGTCGAACTGGAAGCGGCTATGGGTGTAAGAGTGCGTTTCTGATTCAGAATGAATGTAAATAGCTGAATGAATCCCAAAAAAGCACAATGAATCGAAAAAGCTGGCTAATTGCCAGCTTTTTTGTGTCTGTTGCCCCCGTCCTGCTTGATGCCGCAGTGGTGTTGGCTGCGTTCCCATTCCCCAATTACATAGTTATCTATGCCCATGGGACTTCACTTACTTGCCGCTTACCTGCAACTTCAAGTCGTTTGGGTATCTTTTAGTTAAGCTGCTTCATTGATAGTAGCCGCCTGTAACATCGGTTTTCTTCGTTCCCACTGCGTAATGAAAGCGACTGAGGCGATAATAATGGCAGCCCCCAGCCAAAGCCGTCCAGGTGGTACCCATCCGAAGACGATAAACCCGGCAAGCACGTTCAATGGCAGTTTGGCATGATCGAAAGGCTGTACGAAAGAAGCGTCAGCAATGGCATAGGCTTTAGCTATGGCCCAGTTAGCCAGTGTGGTAAATAATCCGGCACCTATCAGAAGAACCCAGGTGTGCTGGCCAACAGGCAGGGTGAAATCAGGTGCAGCAAGAAAAAGGTTAAATGGCGTGATCAGCACCAGCAGGTAGACAACCATAGTCGTCGGGGAGTCGTGGTGCGACATCTTCTTCACCATCAGAGAATAGCTCGCCCAGAAGAAAGCCGCGCCAATGGGCAGCAATGAGGCTAGGTTGAAATTGTCGGCCCACGGCTCAAGAATGATCATCGCACCTGCAAAGCCGGCCAGTGTTGCCATCCAGCGTACAAAGCCGACCTTTTCTTTCAGCAGCAAACCCGAGCCTACGGTGGCGAACAAAGGCGATGTCATCAGTAGCGCAATGCCTTGCCAGATAGGTACAGGGTACGCCAGGGCCCACAGCCATAACTGAATACCGATAACAGACAGAAACACGCGGAAGCAGTGCATACCAAAGTGTTGAGTTTTCAGAGCCTGACGAAGACCGATATTGTGCAGCCAGGGAAGCATGACCAGGAGAGCAATAAAGTATTGAATCAAACCGACAGTGGTAGATGGCAAATGGAAGGTCACACTCAGGTATTGTGCCATGCTGTTAACCACGGCAAACGCCATTCCGGCTGTCAGCATCCAGCAAGCGCCCTGAATAGGGTTGTGTCGATGAGTCATAAGGTGTCTTTCAGAAAAAATAATCTGGAATCATACTCTGATGAGTGCATAGAAGAAATTGTTAATTGATAAAAAAAGCCGACAAAACAGGGAGCTTTGTCGGCGGCAAGGAATTCTTAATTTGTTATCAGATAGCGGCGTAAGAAAGTGGCATATCAGGATTGAAGGTTTCCAGCGTATTTTGAGTATCAGCCAGCAAGCTGATCGCTGAGTCTTTCTGTTCAACCAAAGCGGCTTCAACAATATCTGACAGCGAATAGCTCGCCATATTCATGTTAATCAGTGCCACCTGGAGTGGTGGCAGGCTCGGGTTAAATGCCGCATTCTCTGCATACATGCCTGAGAACAGTCGGCCATCTTTCGTTTTCAGCGCAACTCCCGCATAGTTTTTACTGTATGGCGCATGTGATTTATCTGCCGCCTTACAGGCTGCTTGCAGCAGCACATCATCGGTTTCGAGCTTCAGCTCATGTGAGCTGTCTGATAATAAGAGCTCGGTGATACCCAGATCAGACGGGCCAAAGGACTCTGGCAGATATTCCTGCAGTGCTTTGGGTGAACGCTCTGGCAACTGTACCACGATGCTTTGTGCCGTCGTCAGTTCATTCATGAACTGCCGGCAATGCCCGCAGGGGGAGTAGTTGACGGTAATGTCGGTAATGCCCGTTTCGCCTTTCAACCAGGCATGGCTGATTGCAGATTGCTCTGCGTGAACCGTTTGTGACATAGAGGTGGCGCTGAATTCCATGTTCGCACCGAAATACAGACGACCTGAGTTTCCGCGGGCAATGGCACCCACATGGAAGTTTGAGAGAGAAGCAATCGAGTAGGCCGCAGCCACTTTCAGTAACTGAATACGGAGTTCTGCATCCGTCAGATGACTGTCTTTCATTAACTGTTCAAATTCTTCTTTGCTCAGTGTGGCATCAAAACCCGGAGCGGTAATGATAGGCTTAAGCGCCTGTGACAATGTGTGTGGCAGGTGCTCTAAAGCGTCCATTACTTCGGTGCGCATACTGATTCTCCTTAATGTATTCACTTACGCATTGTAGTGCGTAAACGAATAAATATAGTGACAAAGATCACTATTAAAGGTTGTTTATTTCACTCTATTTACAAATTGGTGAGTGGTTTCACATGATTGATGAGGTAAGTGTCTGTATTTCAATACTCAGTAAAGCGGCCTGGCTGTGTGGGTGTTGCAAGGGCGTTGCACAGCTAAACCGCTTAAGAAGTGGCAGGTGGATCGGTTGTCAGTGAAAGACAGACAACAGCAACGGATAGATTATCGGGGCGAGTATGGCGGTAATGACGCCACAAAGTACTAAGGCCAGTGAGCTGAACGCGCCATCTTTGTAATTTTCCTCAGCCGCTTTAGCCGTTCCTAACGCGTGTGCCACAGTCCCCATGCTTAATCCTTTGGCCATGGGATGGGTGATGTTGATGAGTTTAAACAACGGATAACCTAATACAGCACCAAAGATGCCGGCGATCAGAACCATGACAGCGGCCAGCGACGGCACACCACCAATTTGTTCAGCAACCGCCATAGCGATGGGGGTGGTCACGGATTTAGGCAGAATGCTTGCAGTAAGCTGTAAATCAGCGCCAAGAGCAAGAGCAATCGCTGTCCCGGTAATCATTGAGAGTATGCTGCCAAACAGGGTGGCTGTGACTATGACTTTCCAGCGGCTGCGGATTTGCGGCAATTGCTCATAAAGAGGGAAAGCAAGGGCAACAACAGCGGGCTCCAGAAGGAAATGAATCCATTTATTATCATCGAAATAGACGTCATAAGGCACATTAAGCACCAAAAGCAAAGGAATGATCACCACCAGACAGAGAAGTAACGGATTAAGAATGGGGTGCTGGAAGCGCTTGGATAATTTACGGGCAAGAATAAAAACAATCAGCGTTACAGCTAACCACATCAGTCAGACTCCTTGCGCTGTACATACCAGCCAACAAATAACAGAACCACCAAACTGCTGCCTATGGTGCTTACCAGAACAGGCAACGCATTGGCTCTGAGCAGATCCAGGTAATTCACCAGTCCGACACCCACAGGCACAAACAAAATAGCCATATGGCGAATAAACAGATGACAGCCGGGTTTAGCCCAGTTGGGCGGCAACAGGCCTGCAGACAGAGCCGTGAAGAGAAATAACATGCCGAGAATGCTGCCGGGTATGGGGATCTGAGTAAGAGACTGAAATCCTTTACCGACCATCAGAAAAATGGCGATGATTGCAAATGAACGCAGGTAGCTCATAGACGTCAGGATGATGATAAATGGTGTCGCAATGATACAAAATAGATGAGATCTACACCACATTTCTTTGCGGCTGTATTTATCCTGGACAGCTTGTTCACAGGTTTGAAACGATGACGATTGCAATGCCGGCGGCAGCAAGCAACAACACAGACAGTTTATGCATCAGGCTGTGTTTTACTATGTGCTCTGTTGCCGAGCTATGCGGTCGTCTGGTTTTAACCGTTGTGATTGCTGGCTGTGGCGACGGCTTGGACGGCAGCGTCTCGGGTTGTTTGAAGCGATGAATATGGCGACAGGTCTCTTTCGGCAGAGGGACACGAAAGCCAAAATGGGGGAGCACTTCGATAGGAATAGCCATCACACCGTTAACAGTCAGCTTGCGGCGAAGCGAGTTGAATATCGAAGCCAGGTCGATTTTTTGTATGTGCGACATGGAATCCTGAGGAAGAAATGTTTTATCAGACAATGATTTATGGCTTATCACCTCTCCGGCAAAGTAGCACAGAGCTTCAAGCAGGCGTGACTCATGCAGCGTCAGGGCTGTCTCTGATTTATCAGGCCAGACGAGCAGCCGCAGATCGGGTTCAAAATCCACCCTGGCAAATCGATAACACCGGGTGAGAGACTCAGTTGCCATAATAGTCACTTTTCCAATTTACTGTCGGCATGCTGTCCCTATGGCATCTGGCAGTAAAACATCATTGGCTTGATGGTGGCTTATGTTGCCAAGCGCCTCCATGACGCATGGCACAAAGCGGGTACTTATTAATTGTTATTGGCCTTGCGTTGAAGTTCAAACTACCAGGGCAGGAAAAGTGTCTGAAAAAAGAAACCCTGACTGCTCTGCAGGTCAGGGTTGCGAAATTACTGAGTAAGATCAGCGCTCTGTAACGATTTGTCTTTCTGGCATCCTGGCTGTGTAATTACACCAGCTTGCCTACGTAATCGTACACGGCTTTCAGGATTTTCATTTTTCTCTCATCGCTTTGGTGCTCCATCGCGATAGATTCGAGATTTTGCATGTAAGCCGGCAGTTTGGTTTCGAAGTAATCCTGACAATGATACTTCCACTGCTGCTGTTCCTGATGGCTTAGCGTTAACGGGAAATTACGGGCGCGGTAGCGAAGCAGCAATGGTTTGATGCGTTTGTCATCCACATTCAGTTCGAGTTTGCCCAGCTCCTCAGGCGCGGACTCACGAATGATATCCATCGCCGATTTGTCCGCAGCAGAAAAAAAGCCGTTATACAGTTGTGTATCAACATCATCGTTTGGCTCAAATTCTCTGTCCTGACCAAACACGGCCAGCAGTTTTTCACGGATCTGAGGCTTATCTTTCAGTGCGCTCAGGTTAGCCAGACATTGAGTCCGATCGATCCCTAGTCGCTCAGCATCTTCGGCCGTCAGTGTTTTTGCCGGTGCCAGCACAGGGCACTTATTAATATGAACCAGCTTGAGTGGAACAGGCAGCTCGCCGGGGTTGAGATCAGCACGTTTGGTGTACAGCCGCTCGCGCAAACTGTCAGCATCCAGATCGAACAGCGGGGCAGGATCCATTGCCAGATTGATGCAAATGACCGCATTCTTGTTATCCGGATGCCAGGCCATGGGGACGATCCAGCTGGTATTCCCGCACTCAGAACCAAACATACCTGAAACATGCACCAAGGGCGTCATCTCAGCGATGTCGATCAGTTCCTGTAATTTACGTTTATGACGTAAGTTAAACAGGTAGTTAAAGAGTTTGGGTTGGCTGGCTTTGACTTTCCTGGCCAGCTCAATTGTGGCGTACACATCGGCCATTGCGTCGTGCGCGTTGCTGTGTTCGATTCCGTTTTCAACAGATAAATGCTCAAGCTTAAAGCTCGGGAATCCGTCTTCGTTTGTTGGCCAGTTCAGACCATCTGGGCGTAACGCATAGCAAGTACGCATGATATCAAGCATATCCCAACGCGAATTGCCGCTTTGCCAGCTCCAGGCATAGGGATCGTAAAAATTACGGTACAGAGTATACCGAGTGACCTCGTCATCGAAGCGCACATTGTTATAGCCGATGACGCAGGTATTGGGTTTAGAGAGCTCCGCATGAATGCGCGCAATAAATTCATGTTCCGGTAAGCCCTTCTCCATCGCTTCTTGCGGTGTAATCCCTGTGATCAGGCAGGCTTCGGGTGAAGGCAGGTAATCGCTGGGCGGCTGGCAGTAAATCACCAATGGCTCACCAATCACATTGAAATCCAAGTCGGTTCTCACCCCGGCAAACTGGCAAGGCCGATCAACCGAAGGATTTGCCCCAAATGTCTCATAGTCCAGCCAAAACAAGGTTGGTTGGTTATCGTTATTACTCATTCTTACCTTTACTGGCATAAACGTGTTTTCTGAGGTCATTCTACCAAAGAATTGCACTGGCTGCGGGGGATTTTGGCGTGGATGACATGCAGTACCTATGAAAGAACGTATTATTTTAAGATGACCAACAAGCGCATACCGGCAGCGGTTAGGCTTAAGGACTCATTGCTCTGAATGGACATTGGGTTGTCGGTGTCTGGAAAAGTCATTACATGCGTGATGCAGCGCTGGTTGCATGACTGTGCTTTAGTGACGCCGTCACAACTTAAAGATGTCTATGTAACCTCAATGACATCGAGTTGAACGTCTTCGTAGGCGTCAGCCGCTGTATTGCGCCTTTTAAGGATAAGCACTTCGCCAGCCTGAAAGGGTTTGCCACCCGGGCCGATAGGAAATTGCAGCATGACTTTCTCAGAGGCGGATGAGCCTTCGCCGCGGCCGTAGATATGAGCCTGGCTGATAGGGAGCGCATCAGCGGCATTCGGGCTGGTTCGAAAGGCATAAATGATCTGGCTGTCGACCGGGATCCGTTGAAGCCAGACACGGAGAATGCCGTTTCTTGCGGCGGTAGAGGGAACGGTAATTTTCATGGCAATTTGATTATAGTTAAACCCTGTGGCTGCAAGATGCACATACCACAGGGCAATCGCTATTTCTTCGCAAAAGTGCGAAGGGAACAACCATCATATTTGAGGGTTTCCGGTGGAACGGCTTTGCCTTTCGCATCAATAACAAGCAGGTAGATTTTCACATCATCGACGGATTTCTTCCGACCAATAAAGCGCCGCAATCCGCGAGTGAGATCAATCGAATAACGTGTGTGTTCGTAGCGCAATGGATGCTTCGTACGAATATCGTAATCGTCCCGCACGGCCATGGTCGGATTACAATGCCCTGATGCTCCGTGACAAGTACCATGACCAAACAGGACGAGGCGCCCAGAGTAGCTTTCATCGTCATAACCGGTTGAAGCATTGCAGGCGGGATTATTGATATAAGCGCGAATCTCATAACTCTCTTTGGGTGGATGTAAACGAAGGAAATCAAGTTGCGCCCGGACAAAGCCGCCTTCTACCAGTCCCATTGATAGCTCTTTAGCCAGGCTTGCTGCTGCTGAGAGTGATTTGGCTGGCAGGGTATTGGTGGTACCTGTGGCTGCGATGGCGGATTCCACTGAATTGTCAGAATAGATGTATTTTAGCGAATTCTCTGCGTCAATCAGATCACGCCCGATGCGCCCGTCATAGACAACTTTCTGTTGAACGAATGTTGGAATATTTGCATCAGGGTGCAGTGTTTGCCAGTCAAACCAGACTTTATCGACCATGGAATGGTGAAGCCAGAAAAGGGGATCATAGGCCGCAGAAATGACTGAGCTCATGTCACCTGACCCTTGTGGTAAGGGGGAGTTACCTGCACCACCGACATACACATGCACAGCACCATGCGCTCCAAAATCGAAATCTTCCTGGAAGCGCATAAAGTTGGGGTTGTCCATATAACGGTCAATATCGTTTTTCAGCTGACTGATGATGCTTTTAAAAGCGCTAGGGAAGCGTTGTGTGTATTGTTCATCACCTTCCAGGCCTTGCGATGTGATGCGATACAGGCTTTTTGCCCGGTTGAGGGGATTATCCAGCTGGACGCCTTCTGCATTTTTATACTGACTGTCATTGAGCACTTTTGGCAGGCCGTTTGCCGCATGAGTCGATTGACTGAACTGTGTCCAGTCCCAATAAGGCAATGTGAGTTCAAGTTCTTTATCTTTACGTTTCCACTGTAAGGCCGTATTCAGGGCCTTTTCGAATGAGTAGATATATGAGCGGTGCCAGGTAAGAAATACCCGGTTATCATCGTGGCAAAGATCCTGATCATAACCGTGACCACGGGCCAGCGAAAAATAGCCACGGCGATCGCCAACTGCAATGTCTGAAATTTCATACATTGCGGCATAGGCGTCTCGTAAATCGTTCATGTCTTCAGGATTCAGACGTAACAGGTTAAAACGGATCAGGGGTAAGCCTGCCATTTTTCTGCGGTAATTGAGTTTAGCAATGGTTGTCATTTATCGATCCTCATTCCTTACATCTGTCATTTAAAAAGCGGAAGGCAATAAGGAGACGGCTGAACCCGGGGAGCCATTGCCTGCTTTTTTATACATAGTTGTGTTCACTATAGTGCACTTGAATGCTTATGGCGGTTAAAGTTGAAAAGTGTGAACTAGGGTGTATGAGCTAAGGAGACAGGTTATGCATCTGATGTGGGGGGGTAACTGAGTGGGAGGCAATTTGGTCAGACGCTGTGAGTTTTTCTTCAATGGTGAAGAGCAAAGCTTTTCATTGAGGTGAAAACATCGGGAAGCGTTTTTTGGGGGCAGAGGATGATTCAGAGGAAATAAAAAGAGCGCCCTCAGGCGCTCTTTTTCGTGTTCATGTGCTTGAAGAGGGCTTATGCGCGCTCAACGTTAGCAGCTTGAGGACCTTTTTGGCCTTGCTCGATATCGAACTTCACTTTCTGACCTTCAGCCAGAGATTTGAAGCCTTCACCAGTGATAGCACGGAAGTGTACGAATACGTCTGCACCGCCGTTGTCTTGAGTGATGAAACCGAAGCCTTTCTCGTCGTTAAACCACTTAACAGTACCAGTTGCTTTAGACATAGGATGTCTCCTGAAAATATAGGAATAAATACGCCCTTGGGCGTGCTTCATGCCAACATAATGGATTACTTATGGACAAGGATGTAGCTCTTCAGGACAACGGCGCTTAGGTGAAGCGGGTGTATCGAAGTATACTTTTCACTTTGTTGCATAAATAGCGTTGCATTATAGGCAGAGTTATTAGGCCACAATGCAAAGCAGACGGCAAGCAAATAGTGAGTCATACCCAAAAAATCCTGAAAAACTGTGAAGATAACTGCAAATGTGAGGAATTGTGAAATGGATTCAGGGTTTTACCTGAAAGGAGAAAGAGGAACTGGTCGGATTTCATCGACAAAAAAAGGGCTTCGCAGCCCCTTTTACGCTAATGTGATGTTAGCTTATAGTCTTTCTACGTTAGCTGCTTGCAAGCCTTTTTGACCTTGCTCAACCTCGTACTGTACTTTTTGACCTTCTTGCAGCGTTTTGAATCCATCACCGGCAATTGCGCGGAAGTGAACAAATACGTCGGCACCACCGTTATCCTGAGTGATAAAACCGAAACCCTTTTCCTCGTTAAACCACTTAACGGTACCTGTTGCTTTGGACATGTTGTCTCCTGAATCTCTTACTCTTTACGTAGCTAACCAATAAGGCTTAACGAAACACCAAAGAATTGCTAACTCTACATCCACAGTCATCCGAAAGAGTCCTGACGAGAAGTGTCGCACGCAATCGTATTAAGCTAAATCAATACTGGTATTAAGAAAGAGTAGGCTCTTGTATTCCAAAAGCAAATAATTCCGCAGTATATTGTGAGTCACATAACAAGAAACAGTGTGCATATTTGTTTTTCATTGCTTGTCGCATTAATGAAAAGCATCTGTCATCAGAATAATGAAAATCAACAGTATAATTAATCGGTTAAAAATTGAACTTGATTTTTGAGGCGCTGAGCAAGATCAATGAAATGCAGGGTGTAGTGAATTAAGAGTGATCTTACTTGTGAAGAAAGACAAGTTTCTGTTATAACCCAAGTAATGCAGGTTTTCTAGTTTCAAAGTAAGGACAAAACATGAGCAATATCCTGGAATTGGTGCGTCTTGCAAGGCGTAAAAATAAACTTAAGCGTGAAATTCTTGATAATGACCGCAAGATCAGAGACAACCGCAAGCGCGTTGAGTTGCTGGAAAACCTGATTGATTACATTCAGCCGAATATGACACATGAAGAGATTGTCAGCATTATTGAAAACATGAAAGCGGATTATGAAGACCGCGTTGATGATCACATCATCATCACTGCTGAGCTATCAAAAGAGCGTCGTGAAGCCAGTAAGCAATTGAAAGAACATAAGCGTACTGAGCTGGCGAACCGCCCGGCTAAATAAGCGGATAAGTAACAATAACCGTTTGTATCTGATAATAAAAAAGCCGCATAAGCGGCTTTTTTCGTATGACATGTCGGCAGAGATGAGGCGCTGTTAGATTGCCAGATCTTCAATCTGTGCTTTCGCTTCCCCACGGCCTTTATCGGCCAATTCATCACCCATGTTTAATGCTTCTGCATAAACAAACTCAACCTCTGTCATGCCGACAAAGCCAAGGATAGTGGTCAGGTAAGGAACCATAGTGTCAGTGGCGTTACCTTTATGCATGCCGCCACGAGAAGAAACAACAATCACTTTTTTACCTGTCAGCAGACCAACAGGCCCATTTTCAGTGTAAGAGAAAGTCACACCTGCACGGGCAATCAGGTCAAACCAGTTTTTCAGTTGAGTCGGAATGCTGAAGTTATACATAGGTGCGCCAATGATAACAGTGTCACTGGTTTTGATTTCGTTGATCAGCTGATCAGACAGTGCAATCGTTTCTTTCTGACGTTGGGTCAGATTGTCACCGCCACGTAACCCACCTGCCAGCTCGCCGTCTAGAACAGGGAGCGGATGAGCAACCAGGTCACGTTCAATGATGGTGGAGATGCTATCTGCTTTAACGTTGACAAGATGATCAATCAGGGCGTTTGATTGAGAGTAACCGCCAAGGATGCTGGATTTCAGAACAAGAACTTTAGACATAATGCTGTCCCTTCTATAGTGATTCTTTAATGAACTTGGGCTAACTATAAATGCCGGGCTGCAGCACTAAAAGCTGAAAAACTTGTGTAAGTTGTTCGAGTATTTTGAATGAAGCTAGATTCGGCCCGGAAAAATTCGGGTGGTCTGAGGGCAGAAGGGATTAAAAAAGGATAAAAAATAGCCCGAAACGACTCCTGTTTCGGGCTTAGGGGAATGGCTCGTGAGAGCCTTGCGCTAACTGGTTTATAAATGGAGATCAATTACAATATCAAGCTTAGTTCAAGCAGCATTTTTTGCCAGTTTTAGCCCTGAGACAGTCAAGGCTACTGCCATCATCGATACCAATAACCGTCTGCTCCAAATTCAAAGTATTTTTCCAGATAAACCTGTATCTCTCACCAATTCCCTTGGCAGGCCATTTTTGATGCGATTCCCAACCCATTTTCCTAATCCCAGAGGATAATCCTGATAGGTAACAATAACTTCACCTTTGCCAGTGAGGTCTTGCGGGCGTATGTCTCTGCCCATGATCCACTCATTGGCTTCATCGGTGGTTAGAGAAACACAGCTTGGCTCTTTGCCTGTGGCCAGTGTCATGACTGCTTCATGCTGCCAGCGGTACCCTTTTTTATGCTTTTCTGCCAGTTTAATGCCAATACGCTGGAAACGGATGTTTTCTAATAGCGGACGAAGGCGGGCAGGGAACAACCAGACTTCCTGATCCCGAAGCCAAACCTCCCGCTCTGGCGGTAGTGTCAGGCTGAGATCTGTGTACAGCTGCTGGTGGATTTGCTCACTGTCTTTACGCGAGGCCAGAGAGAAGGGAAAAATGGCTTTTCGTTTTTTAGCCGGCTCGTTTTCAACAGCCGCAAGTTTACGAATGCGGGCGACAAAAAATCCCTCACTATCATAAACCTGCGGGAAGACGTGTAAAAAGCCTTCCTCGGTACAGGTTTGCTCTGCACCGTTAAATAAACCTGCAAGGGATTCAAATTGCACTGCATCGCCAAAGGTTTCTTTGAGAAATAAGCACACCTCTTGATTTTCAGTATGATTAAGCGTGCAGGTGGAATACACCATCACACCGCCGGGTTTCAGCGCCTGAAAAGCACTGACAATAAGGCCGCGCTGAATGTCTGCAATATCCTGAACGTGCTTCAGGCTCCAGTTTGCCATGGCGTCTTCGTCTTTACGTATTGCACCTTCGCCTGAACAGGGGGCATCCAGAAGAATGCTGTCAAATGCTTCAGGGGTCCAGCTACCGAATATCTGCCCATCGAAATGTGTAATTGCGGCATTAGACACACCGCAACGCTGCAGGTTGGCGTGTAATACCTTGATGCGGCTGGCTGACAGTTCGTTAGCAACCAGTGCGCCTTTATGTTGCATTGAGGCCGCGATTTGCGTTGTTTTTGAACCGGGGGCGGCGGCCATATCCAGCACACAGCCGATTTGCTCGTTGTTTGTGAGTAAAGCGGTGACTGGCAGCATGGAGCTGGCTTCCTGTATATAAAACAGTCCTGCCAGGTGTTCTGCGGTATTGCCTAAAGACTCAGTGACTGACTCATCGTACTCTATCCAGAATCCTTCTTCACACCAGGGAACCGGTGTGAGGGTCCAGTCTTTATCACTAACTTTTGCCAAAAAATCGGCGACGGAAATTTTCAGAGTATTGACCCGGATACTACGACGCAGCGGGGTACGGCAACTGGCGAGGAAACTGTCCATATCCAGACTGTCTGGCAGAATTTGGCGGATGAGGTTAATGAAATCGTCTGGAATGTAGATGGACTGATGCACTTGCTTTATCTCGGTTGGGATGCAGGCGGCAAGTCTATAACAAACTGGCGTTAGGATAAAACAACAAGGCAAGCCCAATGGCTTGCCTTGTTGTTTTGCAGGCTGGAACAACCAGACTTTTTCGGCGACCCACGTGCCCGGTGGCCGATGCCGGGTGTTATTCGGCCGGAATAGCAGTCCGCCACTGTTTCCATTCCGGATTGGCCTTTTCGTGAAGCAGAAAGTGCGTTCCGCTTTGAGCTGGCGCGGAAAGGGGCTGGCCTTCGGGTGTGGCGAGTGCAATGCCGCCACGAATCAGGCTGTCTACAGTACCAGCCTGAATGCTGGCGCCTGTCAGACCGACACTGACATCCAGACCTGATGTGTTCCAGAATACGGTATCTGAACGAACCAGATGCCGGAAGCCAGGCTCAATGTGCGCCTCAATCATTACTCTGTCAGCCAATTCGCCTAACGTGACTTTACTGACCTGACCCACTTGTATGTCTCTGAACAGCAGGGGTGTACCTGAACGTATTGAAGCGCGGTTGACACTTTCCAGAATAACGGTCAGGCCATCGAACCTTGCTTTTTCCTGTTCCGAAAGCGCGAATGTTTGCCGGTAATTTCCTTCACCCGGCTCTACTTCTATGTAGCTGCTTAAAAGACTGTCGAGATTTTTGACTCCAGTGAGTTCGACTTTGGGTGTGACCAGCCAAAAGTGCGTTTTATCTTTTGTCAGAGCATCAGCAAACCGGGGAAAAAGACGCGCATCAATCTGAACCAGACCGGTTTTAAAATCCGGTACCAGCGACAACACTTTACCCACCGTCACTCCTTGGTATTTGATGTCAGTACCCACAGAAATGCCTTTGGCATGCTCTGCCGTCAGGCTGATTTGCGTACCAAATTCCTTCGCGCTTTTCAGGCTGCCGAACAGTTTGAATTGTTTACCGACACGGTTGGGAATGCCGTTCATGTTATCGAAAGCAATACCGCCTTTGAGTAATGAAGTGACAGGGCTGGCTTTTATATTGACCCCAGACAAACCAGCTTCGATTTCAACACCGGATTGATCCCAGAAAACGCTGTCTGCTGTCACTAAATAGCGGTACTTGTTCTGAATCGATAATTTTATTGTGACGCCGTCACGCGTTAGGGCATAACCACTGACTTTGCCGACGGGAAGGTTACGGTATAGCACAGGGCTACCTTCGCTCACCGAGGGAAGAGTGTCGGCAAAAAGTTGTACCGTGGTACTGCCGGATTGCTGGCTGCTGGCAAGTTTCGCGAGTGCCCGACTTTCAAACAGCGGATATTGGCTACGCATTTTCCCTGAGCCTTCAGAGGTAAAAGCGATACTGTTACTGATTAACTGCTCTGCTGGTGGTACTGATACATTGATGCCATCTGCACTGATATTGGCCTGAATTCCGCCATCAATAAAGAAGCGGCTTTGGCTTCGTACCAGAGAGGTGAATTCGGGTTTGATTATGATATCAAAGCGGACTTTTTCTTTTTCCAGGCTGATTTTTTTGACACTTCCCACGGCCATGCCTCGGTGTGTCACCTGAGTATTTCGGCTGATACCAACATTCTTATCGGCGTACAGGTGAATGACGGCAGCCCCGGGACGTTTCTCTTCAAGCTGCTCCTGGGTGAATGCCTGGAAGTGCCGGGCCGGCTCACCTTCGCCTGGAATTAACGTCAGATAATTGCCCTTTATCAGGTTACCGAGATTACTCACACCCTGTAAGGAGAGGTTGGCTTCTTCCAACAACAGACTGGTGCCGGATGTCAGCAAATCACTCATGCTAGGTTCAATCGCTGCATGGGCAATAATACGTTTGCGCTGATGGTCTAAACGCAAATCAGAGATCTGGCCAATCTGCAGGCCGCGATACACGATCGGAGCGCCGCCAGCACTGATGTCATTGTCATCTGGTAATTCAACGGTAATGGCGATGCCGCGTCCAGCGGTATTCAGATCGGGGTACAGGCGAAACAAATGGTTCGGCTGGATAGGAAGACCTTCGTCCGGGGAGTCGAAAGCAATCGCCCCGGCAATTAATGCAGAGAGACTTTCAAACTGAACATCGACACCATTAAATCCGATATTGGCACTGACACCGCTAACATTCCAGAAGCGGCTTTTATTGGTCACCAGGTTGGCGTACTGAGGTTGGATCAGGACGTCAATCAACACCCGTTTTTTACTGTTGCTGAGGGTGTAGTTATAGACTTCGCCAACAGGGATTTTTTTATAGTAGACCTGCGCGCCGATAGAAACAGAACCCAGGTCGGGCGCCTGAAGCTGAATGGTGAGCCCTTCGCCAGCGGGAGTTTCGGAGGGTTGACTGTCTAAAGCGTCAAACTCCTGGGCCGGTTCTCCCTCTCCTGGGAGCAGCGCAATGTAGTTACCCGATACCAGTGCATCAAGGCCACTGATGCCGGTAATCGAGGCTTTGGGTTTAACAAGCCAGAACCGCGTGCCTTTACGTAAAACCTGTACCGCTTCAGGATAGATATCAGCGGTTACATAGATACTTTGCAGATCATCAGATAATTTAACGTCCCGGACGACGCCAACTTCCAGGCCCTGATAACGAATCATGGTTCTGCCGGCAACCAGACCGGCCGCATCCTCAAAATGGATAATGATGCGCTGGCCAGCTTCGCTGACAGCCTGAACGACCAGCCATGCCGCCAGCCCCAAAGCCAGTACAGGTAAAATCCACAGCGGCGATATCTGTCTGTCCCTTTTGACATTCACCGGTTGAGGCTGTTGCGGGCCGACGGGGTTGCCAAAAGGCGGCTGTGGAGGGTGTTTACTGTTTGTCATAGTTATCCCAAATCAGGCGAGAGTCCAGGCTTTCTGCTGCCAGCATGGTGAGCACGACAACGATCGCAAAGGCAATGGCTCCCGGGCCAGGGGTAAAATCCAGAATCTGGCCGCGATCAATGAGCGTGACCATTAAAGCAATGACGAACAAGTCCATCATTGACCATTTACCGATCCATTGAATGATACGGTAAAGCCTCATTCTGTGTAAGTGATTGATCTTTCTTTTACCGTGGATGCACAGAAGAATAAATGCAAGCCCAAGTATTTTGGCAACGGGCACAACGATACTGGCAAAGAAAATCAGAATGGCTATGCCTTCCATGCCGGTATTGATGAGTGACGCGACGCCAGAGAGAATAGTGTCTTCAATCCGCTTACCATTGTTTAAAAATATTGATATCGGGTAGGTGTTTGCCGGGATGATGAAAATAGTCGCCGTGATCAGGTAAGCCCATGTTTTCTGAATTGAAAACGGTTTACGGTAGTGAGTTGGGCTATGGCAGCGCTGACATTTATCGGCTTCTTCCTGGCTCAGATGGCAATTGTCACAGTGTAACTTCAAGGCTGGGCTTTTATGATCGGATTCAGGTTGCCAGGCTTCCCAATACCGTTTGACATGGAAGCGCGTGAGCATGATGACCATCAGTATTTCCATCATAACCAGGCAAAACAGGCCGGGGCCGACATAGATATCGGCATAGTCTTTAACTTTGAAGCACGCAATACCCAAACTGACCAGAAAAACATCAAACATCGCCCAATGCTTCAGGTGTTCTATGCACCACATCGAGTACTTAAAGAGGCTGAGCTGGCGCTTCGCCAAGCCTAGTTGAGCGCCGACTACCGATAGGAAAACCAGTAAAGGTGCGACTGTGCTGCAGAACAGTATTAACAGCGCGACAGCGGGGTAATCGGACGACAACGTCAGTGCGCCTGAGGGTATGGTAGCCGGTATCATGACACCGAACAGGCGAATGGTAATTAAAGGATAGAGATGCGCCGGTATGATTAGTATCAAACCGGCGACAGCGAGAGCCAGATCGCCACGTATAGATGGCATGCCGCCACGGTACATGCGTGATTCGCAACGGGGACAAAAAGCGCTTTGTCCCCTGGCGGTTACTTTAGGTGTCAATAGTAAATCACAACTAGGGCAGAGTCTTACCGTTGACATTGATGTCCATCCTATTGGAACCGTTAACTTGTTGAACTGGCATCACTATATTATTTTGAACTGAACCTGGCTACTGTCAGATTCTGATCATTAATGTGATGTTCAGCCTCGCTGGATTGTGCAGTACCGTACAGGGTCTGATACAGGCCGGTTGTGTTCACCAGTTCAGTGTGTGTGCCCGTCTGGCTTACCTGACCGTCTTCCAGCACATAAATGATATCAGCCTGTTTCACCGCAGAGAGTCTGTGAGCCACGATAAGGGTCGTCCGGTCTGCCAGAAAGTGGTTCAAGGCAGTATGCAAAGCGGCTTCAGTGGCCGTATCCAGTGCAGATGTCGCTTCATCCAGAATGACGAAATCCGGGTTAGTCAGAATCATTCGGGCGATAGCGAGCCGTTGGCGTTGTCCTCCTGAAAGGCGAATACCCTGACGGCCAATCTGAGTGTCCAGCCCGTCACTCAGCCGCTGTGTGACATCTGAAAGCTGTGCAATTTCAATTGCTTGCCAAAGTTGTTCGTCGCTATACTCAGCGCCCAATGACAGATTATGACGAAGAGTATCATTGAACAGTACCGGTTGTTGCAGCACAACGGCCATTTTTTCCCGCAGTGCCTCATAGCTGACGTCTTCAACAGGATGGCCATTGATCAGTATATCGCCACTGTCTTTTTGATAGATGCCAAGGAGTAACTGGATCAATGTGGACTTTCCGCCGCCTGACGCACCCACTAATGCCACGCGTTTTCCTGCGGGTAATGAAATATTCAATCCGTTCAGGACTTTCTTGTCTTCATCATAGGAAAAGTCGAGATGATTGATATCAATGGCAATCTGCTTATGGCCGGAAAAGGGATCCACTTTGGCCTGAGGGCGAACCTCTTCTTCCAGTGCAATCAACTGGTTCAGACGCTGCATAGCGGCCGAAGCACCGTACCAGGCAAATTGAATCCCCAGCAGTTCCTGAACAGGGCCCAGCATAAACCACAGATAGCCAAATACCGCGAACATCTGGCCAATGGTCAGATCACTGAACAGCACCATGAGCATGGCCCCAGCGCGGAAGAGTTCGAATCCAATCAAAAACAGCAGGAAAGAGATCCGTCCGGCGGCTTCTGACTGCCAGGCGTATTTATCGGCATTATCACGGATGCCATCAGCATGCTCTTTCAGGTTTTTCAGGAAATCGCGTTCACGGTTTGCCGCTCTTAGCTGATAAATACCATCCAGCGTTTCAACCAGTCGCTGCTGAAATTTCTCGAAGGCTTGGTTTTCTTTCCGCTTTAAGTGCTTAACTCGGTTTCCCATTTTTCGTGATGCATAAATCACAACGGGGTTGACCAGAAGAATGAACAGCCCCAGCTCCCAGTTCAGCCACAGCAGCACGATGGCTGTCCCGAGCACAGTCAGCGTACCAATCAGAAAGCGGCTTAACGTGTCGCCCACAAATTTATCTATGGTTTCAACATCCGTAACCAGATGAGAAGTGATTCCGCCGCTGCCGCGCTCTTCATACTGACGCATGCTTATCCGGCCAAGTTTATCTATCAGGTGCTTGCGCATCTGATAAGTGACGTCTTTGGCGACTAAGGTAAACTGGCGGCTTTGCAGGATATTCAAAGCTTGGCTGGCAGCACGCATGACGACGACCATCAGGAGTACCAGAATGATATAGGCAGTCGGTTGTTGCCAGGCTAACGGCAGGAAGTGGTTTAATAAAGCAATTCCCTTACCAGGCTGATCAAGCAGAATTTCGTCTACCATCAGCGGCATCAGCAGTGGGATAGGAACGCTGATAAGCGTAGCAATCAGGGCGATGATATTGGCAGCAATCAGCCTCTTTTTGTGATGTTTTGCTTGCTTTATCAACCATGACCAGTTAATCATTTGATTCGTTGAGCCTTTCACAGTGATAACGATTCCTATTACGATACAAAGGTGCCATTTTAACGGCTATATATGGAGTAAGCCATGGAAAATAAATCTGCATTCTACCGTCGTTTAACCCAACAGGCTGTGGCAATCGTTGACGGTGAACCCGATGTAATTGCTAATATTTCTAATATTAGTGCGTTACTGAACATGGAGTTAGAGGATATTAACTGGGTCGGTTTTTATTTGCTGAAAGATGACCAGTTGGTATTGGGTCCATTTCAGGGTAAACCAGCCTGTGTTCGTATACCTGTTGGCCGCGGTGTTTGTGGTACGGCAATCTCAGAAAACAAAATTCAGCGAGTAGGTGACGTCCATCAATTTGAGGGGCACATTGCCTGTGATGCTGCCAGTAATTCTGAGATCGTGATTCCATTTTCAGTTAAAGGTGAATTGTACGGCGTATTGGATATTGATAGCCCAAGCCTGTCAAGATTTGACCAGGAAGATGAAGACGGGCTGGCTGCATTCATTGAGGAACTACAAATTAAGCTCTAATTGCATGCTTTCGGTGGTTTTTCAACATCAGGTAATTATAATAGCCCGCACTTATTGGTTTTATTTAAAAGCACTAACAGCGAGGTACTCTCGCTTTGTCAGGAAAGTCCATGGAAAACTCTGAAAAGTTAACGAACAGTAAAGAAGTGATTGCCTATATTGCAGAGCAATTCCCGAATTGTTTTACTGTTGAAGGTGAAGCTAAACCATTAAAAATTGGTATCTTCCAAGACCTCGCTGAACGACTGAGTGATGATCCTAAAGTCAGTAAAACTCAGCTGCGAGCAGCACTTCGTCAGTACACTTCTTCTTGGCGTTATCTTCATGGTGTTAAAGCAGGCGCTAGCCGTATTGACCTTGATGGCAATGAGTGTGGTGTGTTAGAACAGGAACATGTTGATCACGCGCAAAAGGCGTTGGAAGAAAGTAAAGCGAAAGTTCGCGCCCGTCGTAAAGAGCAGGCAGCGGCTAAAGCGGCGGCTGAAGGTGATGCTAAGCCAAAGAAAGTTAGGGAAAAATCACCTAGACCTAGAAACGTTAAGCAAAAAACGTCTAAGCTAGATAAGAAGCCGGTAGAAACAACACGCGCTTTGTCTTCCGATGAAGTGACAGTGGGTAAGGATGTCAGTGTCAATATGGGCAATGGCAACATGCCGGCAACCATTGTAGAAATTAATAAGGACGATGTGCGTGTCCGTCTGACTAATGGCCTGACCATGGTTGTGAAAGCGGAGCACCTGCGTTCATAAAGGAGAATGCTCGACGTATGAAATGTCGATTCCGTTTCTCACTGATTGCTGCCGGTATCATGCTGGCAGCATCAGCTCAGGCCTTGGAAGCCACACATACACAAAGTGAATTGCCTGTTTTGTCTCCAGAAAAACAGCATGCGACCGCCAGTAAGCGTGTAGCCTCACGGTTTACCCGATCTCACTATCGCCAGTTCTCACTTGATGACCAATTTTCTGCCAACATTTTCGATCGCTATCTGGAAATGCTGGACTTCAACAAAAGCTTCCTCACTCAATCTGATATCAGACAGTTCGAACAGTGGAAATATCAGCTTGATGACCAGTTAAAAAGAGGCGAAACAACAGCAGCTTACGATATCTTCAATACGGTATTGAAGCGTCGGTTTGATCGTTATCAATATGCGCTGACTCTGTTGGACAGACCTATGTCTTTCAATGTCAACGAAGATATTGTGGTTGATCGTTCAGAAATGCCATGGCCGAAGGACAGGGCAGAGCTGAATGAAATTTGGCGTGAACGTGTCAAATCGGATGAGCTGAATCTTAAGCTGGCAGGCAAAGAGTGGAAAGACATTCAGGAAACCTTGGGTAAACGTTACAACAACGCGTTGAAGCGCCTGACTCAAAGTCACAGCGAAGATGTGTTTCAGCTTTATATGAATGCATTCGCGCGTGAAGTTGACCCTCATACCAGTTATCTCTCTCCTCGCAGCGCTGAGCAGTTCCAGTCGGAGATGAACCTGTCTCTGGAAGGGATTGGTGCTGTGCTTCAAGTGGATGATGAATTCACTGTTATTCGTTCTTTAGTTGCTGGTGGCCCGGCATCCAATTCTAAAAAACTGTCTGCAGGAGACCGTATTATTGGTGTCGCTCAGGACGGTAAAGAAATGGTCGATGTGGTGGGCTGGCGACTGGATGATGTGGTACAGCTGATCAAAGGGCCGAAGGGCAGCAAGGTTCGCCTGGAGATTCTTCCGGAGGGAGTCAATGCCAAAAGCTACAGTGTCACAATCGTCCGGGATAAGATCCGTCTTGAAGACAGGGCTGCCAAGTCATCAGTAGAAACTTATAAAGGCCGCAAAATTGGTGTTCTTGAGATCCCGAGTTTCTATGTTGGTCTTTCTGAAGATACCAAGAAAGAGCTGGCGAAATTAAACCAGCAACAGGTTGATGGTATTGTTATTGATTTACGTAATAACGGCGGCGGTGCGTTAACGGAAGCCACAGCATTAACCGGCCTGTTTATTAACAGTGGCCCGGTGGTTCAGGTTCGCGATAGTTACGGACGTGTGAAAGTGAATGGTGATTCCGATGATCGCGTTTACTTTGATAGCCCCTTAACTGTGCTGATCAACCGTTACAGTGCGTCTGCGTCTGAGATTTTTGCCGCGGCAATGCAAGATTACGGTCGTGCCGTTATTATCGGTGAACAGTCATTCGGTAAGGGTACAGTTCAGCAGCACCGTTCTCTGAATCATATCTATGATCTGTTCGATAAACCGCTAGGTCACGTTCAGTACACGATTCAGAAGTTCTACCGCATTAACGGCGGCAGTACGCAGAATCTGGGTGTTGTACCGGATATCAGTTTCCCTACTGCCATTGACCCTGCGGATACGGGTGAAAGTGTAGAAGATAATGCTCTGCCGTGGGACAGTATCAAGCCTGCGGGTTACCAGAAGCTGTATGACTTCTCTCCGCTGTTGCCTTCGTTACGTGTTCAACACGAACAACGTATCAAGAGCGATATGGAGTTTGGCTTTATTTTCGATGACATAGCCAAGTACAACGCTGAGAAAGATAAAAATGCCTTGTCTCTGAACGAAAGCAAGCGTCGCTCTGAGCAGGATCTGGATGAGAAAGAGCGTTTGGAGCGCTTGAACGCACGTCAGAAATCGTTAGGTGAGAAACCTTTCATTGCATTGAAAGACGTCCCTAAAGATTATGAAGCGCCTGATGCTTATCTGGATGAGGCTGTTGCAATCACGGCTGATTTAGTTCGGGAAGAGCAAAGCTGAAGTGATTAAGGTTTAATGATGATATAAAAAACGGCGCATTCTGCGCCGTTTTTCTTTTTACAACAGTGCGTTAGTGGTGTTAATAACAAGGCTGAAGTTCATGGCTGGCCATGTCTCATAGTTGAAACAAGCTGTTGAATACTTATGACAAGTATCATATTCGCGCGCGGGACATTCCAATGAGGGCTAATTTGATAGAAGGGGCTGATACTTCTTAGGGGTACTATCATGCTGCGAGCCGTTCTTTTGTCATTTGTTCTCAGTGTTTTTACATGGAGCAACACTGCAGCAGCCGATGAGCTGACTGAATTCGATTATCCACTGCTGCTTGGAGACTGGTACTGGTTCAGCACTACCGAGGAAGGGGTGGAGAGTGAGGGAATCAACTACCGTGCTATGAATATTAAGTTCAGTTCGTCTTATCATTTTAAAGTGCGCCTGCTTCGTACTGACGGACTGATCGACGAGTGGGGCGGCAACTATGATATTGATGAAACGACGCTTACCATGAACTCCATCAATCAGCCCTCCCAGCAGCATGAATATGTGTTGAGTTATAACCAGTTTCTTTTAGATGGTGCGCGTTTTACTAAGCTGGCGCCTGAAAATTTACCGGGTCAATGGCGTTCTTCCGCGATAGGCGGTAAGGACGTTGATAACAAAGTGTCAGAGCTGAAGCTGTCGCTACGTCCGGATTTCTTATTCTCCGCTCAGGTAATAGGAAAAGACGGAACACGTAAAGAGCATAAGGGCATCTACTACCTGGAAGATGACAGGATTGTGCTGATTTACGAAGATGGCCAGCATGACAGCCACTTTAAACTGGGCGGAGACAATACGTTAACTCTGACAAATAAACAGTTTGGCATGGAAGCTGTGATGCAGCGTCAATAACACCTTATCTATCTGTAAAATGTTACCTTGTAACGCAACGTTGTAATAAAAAGAGAGGCTTTCGCCTCTCTTTTTGTCTGCAGTATTACTGTGCATTCAACTCAGTCATTGACCAGCTTGAAGGCTTCACGGAGTTGACCCAGGTACTCTTCATCCTGACAGATACTTTTTCCAGGTTCATCTGAAATTTTGGCAACTGGCCGGCCTTCACATTCGGTGAGTTTCAGCACAATGTTTAAGGTGTCTACGCCCGGCAAGTCGCATGTCATATTCGTCCCTATACCAAAACTGATTTGGACGCGTTGACAGAAGTGCTGATATATCTCCAGTGCGCGCTCTAACGTCAGGCTGTCGGAAAATACCAGCGTTTTGCTTTTTGGATCGATGCCCAGCGACTGATAGTGCGCAATGGCTTTTTCGCCCCATGTGATCGGATCACCGCTGTCATGACGCAGACCACTGAAGCGTTTGGAAAGACGCAGATCGAAATCCCGCAAAAATGCATCCATGTTAATACAGTCGGTTAAGGCGATACCTAAGGAGTCCGGGTATTCCTGAAGCCAGCGGTTCAATGCTAACTGCTGAGAACCAGCCAGTTCTCCGGCCAGTTGTTGGTGAGCCTGGAACCACTCGTGTGCCTGGGTACCAACAGGGGTTAGCTGGCGAGTTCGGGCCAGATGGTAGTTTGAAGTACCGCTGAACTGAGGGAAGTGTGCTGTCAGATGATCGACAACGGCGTAATGTACATCTTTAGAAAAGCGACGCCGGGTGCCGAAATCGACCAAAGAAAATTCGCTGATGTCCGTATCGGCAGCCAGCGCGTGAAAACGGGACAGCTTGTGATTGAGTTGATCAATCGCAGCTTCAGGTGAGGCATCAGCATAGCGATGACGACATCGAGTCTCACAGACAATGGCCAGCAAAGGCACTTCCCACAAGATGATATCCAGCCATTTTCCTTCGATACGTATAGTGATCTGTTCATCGCTTTCATCTATGATGACCTGTGTGGGATCGAGGCGAAACTGGTTTAAATAGTCCAGGTAGTCTTGCTGAAAGAATGGCAGTGTGGCTAAGTAGTCAATTTCTTCTGCGCTAAACTGCAGCTCACCCAGGTGAGCGACTTGTCTTTTGATTTCAGCCAGGTAAGGCCTGAGATCTTCGCCACTGCGACAGCGAAACTCGGCGGCAGCGCTCACATCTGGGTAGAGGTGAAAAATCGCTTGCTGCATGTGGAGTTTGTACGCATCGGTATCAAGCAGTGAATCAATGATCCAAGGTTGCATAGTGTGGTTCATATTGCAGAGTCATTCCTGTTAAAGAGGCTAAAATCAATGTACTGGGGTAAAGGAGGTTGTACGACAGTGTCATTGTTACGCGACGCGACGCTGGTAACAATAGATAAAGATAAGATTTTCACCTCAAGTGCTATCTGCTAACATTTTGCCTTAACACAGTGTAAAGATTATTGGCGACCAATTATACGTATTCACATAAAGTATAGTTGATGCGATTTCAAGAATTCTTGTCTTACCTATAATTGCGTGTATATGGCATAGGCTTCACGCTGACTTTACCTGCTCCATACCCGCTATCATAACCTGAAGTTGGGGTATGCAAATTTTTCAGTTCCGCAAACAATGTTTCATCGATTGAAAAGATCAAATCTTGTTCGTTGTTTTGTGGTAACTGCCAATATGGATGATGAAGGAAGGACTTTATGGCCGATCAACCGAATGCCGCTCAACCCACTGCTAAGTATCGTGCTGACTATACCGCACCCGATTTTACGATTACCGACATTGATCTGGTGTTTGATCTGCAAGACACGGCGACCCGCGTTGTTGCTGTCAGTAAAGTGAAGCAACAAACTGCAGGTGTGACGTCACTTGAATTAGACGGTGATGATTTGGTTCTGCGTCGGCTGGAAATCAATGGTGAAACCTGGCAGCACTATGAAGAAACGGCAGATGGCCTGCTGATTCGTCAATTGCCTGAAGAGTTTGAACTTACCATTGAAACGGAGATTAACCCGGAAGCAAACACCGCGCTTGAAGGTCTGTATAAATCTGGTGGTGGCTTCTGTACTCAGTGCGAGGCGGAAGGTTTTCGGCGTATTACGTTTTATCAGGACCGCCCGGATGTGCTTGCCCGTTTCACCACCAAAGTGATCGCAGATAAAGCTAGCTTCCCGTATTTATTGAGTAATGGTAATAAAGTGGCAAGCGGTGAGCTGGAAAATGGTCGTCATTGGGTTCAGTGGCAGGATCCGTATCCAAAGCCTTGCTACCTGTTTGCCTTGGTTGCCGGTGACTTTGATGTGCTGCGTGACAATTATAAAACAGTCAGCGGTCGTGACGTTGCGCTGGAAATCTTTGTCGATAAGGGCAATCTGGATCGCGCCGAGCACGCCATGCAATCGCTTATTAACTCTATGAAATGGGATGAAGAGCGGTTTGGCCTGGAATATGACCTGGATATCTATATGGTCGTTGCCGTTGATTTCTTCAACATGGGGGCGATGGAAAACAAAGGTCTGAATATCTTTAACTCCAAATACGTGCTGGCGAATCCGGCCACTGCTACGGACACGGATTATCTGGGTATTGAGTCAGTTATTGGTCATGAGTACTTTCACAATTGGACCGGTAACCGCATTACATGCCGGGACTGGTTCCAGCTCAGCTTGAAAGAAGGCTTGACTGTATTCCGGGATCAGGAGTTTTCATCGGATCTGGGCTCTCGGCCGGTAAACCGAATCAACAACGTCCGTGTTATGCGTGGGCCACAGTTTGCTGAGGACCGCGGTCCGATGTCGCACCCGATTCGACCGGAAAAAGTCATTGAGATGAATAACTTCTATACCCTGACAGTTTATGAGAAGGGCAGTGAAGTGATTCGGATGATGCACACACTGCTGGGCGAAGCAGGTTTTCAGGCGGGTATGAAACTGTATGTTGAACGTCATGACGGCACAGCAGCGACATGTGACGACTTTGTGCTGGCGATGGAAGAGGCTTCGGGTGTTGACCTGAGACAGTTCCGTTTATGGTATAGCCAGTCGGGCACACCGATTGTAAAAGTCAGCACCGAATATGATGCCGGCACCAAACGTTACCTTGTCACGGTAAAACAACATACGGCACCTACAGCCGGGCAAAAAGAGAAACAGCCCCTGCATATTCCGTTTGATATTGAACTCTACGACAGCAATGGTCAGGTTATTGAGTTACAGCGTAACGGAGAAAAAGTGCATCATGTACTGGATGTCACAGAGCTTGAGCAGACTTTTGAATTTGATCGGGTGAATGAGCAGCCTGTGATTTCCATGTTACGTGAATTCTCGGCGCCGGTTGCTCTGGAGTACGATTACAGTGACCAGGAGTTAGTATTCCTGATGACTCATGCACGCAATGAATTTGCGCGCTGGGATGCCGGTCAGATGTTACTTGCCAAATACATTCGAAGTAATGTGGCCGCGGTACAAACGGGGGGCACAGTGGTTTTCCCTGAAAACGTGGTTGATGCATTCCGCGGGGCGTTACTGGACGAAAAACTCGATCCTGCCTTTATTGCTGAAATGCTGACTCTGCCCAGCGAGAATGAAGTGGCTGGCTGGTATGACATTGTCGATGTTGATGCAATACATGCTGTGCTCGGACAGCTCGAAAAGCTTCTGGCGACAGAGCTGGAAGATGAGCTGACTGCCATTTATCACTCACTGAAGCAAGCCAGCTACAGTATTGAACATGGTGCGATAGCCAAACGTGCGTTACGTAATCGCTGCCTCGCTTATCTGGCATTGACAGAGCAGGGTGAAAAAATGGTGTCAGCTCAGTATGAAACGGCCGATAACATGACAGATACTATGGCTGCCATGTCAGCGGCTAATGAAGCGCAGCTGGCCTGCCGCGAATTGCAGATGGCAGATTTCAGCGACAAGTGGAGCCATGACGGACTGGTTATGGACAAATGGTTTATTCTTCAGGGTAAGAATCCAGCGGCAAATGCTATGGATAATGTGCGTGACACTATGCAACACCCAGCGTTTAGCCTGAAGAACCCGAACCGTACACGCAGTCTGGTAGCGAGCTTTTGCGCCAACAACCCGGTTCGATTCCACGCAAAAGACGGTAGTGGTTATCGTTTCCTGACTGAGATACTGACCGCCCTGAATACGTCGAACCCGCAGTTGGCTTCACGCCTGATTGAGCCTTTCCTCAAGTACCGTCTGTATGATGAGGAACGCCAGGCACTGATGCGTGCCGAACTGGAGAAATTGGCCGGTTTGGACAATCTGGCGAGAGATTTGTTTGAGAAAGTGGAAAAAGCACTTGAACAATAAAGCAAGTCTGTTTTAATCAGAAGGCTCCTCCGGGAGCCTTTCTTTTTTATTCGACCAATTTTATTCGACAAGCAGGCTTGTTTGCATGAAGAGATACACCTTTTCAGTCAACATTCCCTATCACACCTACCTGCAGCATTACTCAGGTGCTGCCAGCTCAGTGCTGGTTCACACCGATGAGGGCCTCCGGCTGCAGCTCCCAGCCGTCAGACTTCGTCCTTTCCTCAGCCAGTTAGGTATAAAAGGGCGCTTTCGGGTTGTGGTGAATGCAGAAAACCGTTTTGAAAAGTTGGAGAAAATCGCTTAAAACCTGTCTTTAGTCGGATATTAACAAATATCCTACATAATTATGCGAAACTGGTTTTTTTATCTGTTGCGAAAAAAGTATCTCATAATCAGTTGCCTGAGATGTTGATTAGTTTCACAGCTAGAAAAAAGTTTATATTTTTAGATGGTTAGACCAAAAAGTGTGTGTAGTAGCAAGTTATCGCATTGGAATTTTTGTCTGCTGACAGGCCACCAGTCAAAACATCTACCTTAGTCACATATTCGATTTTTTCTTCAAAAACCAGAGTAATTAACGTAACCATTTGGCAACAAAACCCCCTACAATAGCTTTCGAGTCAACAATACCTCGCCAGAGAGAAGTTTTTTAGCGCTGAACTCGGGGCGTCGTTATAAAACCCTATACTAGATTGATAAAAGTAATAACGATGGAGCATCTGCTATGACCGCACCTGACACAATAGTGCCGGTACTGCTTGAAAAAGTGTATGGCTTAATCCAGGACAAGATAGAATCCCCTCAGCAGTCATTAGTCGAAGTGTTTGCTCAACGATTGTTAGGACAACTGGCAGATGATGATCTGCTTCAACGGAATGAATCTGATTTGTATGGTGCAGTACTGAGCCTCTGGCACCATCTAGTGCAAAACAAACCTGACCAAATATCTGTTCGTGTTTATAACCCGACATTGAGTCGATATGGCTGGCAGTCAACCCACACGGTAGTGGAGATTGTGATGCCGGATCATCCATTTCTGGTCGACTCAGTCCGTATGACATTAAACCGTCTGGGTATCACCAGTCATTTGATGTTCAATGGCCCGTATTTCTTCAAGCGCGATGATCAAGGGGTGATCATTGAAGCATGTGGAGAATCCGGAGATCTGCAAACTTTATTCCATATTGAAGTCGATCGGTTATCCAGTAAGGAAGAAATGGATGCTTTGAGAACCGAGCTTGAGCAAGTATTGCAAGATATTGTGCTGGTCGTGAATGACTGGCAGGCAATGCAGAGCAAAATGCTGGAGATTGCAGAAGAACTTAAATCAGCGAAATTGCCGGTAGATAAAAGCCACCGTGAAGAAGCGATTGAGTTTCTGGAGTGGGTGACACGCCATAATTTTACCTTTATGGGTTATCACCAGTACGATCTGGTACCTGTTGAAGGTGATTTTGAACTGCGTCCCTGTGACGAGAAAGGTTTGGGTTTGCTGAGCAAGCCGGGTAAAGCACGTACACTGATGCTGTCTGATTTGCCAGAATCAGCACGTGTAGAAGCCAGAAAGCCAAATCTGCTGATTCTGACCAAGAGCAACGGCAAGTCAGCGATTCACCGCCCAGCGTACATTGATTACATCGGTATTAAACGTCTGGATAAAGACGGCAATGTCATAGGCGAGCACCGCTTCACCGGCCTGTATGCTGCAACGGCTTATCATCAGACAGCGATGAATATTCCGTTGATCCGCAATAAAGTGGTACGCATTCTTCAAAGCAGTGGTTATTCAGAAGATTCACACTCGTGGAAGGCGATGAATAACATTCTGGAAACGTATCCGCGAGATGAGCTGATTCAGGCCAGTGAAAAAGAAATGCAGGATGTGGCCAGCGGTGTTGTCAGAATGCAGGATCGTGATCTTCTGCGTCTGTTTGTTCGCCGTGATCCTTTCGGTCGCTTCTTCTCTTGCATGGTTTATGTCACCCGCGAGCGTTATAACACCGAATTGCGTGTCAAGACTCAGAAAATTTTCCAAGAGTATTTTGGCTCTAAACTGAACGTGGATTTCACCACTTTCTTCTCAGAGAGCCCACTAGCGAGAACTCATTATATTGTGCGTGTAGATAACAACAACTTTGATGTAGATGTAAAAGCGATCGAACGTAATCTGGTAGAAGCAGCGGCTTCCTGGGAAGATCGTTTAATTGATTCACTGATCTCAAATTTTGGTGAGAATCAGGGAACCCCTCTGGCGAAAAACTATGCGCGCGCCTTCCCGCGTTCTTATAAAGAACAAATGCTGCCAGGCTCTGCGGTTGCAGATATTGAGCTGCTGGAAAGCCTGAGCGAAGACAACAAGCTGGGTATGTTGTTCTACCGTCCGCAGGAAGTGGCAACAGATTCCCGTTTTGTGAAGCTGAAACTTTACCATCGTGATGAGCCCATCCATCTGTCAGATGTGATGCCTATGCTGGAAAACCTTGGCTTACGTGTGATCGGAGAGTCGCCATACGAGATCGTTACGGCGAACGGAACAGTATTTTGGATCCTCGACTTTGCGATGCTGGTCAATGGTTGCAACGAGATTGATCTGAGCGATGCACGAGATCGTTTCCAGGAAGCGTTTGCTGCTATCTGGCGCAGTGAACTGGAAAGTGACGGCTTTAACCGTCTTCTGTTCTGTGCAGAGCTGACTGGCCGGGAAATCACTATTGTCCGCAGCTATGCCCGTTATATGCGTCAGGTTGGTTTTCCATTCAGCCAGCAATATATTGAAGATACGCTGGCCAACCATGCTGATTTGGCGCGTGATCTGGTTGATCTGTTCGCCTTGCGTTTTGATCCGGCGAGAAAGTTCAGTGCAAAAGCTGAAGAAGCACTGATCACTAAGATGAATGAAAAGCTGGAAGAAGTCGAAAGTCTGGATGACGACCGTATTATCCGTCGTTATATGGAAATGATTCTGGCTACCCAGCGTACTAACTACTATCAGACTGATGAACAAGGCCAGCCTAAGCCATGGCTGTCGCTGAAACTGCGTCCGTCTGAAATTTCGGAAATTCCGGCACCTGTACCTTTCTTTGAGATCTTCGTTTACGCGCCAGATATTGAAGGTGTTCACCTGCGTGGTGGCAAGGTGGCCCGTGGTGGCTTGCGTTGGTCAGACCGTCAGGAAGATTTCCGTACCGAGATCCTCGGTCTGGTTAAAGCACAGCAGGTTAAGAACACAGTTATCGTACCTGTAGGTGCAAAAGGCGGATTCGTTTGTAAGCGTCAGCCGCAAATGACAACCCGTGAGGAAATCCTGGCTGAAGGTCAGCGTTGTTACAAGCGCTTCATTCGCGCACTGTTGGATGTGACTGATAACATCGTTGAAGGCGAGGTTATTTATCCGAGCAATGTTGTTCGTCATGATGAGGACGACCCATATCTGGTTGTTGCTGCCGATAAAGGCACCGCGACATTCTCTGATCTGGCTAACTCGGTATCAGCAGATTATAACTTCTGGCTGGGTGACGCATTTGCTTCTGGTGGTTCTAACGGCTACGACCACAAGAAAATGGGTATCACTGCCAAAGGTGGCTGGGAGTCTGTTAAGCGTCATTTCCGTGAGCTGGGTATTGACTGCCAGACAACAGATTTCACCTGTGCTGGTGTTGGTGACATGGCCGGCGACGTATTCGGTAATGGTATGTTGCTGTCTAAACATACGCGCTTGGTTGCAGCCTTTAACCACATGCACATCTTCCTGGATCCAAACCCGGATTCAGCCTCAAGCTGGGAAGAGCGTAACCGTCTGTTCAATCTTCCTCGTTCAAGCTGGGAAGATTACGATGCCAGCCTGATCTCTGAAGGGGGCGGTATATTCTCGCGTCGCAGCAAGTCTATTAAGCTGTCACCACAAATTCAGAAACTCTTAGGTACGCGTAAACAAAGCCTGACGCCAAATGAAGTGATCAAACTGATCCTGACAATGGAAGTGGATCTGTTGTGGAACGGCGGTATCGGTACTTATGTTAAGGCTGCCAGTGAAACACATGCCGATGTTGGCGACCGTGCTAACGATGGCCTGCGTGTTAATGGCGGTGAGTTGCGCGCCAAGATCGTTGGTGAAGGTGGTAACCTGGGTATGACTCAGCTGGGTCGTGTTGAGTTTGCGATCAATGGCGGACGGGTTAACACAGACTTCATTGACAACGTGGGCGGTGTAGATTGCTCTGATAACGAAGTTAACATTAAGATCCTGCTCAATGGTCTGGTTGCGGCGGGTGATCTGACATACAAGCAACGCAACCTTCTGCTTGAGCAGATGGAAGATGAAGTAGGCGATATCGTACTGGACGATGCGTACACCCAAAGTGAGTCTATTTCTGTGACTCAGCATCAAAGCGTACAGCTGCTGAAAGAGCAGATCCGCTTCATTCATCATCTGGAAAAAGAAGGCAAGCTGGACCGTGGTTTGGAGTATCTTCCAGATGACGATACACTGGCAGAGCGCGAGAAAGACGGCATTGGTCTGACGCGTCCGGAGCTGGCTGTATTGGTTGCTTACGGCAAGATGGTACTGAAAGAAGAGCTGGTTACTGAAGAGATCACTGAAGATCCTTATCATAACCGCCTGCTGCCGGCATACTTCCCGAAAGCACTGCAGGAAAAGTATCGTACTCAGATGGAAAATCACCCTCTGAAAGGAGAGTTGATTGCCACATCGCTGGCTAACCAGATGTCTAACGAGATGGGTTGTAACTTTGTTACCCGTTTGCAGGAAGAGACGGGTTCGACAGTGGCGGAAATTTCGTCTGCTTACTCTGTTGGCCGTGATGTGTTTGGCTTTGAGCAGTTCTTCGAGCAAATCCGCGAGCTGGACAATAAAGTGCCTGCGCATATCCAGTACGAAATGATGTATCGTTGCCGTCGTATGCTGCGTCGCATCACTCGCTGGTTCTTGCGTAACCGCGATCGTAAGATGGGCATTGAAGAGCAAATTGCATTCTATCAGCCAACGCTGAACAACCTGCGTGATAACCTGGAGCAATACCTGGTGGCTGAAGAGGTGCAGGAGCATGATGATCAGGCGAACAGCATGATCAACGAAGGCGTCCCGGCACAGCTTGCGCACAATATTGCCCGCCTGAGCAGCTTGTACTCTGCCATGGATATTGCGCAGAGTGCGAAAGAGCTGAACAAAGATGTTGGCTTTATTGCTCGTGTCTACTTTGTACTTGGCGCACAGTTATCACTGCACTGGTTCCTGCAACAGGTTCATAATCAGCCGGTTGAAAACCATTGGCAGGCACTGGCTCGTGCTTCTTTCCGTGAAGATCTGGATTGGCAGCAACGTCAGCTCACATCTGCAGTTATCGGAGCAGGCAAGGGCAGTGAAAAACCTGAAACGCTGATTGAGATGTGGATTGAGCATCATCACTCCGCCATTCAACGCTGGGAAAGCGTACTTGCTGAATTCAAGGTGGGTACAGCCCATGAATTTGCAAAATTCTCCGTTGCAATGCGTGAATTGGTGCTATTAAATTTGAATTGCAAACCAAATCAGTGAATAATCTAGCCCCGTTTATACGGGGCTTTTTTTTAAGGAGGTATAATGATTTACCGCCTCGCGCGTTCGGCCATGTTTCAGCTTGATCCTGAAAAAGCGCATGATTTGGCTATCAAGAACTTTTCTCGCTTCACCGGTACACCTCTCGATATTTTTTACCGCCAAAACCTCCCTGATCGTCCTGTTGAAGTCATGGGACTCAAGTTTAAAAACCCTGTTGGTCTGGCCGCTGGCCTGGATAAAAATGGCGAGTGTATTGATGCCTTTGGCGCGATGGGCTTCGGATTTGTTGAAGTCGGCACTGTGACGCCTAAACCTCAGCCGGGAAATGACAAACCCAGACTTTTTCGGTTACAGCCTGCAGAAGGCATTATCAACCGGTTCGGTTTCAACAATAAAGGCGTTGACCAACTGGTAGAAAATGTAAAGAAAGCCACGTTTGACGGAATTATCGGTATCAACATCGGTAAAAACAAAGATACACCGTTGGAGAAAGGGGTAGACGACTATCTGATTTGTATGGATAAAGTCTACGAGCATGCTGGCTATATCGTTGTGAATATCTCATCACCGAATACGCCTGGACTGCGTAATCTTCAATACGGTGAGGCATTGGATGATTTGCTGACGCAATTGAAGAGCAGACAAACATCGCTGGCTGAGAAGTTTGGCCGATACGTGCCGCTTACGCTGAAGATCGCGCCTGATCTCGAAGATCACGAGCTGATCCAGATTGCCGATTCATTGATCCGAAATGAGATAGACGGTGTGATAGGGACGAATACGACCCTGGATCGTACCCTGGTACAGGGAATGCCGCATTGTGATGAGGCTGGCGGCTTGAGTGGGCGTCCGCTGCAGCACAGAAGCACGGAAGTCATCCGCATGCTTAATCATGAGCTAAAAGGGCAAATCCCTATTATTGGGGTAGGTGGCATTGATTCAGCCATTGCTGCAAGAGAGAAGCTGCTAGCCGGTGCCAGTTTGGTCCAGGTATATTCAGGCTTTATCTATCATGGTCCTAAGCTGGTTAAAGATATCGTACTCAATTGTGATTTACGATAATGAGTGACGCTGTCACTAAACGTTAGCGTTTGTAAATCTGCCGTCATACAAACAACGCCCACTTTATGTGGGCGTTTTTTTGTTCCAACATCGGTAAAAAGCGGTATTTTGTCAAAATTACATAGCTTAACACTATGATCTTACAAATTTTTTCCCCTTTTATTTTACCACTTACTTAGTACAATTCCTTTTACGTACTTAATTTGCTTGCTTTGATCACAGTTAAGACACTGACATTGGAGCCTATCGTGTTAAAACCAAATAATTCATGGACGTGGTATTACGACCAGAAGAATGACTCTTTAATGCTCGACCTGGGCGAAGAGATGGTTTTCCGCGTTTCAATTCCGAGTAAACATCTTATTGCTTGCGCCTTTAACCGATGTGAGTTCACGGTTGACGATGCAAGTACCTATCAAACATACCTCGAAAATATTTCTGCGCTGGATTTGTCTGCTCCGCGTAAGGTCGAGCTGGCCTTAAATGCTGTCGCTGCCAGTCGTTTTCATAAACCCATGATGCCTAAAAGCTGGTTTTTTTCTCAGCAAGAGGGGGGGTATACGCCTCATAACGGCGAGATCATCGGGCTGGATACCGATTTCGGCTCTGCCCGTTACCTGGTTATTGAAAACAGCGGCTGTGCGAGCCTGTGCATGCTGGCGGATGTGGAATCTCATGTTCTGACGTCAGGGAAAGAAATGGAATTCTGCGGCATTATCAAAGTAATGAACGACAGAATGCAGGCCGTCCATTTAGACACAGAGCTTGGCCTGGCGCTGGTAGGCTAATCGTTGGCCTGGAAAAGTATATTTAACAACGATTTACAGCAATAGGCTTTAAAAGCACATTTCTATATATCCCCAATAAGCTATCAGCCACTTGTCATATAGTGCCTGGTTAATCAGCTGCTTTACGTGACCGGATTTAGCTGTCTGTGTCACGGCTCGATTCTCTGCGCCAATTCCCACACTCTCTTCTTATCTAAACACACGTGTTTTATCTCATGCCGCTTCTTGCACCTTGAACAGGCCTTTGGCTAAATCAGGGTGTTTTCTCAGCCCCTGTTCTCAACAGAGGGCGTCATGCTTTGCTATCAGCTATCAGCTATCAGCTATCAGCTATCAGCTATCAGCTATCAGCTATCAGCTATCAGCTATCAGCTATCGCCTTTTTGTCTTTTTAGCGGCTCCAGATACATCCGCTGCCGTGGGGATAATAGTCATCAGTGCAGCATCTGATGAATATCTATACGGGTATTGAGCGACATAACGTCATCTTGATGCAAAAAATCAGTAAAAATAGGGACTTTTTTATAGTTACTTGTCTTTTTTTTGGACAAAAAAACACCACTATTTTCCGGTAAATTATCGTTTATCTGGGTGGATATTTCCCTGTTTTCCTCATTTGTGAAAGTCCATTACAAACCCGAACAAGCGCATCATATTAAGTTTCCCAACAGGAAAGAGTTGCATCTGGAGCGAACAGTGCAGCGAGAGATTATTGTATATACATAGGTGTGGAGATAGCGAATGCTTACAAACATTGCTTGTGTTTGGCCGCTGTATCTTCAGTAATCACGCTGTCACCCTGATTACTGATTATTGTTAAGTCGTTGATTTTAATGGGTTTTATTTTACTGTTTCCGTGAGGAAACGATTTTCGGGCGTAGAGGTAAGTGCTTGCTAAATCCGTATTATGAATTGTATTCAAGGAGTTAGGCTAGGTTCGTTTCCTGTGGGAAACTATCTGCCTGGGTGAGATGCTCTGAAAAGTATGCGTTTATCTGTTTTGCTATCTTGGCGTGTGGCGGATTGCAAAGATAAACCGTCTGTGAAGTGGCAAACTGCGATTGTTAGCTTGATTTATACTCGAACAGTGCAGAAAAAATGACTGGCCGGCATAGCTGATACAGGCGCATATCTGTGAATTCAGGTATAATCGCGGGCAACATTTGTTTGAAAAGAAACCCATGAATCAATATCTCGCTATTACTTCCCGCGGTCTGGAAAATCTTCTGGCCGATGAACTGACTCAATTAGGTGCTGCACAAGTAAAAGTTGTGCATGCCGGCGTTCGCTTTTCCGCTGATCAGAATACGGCTTATCGTTGCTGTTTATGGACTCGTGTTGCATCACGTATCGTCCAGGTATTAAGCGAATTCAACGTCAGGAACGATCTGGATCTGTATCTCGGCGCGACAGCGATCAGCTGGGAGCAGTATTTCAGTTCCCGTACCCGTATTGTGGTCGACTTCAACGGTACTAACCGTGAAATCCGTAACAGCCAGTATGGCGCGATGAAAGTTAAGGATGCCATTGTTGACCGGTTTACCAAGGGAAATCAGCCTCGTCCGACAATTGACCGTGAACGACCTGATTTACGCATCCACGTGCGTTTGTCGAACGATAAAGCCATTGTGGGTTTGGATATGGCGGGGAGTGGCCTTCACCAGCGCGGGTATCGTACTGAAGCGGGTAAAGCACCATTGCGCGAGACTCACGCTGCGGCTTTGGTGATGAAAAGTGGCTGGACGCCAGAGAAGCCGTTGTTAGATCCAATGTGTGGCTCAGGCACATTATTGATTGAGGCTGCCATGATAGCAGCGGAAATTGCGCCGGGATTAAAGCGTAAGCGTTGGGGTTTTGAAGTCTTAAATGATTTTGACCAGGATGCCTGGCAAGAGATTCATGCTGAAGCCTCTGTGAAAGCCCGTCGGGGTGTGGCTAACGTCACAACATCTTTCTTTGGCCGCGAAATGGACAGGCGTATTCTGAGTGTGGCCAGAGACAACGCAGGCCGCGCCGGTGTGAGTGAGCTGATTGATTTCGAATACGGTGATGCCACCCAATTGGTTCGTCCTAACGGATTCGAGACCGGTGTGATTTTGTGTAACCCCCCTTATGGTGAGCGCTTGGGTACCACACCTGAGCTGATTGCGCTTTACACCGAGTTAGGAAATCGTCTCAAGCTGGCCTTTGCCGGTTCAGTGGCGTCGATCTTCTCATCGTCGAATGAATTGCTGAGCTGTATGCGTATGCGGGCCGATAAGCAGTTTAAGCTGCGTAACGGCGCATTAGATTGTGTGCTCAAGACATATCAGATCACTGCTGGTGGTGTTAAGCAGGTAGAGGGTGCTAAAGAAGGACAACTTGAAGAAACGCTGGTTGCACCGGATTTTGCGAATCGCCTGAAGAAAAACCTGTCGAAATTAGATAAATGGGCAAAGAAAGAAGAGTTGGATTGCTATCGGGTCTACGATGCCGATTTGCCTGACTACAATGCCGCGATCGACAAGTATGCCGACTATGTGGTGATTCAGGAGTACGCAGCACCTAAATCAGTACCTGAGGAAACGGCCCGCCGTCGATTGATGGATATTATGCGTGCCACCATCCAGGTGACCGGGGTTGACAGCGATAAAGTGGTGTTGAAGGTGCGAGAGCGCCAGAAAGGTAAAAGCCAGTATCAGAAGCTGTCTAATGCATCGCGTTATATGACGGTCAACGAATACGGAGTAAAGCTGCAGGTTAACCTGTTTGATTATCTCGACACCGGGCTGTTTCTGGATCATAAAATTACCCGTCGTCGTCTTGGCGAGATGTCAAAAGGCAAAGATTTCCTCAATCTGTTTGCTTACACAGGCTCGGCAACGGTGCATGCTGCTTGCGGTGGCGCTAAATCCACCACAACGGTTGATATGTCAAATACCTATCTGCGTTGGGCACAGGAAAATATGGCCTTGAATGGTCAGGTCGGCCGTCAGCATGAGTATGTTCAGGCGGACTGCCTGCAATGGCTGCAGGAAGTGGATGACACCTTTGATTTGATCTTCATTGATCCGCCGACTTTCTCTAACTCTAAGCGCATGAAACAGAGTTTTGATGTGCAGCGTGACCACATCATGCTGATGGAGAACCTGAAGCGAATGCTGCGCAAGGGGGGAGAGATTGTGTTTTCAAACAATAAACGCCACTTCAAGATGGATGAAGCGGCATTAGCAGATTTGGGGCTGGTGGCGAAGAACATATCTTCTGAAACACTGCCGATGGATTTTGCCCGTAATAAGCAAATTCATAACTGCTGGATTATTACCCATAAGGAAGGCGATGTTTGAGTCGCTGAAGTCGATAAACTAAGGATTGTTACTTGTCTATCATCCTCTACAGTACGGAGGGATGCCACCTCTGTGAGCAGGCGTATGCACTGCTTACGGAGGCTGGAGTTTCAGAGCAGGTAGATGTCGTTGATATTGCTTTTGACGACAACCTGTTTTCCCGTTACGGCGTCACAATACCGGTCGTATCTTTTTACGACAATGAATCTGTTTCTGAGCTTGGCTGGCCTTTCGATGCCGCTGAGCTGGCACTTTGGTTAAAGAGTCATGGCATTAATTAAAATCAGTAACGCGCAGCTTGCTTATGGTGATCATCCATTATTGGATCATGCCGAATTTCTGCTGCAACCTAATGAACGTGTTTGTTTGGTCGGCCGTAATGGTGCAGGCAAATCCACGTTAATGAAAGTCATCGCCGGTGAGGTACTGCTGGATGATGGCAGTATCCAGCGTATGAGTGAATTAAAGGTTTCACGGCTGGAACAAGATCCACCTCGCAATGCCGAAGGCACTGTCTTTGATTTTGTTGCAGAAGGTTTATCAGAAGTGGGTGGTTTGCTTCGCGAATATCACCACTTACTCGATAAAATCACCACGGATGCCAGTGAAGTACACTTTGCACAATTAGCTAAGGTACAGGAAAAACTGGATCATGCTAATGCCTGGCAGTTTGACAACAAAATCAGCTCTGTATTAGAACACCTCGAGTTAGATGCCGGCACTTTGCTGGCGGACCTGTCTGGCGGCTGGCAGCGCAAAGCCGCGCTGGCACGTGCTCTGGTGAGTGAGCCTGATATTCTCTTGCTCGATGAACCGACCAACCACCTGGATGTCGCCACAATTGAATGGCTGGAAGGTTTCTTAAAAGATTTCCGTGGTTCTATCATCTTCATTTCTCACGACCGGGCTTTTATTCGTTCAATGTCGACACGTATTGTCGATTTGGATCGAGGCAAGCTGAACTCATTCCCTGGCGATTACGATAAGTATCTCGACGCGAAGGAAGAGTTATTGCGGATCGAAAGCGAGCAGAACGCTGAGTTTGATAAAAAACTTGCGCAGGAAGAAACCTGGATACGTCAGGGCATTAAAGCGAGACGTACCCGTAATGAAGGGCGAGTTAGAGCGCTGAAGCAGCTTCGTGCCGAGCGCAGTGAGCGCCGGGAAGTGATGGGTAAAGCGGATATGCAGCTTCAAGATGCCCGTCGTTCAGGCAAGGTTGTCTTTGAAGCTGAGAATATCAGCTACCGTTACGACGACAAGCCTATCATTCATGATTTCAGCTTTAACGTCATGCGCGGTGACCGTATCGCCCTGATTGGGCCAAACGGCTGCGGTAAGAGTACTTTGCTCAAGCTCATGCTGGGCCAGCTACAGGCGACGGAAGGGCATTTTCACTGTGGTACCAAGCTGGAAGTGGCTTACTTTGATCAGTACCGCGAAATACTTGATCCCGAAAAAACCGTGCTGGATAACCTGGCAGAAGGTAAACAGGAAGTCACGGTCAACGGCCGCAGCCGCCATGCGTTAGGTTATCTGCAGGACTTTTTGTTCCACCCCAAAAGAGCGCGCACGCCGGTGAAGGCGCTGTCTGGCGGTGAGAAGAACCGCTTGTTGTTGGCCAAGTTATTCCTGAAACCCAATAATTTATTGGTTCTTGATGAACCAACAAACGATTTGGATATCGAAACTCTGGAACTTTTGGAAGATATTCTTGCCAATTATCAGGGCACTTTGCTCTTAGTGAGCCACGATCGTCAGTTTGTTGATAATACTGTGACCACAAGCTGGATTTTTGAAGGTCAGGGTGTCGTCAATGAATACGTGGGTGGCTACCATGATGCACAAGCCCAGCGAGCAAACTCTGCTGCGCAACGTGCAAAAGCACAGGCAGAAGAGCAAGCCGCCGAGAATAAAAAAGATGAAAGCCAACAGCGGCAGCAAGGGAGCCGGGATAAGCCGGGTAAGAAGTTGTCTTATAAACTTCTGAAAGAACTTGAAGAATTGCCGTCTCGTTTGGAAGATTTGGAAAATGAGATTGCCCAGTTGCAGGAAAAAATCAATGATCCTGCATTTTTCCAAAGCTCAACTGATGACACTCAAGTGACCCTGTCACGCCTGGCAGAGGCAGAGCAGGCACTGGAAGTCGCCTTTGAACGTTGGGAAGAACTAGAAGCAATGCAGAAGGAATCCTAATGCGACAGAAGATGTTCAAGTTTTCAGCGCTGGCAATTGTTGTTGCCAGCGTCACGCAGGCACAAGCGGCGGTTTACGACGTTGTTGAAGTGAGCGGTGATGCCAGTGGTGTATCAGCACTGCAGTATTACGATAAAAATAACAGTGATTTGGCCAGCCAGGTGCAGTTTTATGGGCAGGGGATCAGTCCGTCAACAGGCACTGAAAACTGCTTTGAAACCAGCTGTTCATCAACCAGTTATAAAGTTTTCGGTGAAAGCCGCTTTGGCAGTGACGGTATTGATATCCGCGATGAGATCCCATACCAGCTGGATAACTTCCAGCAGATCAATGATGAGTGGTCACTGGAAAGACACTGCAGCTCGGCATATGGATTTAACACCTGTGATACCTGGGCCGAGACTCGGTTTTTTGGTGTCGGTTATAACTCTGACAAACCGGAAGATGGTTCAGGTTATGGCGGCCTGCGCAGAGAGCAGTTTGCCTGGCAGAACAATTATTATGCTAACACGTTGCCAATCCTAGATAACGGTGCAGACGCTTTTGAGCGTGCCACTACGTTTGCCAATGATGTGGCAGGTTATGATTCAAGCGTGACACCGTCACTCGGTACGCTGGTGGATGGCGGCGATCATGTTTCCGCCAATGGTGCGGTCAGTGCTGTCGGTACCTCAACGTTGGGTGGCTATGCGTTGGGTGTGACCAGCTCGGCTTATTTTGCCAATAACAACCATTATGCCCGCCAGTTCAACAAGCGCGGCTTTGTGAATCTTGGCGCCAGTAAGGTTTCATTACTGCCGGTAGCCGGCAATGACCTGGTTAAAAACATGGGTCAGACATTAGCCTGGGATGCTGTTGAGTATCCTGCTGGTAATCTGCTGGTGGTTGGTAGCGCGGCGTTTGCCCCTTCAAACCTTAATGACAATATCAAGCTGCCTGATGACGTGCCGATCAACCGTGGCGACCTGAATAACTGTGTCACCAATGGCGCGACGCCAGGCACGATATTTAATTCATGGGCCTGTCAGTTTACTGTCTTCGCCAATGAGGCGGCATTCTGGAATGTTGATGGTTCAGCCACTTCAGAAGCTCAGTTAGTTGCAGCCCGTGCATCGGATCGACCAGCGTTAGACCCAGATGACAACAACCGTTCTTTCCAGGCATCAGCCCGGGCGGTTTCTCTGGTTGACGGTAAGCCTGTGATGGTGGGATACACCACCGACTCAGTGGACAACGATTATTATGCGGTGCGCGCAGCTATCTTTAAGCTGAAAGAGGGTGTGACTGGCACTCCAACCGCTGAGAGCTGGACGGTTTCTTACATTCCGAACCTGAATATTGAACAGGGTAATGACCGTATTTACCGCTATACCATAGCGACGGATATCAATGACCAAAATACAGTGATTGGGGTTGCTAAGCGAGCCAAGTCGACAGAGCGCTCTTATGCTGAAATGATGTATTTGTATGACGCGACGTCGAATTCGTTCAAATGGCTGGACTCATCCGTAAGCAGCATTTTCTTTGCCGGTGCCAATGGCTACCCAAGCGCGATCAACAATAGTGATCAGATTGTCGGTTGGGTTGATGCAGAAACGGTCAACCAGGTTAACGGCCGGCAACGTCGTCAGCGTGCTTTCACCTATCTGGCAGGTAGTGACGCTGTCACTGATGCACTGCCAGCGAAGTCAACCTGGATGCTGGATGACCTGACCAATGATGACAACATTAGTGGATCCGCAAACCAGTTCCGTATCGCTCAGGCTACAGGCATTAATGATGCGGGTGTTATTTCTGCGACAGCACTGAAGTGTGATGCGGGGTATAAGTCGCTCAGCAAGAATGCGGAGTGTGATGGGGATGAGCGTTTAGTTGCTGTTAAGCTGATTCCTCGCGTTGATGCTCAAGTGCAGCCAAGAGGCGATGATGAAAGTAGTGTAAGCCGCAAAGGGGGCTCCATTGGTATAGTGACACTGTCACTTATGGTGCTGCTGGGCTTACGTCGCCGAAAGTAATTTGTCAAAATTGTTCGATTTTTAATCAGGCTCACAAGTTGTGAGCCTGATTTTTTATGAAGGTTGATCTCTTCAGTTAAATATCCAATCCTTAAGGTGGAGTCACAAAAACTCCATCATTATGTAACGGTAATGATTAATATGAATAAGGATGAGGATCGAACTATGAAGAGACAAAAGCGGGATCGTATGGAACGCGCCCAATCTCGAGGCTATCAAGCTGGCATTAATGGTCGTTCCAGTGACGCATGTCCATATCAAACTGTGGACGCCCGTATGAACTGGCTAGGTGGCTGGCGAGACGCGAGAGAAGAATTGCAATCTGGCCGCGCAAAATAAAACCTTCACCCTCATATCCCTAACCATACAGAGCCCCTTTGGAGAGGGGCTTTACTTTATCTGCTGCAAACACGCAAAAAAGGCCGCGTGTGCGACCTTTTTGATATTGCTATAGCGCTAAACTTGAATTAGAAATTCGACGTGTCTTGAAACAAGCCAACTTTCAGATCTTTAGCAACATAGATTTCCTTGCCGTCAACCAACACTCGGCCGTCAGCAACACCCATAATCAGCTTACGGTTGATAACACGCTTCATTTGGATCTCATAGGTGACTTTTTTAGCTGTAGGCAGGATTTGACCCGTGAATTTCACTTCACCCACGCCCAGAGCACGGCCTTTACCTTCACCGCCAATCCAGCCAAGGAAGAAGCCAACAAGTTGCCACATTGCATCCAGACCCAGGCAGCCAGGCATGACGGGATCGCCAGGGAAGTGGCAGTCAAAAAACCAAAGATCAGGTTTGATATCCAGCTCAGCAATGATGAAGCCTTTATTAAACTCACCACCTTCATCAGTGATTTCAGCAATACGATCCATCATCAGCATGTTAGGTGCTGGTAATTGAGGACGGCCAGGACCAAATAATTGGCCTTGGCTGGAAGCGAGGAGATCGTCACGGTTGTAAGAATTGCATTTCTTCATTGGATGCTATTTTCTCTTTGAAATTATTGGGGCAATTTAGCTTACACCTGTACGCCTAACAACTCGGATCAGTGGTGGACCAACCAGTTTTTCATTTTGGTAAACCAACCTGAGCCTTCGTCATTATGACCGCTATGGAAGTGCGCTATACGTATAGCGATGACGTCTAAGAGTGTATCTTCATCGCTTTCTTGATTACTTTCGTCTCGACGGAAAGATTTACCTGTCAGTAAAGGTAGCGCATCATCCACGCTATTTACGGCCCAGATATGAAATTTACCGTCTTTAATTGCATTCAGGACTTCGTCACAAAGACACAGGTTACTCAGGTTTGTTTTCGGCAAGATGACACCTTGGTGGCCGGTTAGGCCCCGATAGGCGCAAACCTTGTAGAATCCCTCGATTTTTTCGTTTATACCACCGACTGCTTGTACACGGCCAAATTGATCGACAGCCCCTGTAACGGCGATTTGCTGATTGATGGGCTGCTGAGAAAGGGCTGACACCAAAGCACATAGTTCTGCTAAAGACGCGCTGTCGCCATCCACTTCGCTGTATGACTGTTCAAAAACGATAGATGCCGAGTACGGCAGCGGCTGGTCAAGGTCAAGGGCGGTACTGACAAAGGCCTGCATGATCATCATGCCTTTAGCATGAATATTACCTGCCAGTTCAGCCTTGCGTTCAACATCTGAAATGTCGCCATCACCAAAGTGAACCACGCAGGAAATTCGGGCTGGCTCGCCGTAAGCGACAGGGTGGCCAGGCATTTCGACAACAGTTAAACCATTAACCTGACCGATTTCTTTGCCATGGCAGTTAATAATAACCTGGCCGTGATGGATATCCTCGATGGCTCTCTCTGGCAAATATGAACTGCGGTATTCTCTGGCTTTCAGTGACTGCTGCAAGTGTTCGGCTGTAATCGGTTTGCTCTGGGATTCTATTGCTGCCTCACATAGCAGGCTTAGATGCCAGATAGGGCAAAGAGGTAAACGGTTTTGATCTTCTTCATGGCGAGCACCGGTACGCATCAAGAGTTTCAATGCGTCGTTGTCCGCCATGTCTGGTACCCCAGCTTTTTCAATCAGAGACTTCAGATAGGCTAAATATTTTGGCAGACTCTCTTGAGTAAGGCGCATATCCTGCTCAAACTCACCATACATGCTAAAGCCAGAAGCGATGTCGGGCTCAGCATTTTCCAGTTCTGCCATTAAGAATCTGTCACCAACCACGACTAATTTTACATTCAGTGCTTCAGCAGGTGGCAATGGGTAAAATTTCTTCTGAGTAACGGGTTGCCACTCCAGTTCGCCATTCATCAGTACCGCTTTGAGCCTTGGCCATAAGCTTGGGTTGGCAAGAATACTGGCGACAGACAATACTAAATAACCGTTGTTGGCTTGGTGAAGCAGACCATGCTTAACCTGAGGTTTCGTTAATTTGCCATCTTCTAAAGGTGGATACACGGCTCCAAACAGGTTGATGTCTGTGACATTGTCACCGGCTATTACAATAGGAGACTCATCTGACGGGCTTTTACCTGCTGAATCCCAATGCATCAGCAGATCAATGATATAGTCGCGGTAAACCTTGTTATCAGGTGCAGTAATTCTTAATAATCTGGGCTGGATATCAACTGCTGTGAATCGGCGTACGGCATCGCTCAGGCGATCTTGTAAAATGCCTGTCGGTGCAGGGGGGAGTTGTGCATACTGGTCCAGAATTGACTCATACTGAGTGTAATCTGGGAGCATGGTACGCCAGGATTCTTCTTGCATAGGCTTGATATAATTTCCGTTACTGTGAAAAAGACAGCAGTATAAAGGAATCGTTGTCCGCATAATAGAACAGGCATGGATTATCCTGCGATTCGGATGAGAATCAGCCAAAAGGCGTTCCTTCAAAGAGGGAGACATGCTTCTAAATCAATGTGCTATTGTGCTTCACTATCGATCTAGTTACACTGTCACTCTCTATTAATTGTAGACTTTACATACCCAAATAAGCGTCGATTATGAAATATCAGCAATTAGAAAACCTTGAGGCTGGCTGGAAGTGGGGCTACCTGGTAAAGAAGTACAAGGAAGGGGAAGCCGTTACGCGTCATATTGATACCAGTGAGGCCGAGGCCGCCGTGGCATCATTACTTGAGATAGAGCACGAACCAACCAAAGTGCTGGATTGGATTGGTCATCACATGTCTCCCGATCTTGAAAATAAAATGAAGCAGGCGATACGTGCGAAGCGAAAACGCCACTTCAATGCTGAGCAGGTCCATACACGCAAAAAATCTATTGATCTGGATTATCGTGTCTGGGAGAAGCTGGCCGATAAGTCGAAAGAGTTGGACTGTACCTTATCTGACACTATCGAGTATTTGTTGAGTGAAAGCACCAAGTCCCTGGAAGCCAATAAAAAGGTACAGGACATAAAACAAGACTTAAGTAAATTGCTTCAACTCGACTGATTCGCTATACCTAATATCATGCGCTGTTTGTTTGAGGAATAAGACGATGGAATATGTTCTTTTGCTGGCAGTTGCTGTGTTGATCCTGGTTTTTAAGGATCGCCCAGTAATGATGTTAAAATTTGAGCAAGGTGAGTTGAAACAGACGAAGGGGAATGTCCCCAGTGGATTCTTACATGGGTGTAAAGATATTGCCCATCGGGAGCCATTTACTGGGCAAATCAAGGTTTATAAGAATAGGTTTACGACAAAGCTGGTTTTCTCGAAAGATGTTCCAGCAAAAGTGAAGCAAAAGATCCACAACGTGTTTCCGTTTTCTTCTAACAACAAGAAATCAGGCCGGAGACAAGCCTAGATTCAGGCCTGCCAAGAGCAG
>NZ_JAKLTE010000008.1:0-176495 GCF_022014395.1 Photobacterium sp. WH77 | reverse complement strand
TGTTATTCATATCGGATGGACTGCACCCCCAGAAAAAACGCTGACCCCAATGGTTGGGTTGTTCGCTCTCCGGATGACACCACCGAAGTAGTCGTACTCTTCGACGGCACTGGCGAATCCTCCGATACCCCGTTTCCTGGCTCGCCGTATGACAAATAAACACTTACATGACGCCTATAAAGATATCAATTCCATTAAACATTCATCCATTATGCAGTCGCCTATCTGAAAGAGCTGATTACAGTATTAACCGTTTCATCACGATCTTGTTTTCTTACTTAAAGGTACAAAATGAATTCATCTTTAAAGCCAACCAAAGCGTTCGTGTTCACATCGTGGGCGGCACTCGCGATTGCACTATGTGCCTATGCCGTCGGATTACTGAATGCCGATCTTCAGCTCAATGAAAAAGGCTACTATCTTGTTGTCATGCTCTTTGGCCTGTTCAGTGTGATCACTTTACAAAAGACGGTACGGGATGAAATGGAAGACATTAAAGTCACCAGCGCATATAAAATGCTGGTGATTGCCTGTGTGGCTATCGCCTGTGCGTTAATGGTCATTGGTCTGTGGAACGCCGATACACTGGCACTGAATGAAAAAGGCTTTTTTGCCATTGCATTTGTGCTCGGGCTGTTCAGCGCAATTGTGACTCAGAAAAATGTCCGTGATCTCTCTTATTTTGAACAAGAAACGCCTCATAACATTGCAAGTTCACCTTCAACGGAAACTGCCGATACTGCATCAGAAAAGCTGTAATAGTCTGTCTCTCAACTCTATCCCTCCCTGTTACGATCACAGGCAGCCCTCATGGCTGCCTGTGTTTTTGCTGCTTTTGGCTTAGTGACATTCTGGCCACACTCGCTGTATGCTTGCCTGACTCTTACATGTAGATGGATTTTCGTCAGGGACGCTTATGGATATTGATGCGCTGCGCAGCTTTCTCGCTTTTATCGATACAGGGAGTTTCACCCGAGCAGCAAAACAGACCTTCAGAACACAGTCTGCTATCAGTATGCAGATGAAAAAACTGGAACAGGAATTAGATAAATGCCTGTTTCAGCGTGAAGGTCGTCAATTGGTGCTGACTCACGAGGGGCAACAATTAGCAAGCTATGCCCGCCGACTGCTAAGCCTGCATGACGAGGCAGTATCCAGCCTGAAATCGAATACAAACACCCAACCTTTGCTGATCGGTTGCCCGGATGATTATGCTGAAACCTTGCTGCCGCACCTTGTTTTCCTGATTCGCGAACAACTTGGTCCGGTTCAGATACATGTCACCTGTGCATCCAGCGTGCGTTTAAGGCAACTGATGGATAAAGGCGAATTAGATGCCGCCATGCTGACACGCCATCCAGACTCGGAAGAAGGCCACTTTCTAATGCATGATCAGGGAGTGTGGTACGGCACATCGCAAACCGATTTACTTCATCGTCGTCCACTGCCCATTGCGCTTTTCCAGGCAGATTGTAAATTTCATGCGGCGGCGCTGGATGGTTTGATGAAACAGGAAATCAGCTTTGATCTGATCAGTTGCAGCAGCAGTGCAACAGCACAACGCGGTATGGTGCGGGCCGGACTGGCCATCGGGGCAATGGCACGAAGCAGTATGTCGTCGGATTTACGGGTTCTGAATGCCGATTGGCTGCCATCGCTGCCGAATATTGATATCGTGCTGGCACTGGCATCCCGGTCACAGTCCCGGCTGACGGCCCAGTATGCAAAGTCGATCAGCCATGCGTTTCAACGCAATCCGCCCGTGATTCCATGTGATTCACAGCCGATGGACAAACCTCACGGAATCACAATGATGAAAACTGCAATCAAATGTGAATAGCACTCGCCTGCCGGTTTATTTTGTGGCATTGTCCCGCGACAGAAAACTGTCATACGCACTAACCCGAAGATATCAAAACTATGCCCGATACCCAGCCTAAATGGATGTCACTACTGACTAAAATCACTGTCTACCTGTCGCTGCTGATGCTGGTCATTGGTGGCGGGCTCGCCTTGTACGCCATCGTGTACGGCCCCTAGTTTATCGACATACTTTACGGACCAATAATTGACGGGCCATAACTGGCCCGTATTACCTGAATTCTGATCAAACAGAGCAACGCTGACTACATTCTCATGCCGCCATCCACTTCCAGCACCCGCCCGGTAAAATAGTCATTTTCCAGAATAAATTTCACCGCATGAGCAATTTCTTTGGCCTGACCAACACGCTTTAACGGGATCATTTTCTCAAGCCTGTCTATCGCTTCCTGCGGCATTTGATCAGCCATTGCCGTTCTGACGACTCCCGGCGCGATAGCCGCGGCGCGAATGCCATAACGTCCCAACTCTTTTGCCCAGCAAACAGCCATAGTAGCTACTGCGGCTTTGGAAGCAGCATAGTTGGACTGACCAAAATTTCCGGCTCTGGCGACACTGGAAATATTAATAATCACCCCAGGCCGTTGCGTCTGGATCATACGGGCAGCAGCTTCACGCCCACAGAGAAAAGTCCCTGTACTGTTGACTGTCATCACGGCATTGAATTGCTCAAGGGACATTTTTGTTACTTCACCCTCTTTCACTTTTACCAGCAAGCCGTCACGCAGAATACCGGCATTGTTCACTAAGCCGTCCAACTGACCAAAATCGTCAATGATCTGATCGAATACCCGCTCAACCTGGCTTTCCTGAGTGACATCCGCTGCATAGGTCAACGCTTTGCTGCTTAACATCTGGCATTGAGTTCGCGTCTGCGCGAGGCCTTCCTGATTGAGATCTATCAAGGCCAGGTCAGCACCGGCCTGAGCCAGCGTCACGGCCATCATTTGCCCTAATCCCTGACCAGCACCGGTGATTGCAATCACAGCATTTCGTAGATCCATACTGATCTCCTTTCACTTTAATGTTGTTTTACTTCACCGTGATAAAACTCAAACAGGCTGGAAAAATCGCGCTGTTCATTGCCGTTCGCATTATGAAACGCATACAGATTGCGAGCCAGTGCTCCCATTGGCACAGACGTCTGACTTTGCAGTGCAGCATCCATACCTAATCCCAAATCTTTGAGCATCAGTTTACTCATAAACCCAGGCTGATAACCTTTACTGGCAGGTGCATTGTCCATCACCCCAGGACAAGGGTTGTAAAGCTCCAGTACCCAGTTACGGCCGGAGCTTTGCAGCATGATGTCCGACAGCACCTTGGGATTCAATCCGTTTTCCATGCCCAGATTAATCGCTTCACAGGCACCCGCCATTTGAACGGCCAGCATCAGGTTATTACAGATTTTTGCCATCTGCCCGGCACCGGCCGGTCCCGCATGAAAGATGTTTTTCCCTACATGCTGCAGAACCGCTTCGGCGCGATGAAAAGCTGAATCCGTTCCACCGACGATGAATGTCAGCGTACCGGCTTCTGCACCGGCAACACCGCCAGAGACAGGAGCATCAACAAACTCCAGCTGATGCTGCTGGGCATGGCTGGCCACTTCTTTTGCCGTTGCGGGATCAATAGTGGAAGAGTCAATCAGAAAAGTGCCGGATGAAACCAGATTGAACAGGCCGGCTTCAGGCTGTCCTTTTGGCCCCAGATAGACATCATGGACATGCTGACCTGCCGGCAGCATGGTGATCACGGTATCCGCTCCGGCCACTGCTTCTTTTAAAGAGGACGCCACCTTAGCCCCCTCTTTTTCCAGCTTACGAGCCGCATCAGTATTGATATCGTAAACATTGACGTGATAACCCGCGCTGAGTAAATTCCTCGCCATCGGGCTGCCCATGTTGCCTAATCCAATAAATGCTATTGCTGCCATAACACACTCCTGTTCAGACTCTGTAAGCACGGCTCTATGCGTTGGGTGCTGGTATTACTCTGCGCCTAAGTTGCGCAGCGGGTGATCATCATCACTCCACATGGGTGCAAAGAGATCATCAATCACGCTGCTATCTACTGCCGACACATTGGGGAAAATCCATTTCGGTTCGCCGCACTTATCAATCAATCGTGCCCGGACGCCTTCCTGAAACTCGCCCAGCATGCCGCAGCGAACAGATAAACCAAGCTCAAGGCGGAAACAATCAGCCAGAGAAAGGGCTTTGTAGTCCGTCATTTGCCGGTAGCAAATATGCGCCGTAACCGGACTGCCCTGTTTCAGGGTTGATTTCGCGGTTTCCAGCCAGGTACCTAAGCCGTCAATGGCCTGAATTTGCTGACAAATTTCGTTCAGGTCTCGCCCTACGCTGGCAGCCTGAATCTGAGGAAAGTACGGGATCATCTGGCTGGGCGGCCATGCTGGTTTCGCGGCTTCCGCTAATTGACCCAAACACGCTGTGACCGCCAGGTCTGATTCCCCAGCCTGCTGCCAGTCAATCGCCTGCAAACCGGAAAGCACGGCCTGTTTGTGCTCAGACAATAAAATGTAATCCGCCATTTTCAGATCGAGAGCATCGCTGGCATTCACACGTGCCCCCGTCAGTCCCAAGAACAGGCCAATGCCGGAAGGTAACTGATTCAGAAACCAGGTGCCGCCAACATCCGGATACAAGCCGATCGTGACTTCCGGCATCGCCAGTATACTGGTCGGGGTTACTACCCTGTGGCTCGCCCCCATATACAGGCCGATTCCGCCGCCCATCACAATGCCTTCACCCCATACGATGAGCGGTTTTTTGTACTGATGAATCTGATAATCACAGCGATACTCAACACTGAAATACTCAGTCAGAAAAGCTTCAGGCGATGCGCCGCTTTCGCCGGCCTGCTTGTGGGCATCGGCTTCAATCATGGCATGGTACATGGCGCGCACGTCACCGCCGGCGCAAAAGGCTTTGCTGTGCTCGCTGTGAAGAAAAACACACGCGATATTGCTGTCATTTTCCCAGTCAGCCAGTTGAATGCTTAACTGCTTGAGCATTGGCAGTGTCAGTGCATTCAGTGCTGCGGGGTTTTCCAGTGCCGCGACACCAATGCGGGAGCCGTCTGCGCATTCCAGCTCGTTAAATTTGATTGTTCCTGTCATGATCTCTCCATTCATGAATTCTCCATTCATGATCTTTCCATCCTGCGTGTCAGCCAGAACCATTGTGGCGGACACGACATCCAGTATTTCTGTATTATTCGTTTTTCCAGACAGGTGCACGTTTCTCCAGAAACGCATTCACCCCTTCTTGTTGATCGGCTGTATCAAACAGGCGGACAAAACGCTCCCTTTCCTGAATGAGCCCCTGATGTAAAGGCGCAAACCTTGCTTGCTGTATCAATGCCTTACAGGCTGTGACCGCTGTCGGGGACTGGTTAGCCACTTCCGCCGCCAGTTTCATTGCCGTCTCCAGCCCTTGCCCTGACGCCACCACTTCTTCAACCAGACGGATGTCCAGCGCCTGCGAGGCGCCCACCCGCTCACCACACAAAATCATACGTTTTGCCCAGCCTTCACCCACCAGCCAGGCCAGGTTCTGCGTACCACCAGCGCAAGGAAGCAGGCCAACACTGGCTTCAGGTAATGCCATCACCGCATGGGCCTCAGCAATGCGGATGTCGCAGGCTAACGCCACTTCAAGGCCACCGCCCATTGCATAACCGTTAATCGCAGCAATCGAGACACCCCGGTAGGACGACAATGTTTCAAAGGCCTGACCGAAGCAATAGGCCATGTCAGTTGCCACGCCTTTATCGCCGCTGGCAAAGAGTTTGAGATCGGCACCGGCAGAAAAGAATTTCTCACCTTTTCCCGTCAGCACCAAGGCATAAATGGATTTGTCTGCATTCAGTGCTTCGACCAGAGATTTCAGCTGATGAAGACTGTCTGCCGTCCAGGTGTTAGCTGGCGGATTATTCATGGTCAGTACTGCAACATGGCCATCAATCGTCACCTCAATCGGGCCGTTTGTTTGTGTCAGTGGGTGCATCATCCCGCCCTCTTTATCTTTAATTGCGTACTCTGTGATTACGTAGTTTGGGTAACTTCTTGCCTGTGGACTGAGCACAACGATTCAAAGCAGTGCAGTATCGTCGTTCAATAACCGGCGCGCGATGATCAAGCGCATGATTTCATTGGTTCCTTCCAGAATCTGATGTACCCGCACATCGCGGAAATGGCGTTCAATCGGATATTCCTGGATATAGCCATAGCCGCCATAGAGCTGCAACGCCTGATCACAGACCGCAAAACCCACATCGGTTGCAAAGCGTTTTGCCATGGCGCAATACGCCGTCGCTTCCGGATCGCCGCGATCCAGCTTGCTGGCGGCATATCGCACCAACTGACGGGCCGCCACCAGTTCAGTCGCCATATCGGCCAGTTTGAATTGCAGGGCCTGAAAGTGAGCCAACGGTTTGCCAAACTGTTTGCGCTCTGTCATGTACTGGCGAGCCAGATTCAGCGCCTGCTGCGCGGTACCCACGGAGCAGGTTGCTATGTTGATCCGGCCGCCATCCAGGCCTTTCATGGCGAATCTGAATCCCTGGCCTTCTTCACCTAACAGGTAATAAGCCGGAATCCGGACTTTATCGAATGTCACCGCGCGTGTTGGCTGGCTGTGCCAGCCCAGCTTAGGCTCTTTGCGGCCATAGCTGATGCCCTCAGCACCGGCCGGCACTATGAACGCCGAGATGCCGTCAGGCCCGGCTTCACCGGTTCGGGCCATCACAATCAGCAAGTCCGTATCTCCGGCACCGGAAATAAAGGCTTTAGCGCCAGAGATCTCATAATGATCCCCTATACGCACCGCCTTGGTCGTCAGCGATGCCGCATCAGAACCTGCGTTAGCTTCAGTCAGACAATAAGATCCGAGCCATTCACCGCAGCTCAGTTTCGGGCAGCATTCAGTTCTGGCCTGATCGGTCGCGAAACTGGCAACCATCCAGCTCACCATATTGTGTATCGTCATAAACGCTGTGGTCGAGGTGCAGCCCATTGCCAATTGCTCAAAGATGACGGAGGCATCCAGCCGATTCAGCCCCATGCCACCTTGCTCCGGCGGTGTATACAGGCTGAGAAATCCCATTTCACCGGCCTGACGCAACACATCCTTGGGGAAAGTAGAGGTTTCGTCCCAGCTGGCAGCCATAGGTAATAACTGCTCCCTGGCAAACTGACGTGCTGCTTCTTCAAAGGCACGCTGATCTTCATTGAGTTCAAAATCCATCGCTTACTCCGGCACAGGTAGTCATCAATGATCCATATTTATGGTCAGGTTAGGTCCTTTCGGGATGTCGTCATCAAACCACCGCGCTGTCACCGTTTTGGTCTCGGTGTAAAAACGGACGGCCTGCTTGCCATAAGCATGTAAGTCACCATAGAAACTGCCGCGCCAGCCCGTGAATGAAAAGAAAGGCAATGGCACAGGAATCGGCACATTGATACCCACCTGACCAACCTGAATCTCATGCTGAAACTTGCGCGCCGCCGCGCCGTTGGCGGTGAAAATAGACGTCCCGTTTCCGTAAGGGTTGTTATTGATGAGTGCAATCGCTTCTTCAAGCGAAGCCGCTTCGACACAGACCAGCACAGGACCAAAAATTTCCTCGCGGTAAATGCTCATTTCCGGGGTGACGCCACTGAATAACGTCGGCCCGACCCAGTTACCATTCGGGTAATCTTTCACTGTGCATTCAGTACCATCCAGCTCGCACACCGCCCCTTGCGCTTTGCCTTCCTGAATCAGTCGCAGTACCCGCGTTTTGGCCTCCGCGCTGATCAGAGGACCGTAAGCGGCATCTTCCTCATCCCAGCCGCCGGGCTTCATGGCTGCCATGGCTTCTTTCAGTTCGGGAATCCAGGCTTTTGCGCCGTCAACAAACACGGCAACCGAAATTGCCATACAACGTTGACCAGCCGCCCCGACGGACGCCCCCACCAGATTGTTGATCACCTGTTCTTTGTTCGCATCAGGCATGACAACCAGATGGTTCTTCGCACCCGCGAACGCCTGAACACGTTTCAGATTGTGTGTACCGGTTTGATAGATATAGCGTGCGACCGGCACTGAGCCGACAAAAGACACAGTACGGATATCCGGATGTTCCAGCAGATGATCAACCTGGGCTTTGCGGCCATGTACGACCTGCAGCACACCGGGAGGCGCACCGGCTTGTTCGAACAATTCAGCCAGCCTGACTGATGTCAGAGGCACCTGATCGGAAGGTTTAAGGATGAAGGTATTACCGGCAGCGATAGCCAGAGGGAACATCCACAGCGGGATCATGGCCGGGAAGTTGAACGGCGTAATACCGCTGCAAACACCCAGTGGCTGAATCAGAGAGTAAGTATCGATGTTAGTGGCGACATTTTCAGTGGTTTCACCCATCATCAGGCTGGCGATGTTTGCCGCCTGCTCAACCACTTCAATCCCGCGCCAGACATCCCCTTTGGCGTCGGCAAGAATTTTGCCGGTTTCACTGGAGAGCAAACAGGCCAATTCATCATGGTGTGCTTTGAGCAGTTGCTGGTAACTCAGCATCAGTCTGGCCCGTTCAGGCACGGGTACAGTTTTCCATTTCTCAAAGGTGGCTTTGGCACTGGCGATGGCTTTATCGATCTCGGATGTCAGCGCGCAAGGCAGATGGGCGATGACCTCGTTGGTCGCGGGGTTAGTCACATCAATCCATTCATCTGACTGCGACTGGCAAAATTTTCCTTCAATAAACAGAGGTACTTTCTCAATCATTTTCACGTCCTCTCACCTGTCTTTCCATAGCTGGCGTCACCGCTGCCAGGCACGAATGTTACTGAGCCGGTAATTCAATTGCGATTGCTGTGGCTTCCCCGCCACCAATACATAACGAGGCAATACCTTTGCAGACGGCGCCGTCTTCCTGCTGTTGTCGCCGAAGGGCATGTATCAGGCTGACGATGATTCGGGCGCCACTGGCCCCTATCGGATGCCCCAGGGCACAAGCGCCGCCATGAATATTGACCTTGTCGGCATTTAAATGCAGTTCACGCACCGCAATTTGCGTAACGACCGCAAACGCTTCATTGATTTCCCACAGATCCACCTCATCGACTGACCAGTTCAGACGATCCAGCAACTGACGGATGGCGTCTACCGGTGCCAGGGTAAATTCAGACGGCAGGCGTGCATGGGTTGTCTGACCGCGAATGATCGCTATGGGCGATAAACCATGATGGCGGGCAGTTTCACTGTCCATCATCAGCAACGCGGCTGCGCCATCGGCAATGGAGCTGGAATTAGCGGCAGTCACTGTGCCGTCTCTGGCAAATACCGGCTTAAGCTGCGGGATCTTTGCCGGATCGACTTCATTGGGGTGTTCATCGGTTTTCACCAGATGCTCCCCGCGACGATCCGCCACCACCACCGGGCAGGTTTCCTGATCAAACCAGCCATGCTCTATCGCCAGACGCGCCCGCTCTACTGACATTGCAGCCCAGTCATCCATGTCTTCGCGGCTAAATTGCATCGCATCGGCAATCTGCTGTGCATACACGCCCATCAGTTCGCCTTCGTAAGCATCCTGTAAACCATCCAGAAAAATGTGGTCTTCCGTTGTCTGATGCCCGAGGCGAAAACCGCCCCTTGCCTGCCGGAGAAGATACGGTGCATTGGTCATGCTTTCCATGCCTCCGGCCACCGCAGTGTGAATACTGCCGGCACGGATCATATCCGCAGCCAGCATCACGGTTTTCATCCCGGATCCGCACACTTTATTTACTGTCACGCAGCCTGTAGAAATGGGTAAACCGGCATTCAGTGCCGCCTGACGGGCCGGCGCCTGACCACAGCCGGCCGGCAGTACACAGCCCATCAGCACTTCGTCAATGTTCAGACCATCGGGCTGATCGGGGGCTAATTCATCGGCGAAAATACCAATGCTTTCCAGTGCGCCTTTTATCGCATACGCCCCCAGTGTTGTTGCCGACAAAGAAGAAAACTGCCCCTGAAAACTGCCCAGAGGAGTTCGCTTGGCAGACACTATCCAGACTTCCTTTTCCGGTTGCTGAGACTCGCCGCGTTGGGGTGCGGCTGTCTTGGTGGTGGTTTCCATTACCCGGCTCCACTTTTCTTGACGTTTACGTAAGCATAGCACTAACATTTACGTAAACGTTAAGAAACAAAACAACAACAGTATCACTTCTATTTGGTTGATAGGCGTACAGAATTGTTGCCATGATGCCGGCCTGGCCAGCGTTCTGACTCCACTCTGTGACAGTCGGTTATTCAGTCCCGCTTAATCCGCAACGAGAGGACAGCAGCGTGGTGAACACCTTTAAGATCAGTGAACTTGCCAAAGAGTTTGGTATCACCACCCGCAGCATTCGTTTTTATGAAGATGTGGGGCTGCTCCAGCCAGACAGAGAAGGTGCCATACGCATCTATCAGCGGCGGGACAAAACACGGCTGAAATTAATTCTACGCGGAAAGCGACTGGGTTTTTCGCTGGCCGAAATCCGCGAGCTGTTTGACCTGTACGATACCAACCAAAGTGACGGCCAATTGCGGCAAATGATCACAATGATCGACGAAAAACAGCACAAACTTCAACGCCAGTTAGACGACATTAAGGTTGTCATGGAAGAACTGAACGCCGCCAAAAGCCGATGTAAACTGGCACTGAACGGTAAAACGAAAGAAAAATAGCCCGTTGGCTAATCGCCAACTGAGCATCACGACATCTTGTTGAGAATACAGCCGTTTCTCAGGACCAGTCCGGTTACCGGATAAAGGAGATCCTATGAAAGACCTGTTTACCCCGCTCAACTTTGGCCTCGGTGAAACACTGGATATGCTACGCGATCACGTCAACCACTTCGCCGCCGATGCCATTGCTCCCATTGCCGGACAAATTGACAAAGACAACCAGTTTCCCTCCCACTTATGGGCTGCGCTGGGTGAAATGGGTTTGCTGGGGGTGACTGTCAGTGAAGAATTTGGCGGGGCTGGTATGGGCTATCTGGCGCATGTGGTCGCCATGGAGGAAATCAGCAGGGCTTCGGCCTCGGTCGGGCTCAGTTACGGCGCACATTCCAACCTGTGTGTGAATCAGATTTTCCGCAATGGCACCCAGGCGCAGAAAGAAAAATATCTGCCTGGCCTCATCAGTGGTGAGCAGGTCGGTGCTCTGGCTATGAGTGAAGCCAACGCGGGTTCCGATGTGGTCAGCATGCAGCTCAGGGCAGACCAAAAAGACGATCGCTACATTCTGAACGGCAACAAAATGTGGATCACCAATGGACCGGATGCCCATACCTTTGTCGTGTACGCAAAAACCGATCCCCAGGCAGGGTCGAAAGGCATCAGCGCCTTTATCATTGAACGTGGCTTTCCCGGTTTCACCCGCGCCCAGAAGCTCGACAAATTAGGTATGCGCGGCTCCAACACCTGTGAACTGGTGTTTACCGACTGCGAAGTGCCGGCGGAGAACCTGCTGGGCCCGCTCAATAAAGGCGTCGAAGTGCTGATGAGCGGCCTGGACTACGAACGCGTGGTGCTGGCTGCCGGGCCGCTGGGTATTATGCGAGCCTGTCTGGATGTCTGCCTGCCCTATATCCACGACAGAAAACAATTCGGAAAATCCATCGGGGAATTCCAGCTGGTACAAGCCAAAATCGCGGATATGTACACGCGTATGAACGCAGCCCGTGCCTATGTTTACACTGTGGCTGCGGCCTGTGATCGCGGAGAAACCACTCGCCAGGATGCCGCGGGCGTCATTCTTTACTGCGCTGAACTGGCCACTCAGATGGCGCTGGATGCGATACAACTGCTGGGCGGAAACGGCTATATCAACGAGTTTCCTGCTGGTCGCCTGCTGCGGGACGCCAAGCTGTATGAAATTGGTGCAGGTACATCGGAAATTCGTCGCATGCTGATCGGCCGGGAGTTATTTGAGCAAAGCCGTTAAACAGGATTTTAACGACTATCGCAAAAGACAGTCGCCAGAACACAGTCACCAAAAGACAGTTAACAGGGACACGGCATCATGGCAATCATAGACAGTCATATCCAGACACATGACTCACAGTTCCGGCACAACCAGCAAGCCATGGCTGAGCTGGTCGATGATCTTCACACGCGCCTTGCCCTTCAGTTGCAGGGCGGCGGCCAGGACGCGCAGGCCAGGCAACGCAAAAAAGGCAAACTCCCCGTCAGAGAACGTATCGACAGTTTGCTGGATTCAGGCAGCCCCTTTCTTGAAATCGGCCAGTTTGCGGCCTGGGAAGTCTATGATGAAGCCATACCCTGTGCGGGCGTTGTTGCCGGTATTGGCCGCGTGTCTGGCGCAGATGTGATGATCATCGCCAACGACCCGAGCGTTAAAGGGGGCACCTATTACCCGATCACGGTGAAAAAGCATTTACGGGCACAGGAAATTGCCGAGCGCTGCCACTTGCCCTGTCTGTATCTGGTGGACTCGGGCGGCGCTAACCTTCCCCATCAGGCTGAAGTCTTTCCGGACAAAGATCACTTCGGGCGGATCTTCTTTAATCAGGCCAGAATGTCGGCCAAAGGGATCCCGCAGATTGCCATCGTCCTTGGCTTGTGTACGGCAGGCGGTGCTTATGTGCCTGCCATGGCCGATGTCGCCATTATGGTAAAAAATCAGGGCACCATTTTTCTGGCAGGTCCGCCATTGGTAAAAGCAGCCACCGGTGAAGATGTCAGCGCGGAAGAACTGGGTGGGGCCGATGTGCACTGTAAAACATCCGGCGTTGCTGATTATTACGCCGATGATGAGCGCCACGCTCTGGCATTAGCCAGACAGGCGGTCGCCAGCTGTCACCGCCCTGTGTCAGTGACTGAGCAGCCAGCTTCTGCTCTGCCCCCCCGATACCCTGCCAGCGATCTCTACGGCATTGTCGGCACCGATCTGCGCAAACAAATTGATGTCCGTGAAGTCATCGCCCGGCTGGTCGATGGGTCAGATTTTGATGAATTCAAAGCCCTGTACGGCGAAACCCTGGTCTGCGGATTTGCACGTTTACACGGATATCCCATCGGCATTGTTGCCAACAACGGCATTCTGTTTTCTGAATCCGCGCAAAAAGGGGCGCACTTCATTCAGCTTTGTTGCCAGCGCAACATCCCGCTGTTATTTCTGCAAAACATCACTGGATTTATGGTCGGAAAAAAATATGAAGCGGAAGGTATCGCCAAGCATGGTGCCAAAATGGTGATGGCGGTTGCCTGTGCCAATGTGCCGAAATTCACTGTCATCATCGGAGGGTCATACGGCGCAGGTAACTATGGCATGTGCGGCCGTGCTTATGATCCCACTATGATTTGGATGTGGCCAAACGCCCGGATATCCGTGATGGGCGGTGATCAGGCAGCCGGTGTACTGGCTCAGGTCACGCGGGACAGCAAACAGCGTCATGGCGAGACATGGTCGGCTGAAGAGGAAGAAGCCTTCAAAGCCCCGATTAAAGCACGGTATGAAAAAGAAGGATCACCGTATTTTGCCAGTGCACGCCTGTGGGATGACGGCATTATCGATCCCGCGCAAACCCGGGATGTACTCGGTATGGCGTTGCAAGCGGCAGCCAATGCGCCTGTTGAAAGCACGAAATTTGGCATATTCCGAATGTAACAGCCGACGACTGTGAGGATGGATCATGACCTCTAAAATTACCCCGGTATTTCAATACAGCGATACCGCAGAAATTCTCCATGCGACAGCCAGTGACCCTGTGCTCTGTACTATCAGCCGTCAGGGGATTGCCACACTCACACTGAATCGCCCGGATAAAGCGAACGCCTTTGATGACCAGCTGATTGCGGCAATCCGGCATTATCTTCAGCAATTGGCGAGTCATTCAGAGGTCTCCGTGCTGGTGTTGCGCGCAGCGGGAAAACATTTCTCGGCCGGTGCTGATTTGCGCTGGATGAAAGCCATGGCCCGGAAAAAACGCCATGACAATCTGAACGACGCGCAGGCACTGGCCTTTTTGATGAATGAACTGGATACCTTCCCCCATCCGACCATTGCCCTGGTGCAGGGTTCGGCGTTTGGCGGCGCACTGGGCCTGATCTGCTGTTGCGATATTGCCCTGGGCAATCAGGATGCGCGCTTTTCTCTCAGCGAAGTAAAACTCGGACTCATCCCGGCAACCATTGCTCCCTATGTCTGCCGCACCATAGGACAACGGCAGGCCAGACGGCTGATGCTGACCGCTGAAACCATGAATGCTGACATGGCGCATCAGCTTGGCATACTTCATGAGGTCAGTCGTAATGTCAGTGCCAATGACAGTGGCGCAGACACGGATAACTCTACCGGCTCTGGAACCTTGGAAAACCTGCTGCAACTGACCCTCAACCGCTTGCTGGCGAACAGTCCGGCGGCGATGACTCAGGTCAAAACCCTGTGCAAGCTTTGCGAACAGCAGCCAATTGATGCAGCCCTTATCCGGCAAACCAGCGAAATGATCGCCGATATTCGCGTTTCCTCTCAGGGACAGGAAGGACTGAACGCTTTTTTTGATAAACGTCGCCCAGCCTGGGTGAAACACAGCACCTCAGGGCAAGGAGAGCACAATGAGTAAACCAGGCGATTTGCTGCACCCCGTTTCCGAGCATCCGGCTCTGCACGCCCAGCACACTGCTGTAAGCGAAATGGACAGTGCGCAGACCCCCATTCGTCGCTTGCTGATTGCCAATCGGGGAGAAATTGCCTGTCGGGTAATTCACTCCGCCAAGTTAATGGGGATAACCACTATCGCGGTATATTCTGATGCCGATCGCCATGCCAAACATGTCAATATGGCGGACGAGGCGATATATCTCGGCCCATCCCCTGCGCTGGATTCCTATCTCGCCATTGATAAACTGATCAAAGCCGCTTCAGCCACCCAGGCTGACGCTGTTCATCCGGGCTACGGCTTTCTCTCGGAAAATGTGGCGTTTGCCAAGGCCTGCCAGCAGCATGGCATTATCTTTGTCGGGCCATGCCCGGATGCTATGGCGGCCATGAGCTCAAAATCAGATGCTAAAGCCATCATGGAAACGGCTGGCGTCCCCCTGTTACCCGGATACCATGGCGATGACGACAGCCTTGAAAATTTAACCACCGAGGCAGCACGCATAGGTTTTCCTGTCATCCTCAAACCGGCGCTGGGCGGTGGTGGTAAAGGGATGAAAATCGTGCGCCAGCAGAGCGATCTCGCCGAGGCCGTGCTGTCAGCGAAACGGGAGGCAAAATCCGCTTTTGGCGATGACAGATTACTGTTAGAAAAATACCTGACCGAGCCCCGTCATATCGAAGTCCAGGTTTTTGCCGATCAGCACGGCCACTGTGTTTATCTCTCAGATCGTGACTGCTCTGTCCAGCGACGCCACCAGAAAATTATTGAGGAAGCCCCAGCACCCGGCCTCAGCGACTCACTGCGCCAGCATATGGGCGAAGCGGCGGTTCAGGCCGCACAAGCCATCGACTATGTCGGAGCCGGTACTGTCGAATTTCTGTATGACGCCCGACAGCAAACCTATTTCTTCATGGAAATGAACACCCGATTACAAGTTGAGCACCCGGTTACTGAGATGATCACAGGGCAGGATTTGGTGCAATGGCAGATCCGGGTAGCCGAAGGCAGGCCTTTGCCGCTTACCCAGTCTGAGATCCGTCATCAGGGGCATGCCGTGGAAGCCAGGCTGTATGCTGAAGACACGCAGCAAGACTTTCTGCCGGCCTCAGGTCTGGTTCACTTTCTCAGCGAGCCGGAATCAGGCGCGTTTTCTGTCGGTAAAGCGCAAGCGATCCGCTCACGTATCGACAGTGGCATCGCGCAAGGTGACACTGTCACTACTTATTACGACCCTATGCTGGCGAAAGTCATTGCCTGGGGTGAAGACAGGGCTTCTGCTATCCATCAGTTACAGTTTGTCTTGTCTCAGTACCAGATTGGCGGTGTTGCCACCAATATCCAGTATCTGCAGCGGATTCTGGCCCACCCTTCTTTCACTCAGGGCCAACTGACCACACATTTCATCGAGCATTATCAGGATTCCCTGCAGGCAGCGGCTGCCAGCCTTATCAATGTACAAACACCGGACGGCGCTGAATATCAGTTACCCCGAAATCTGGTGCTCAGTGCCGCCAGTCTGTGCGTGATTCAGAACGATACCGACCACCAGTCCGGCTGGCGGCTGAACCAAGCAGCACAACAGCTGATCACTCTATATGATACAGAAATGGCGGCCAACACTTTCAGCTTCGTCACAGACAAAGACGATCACCATCATGTATTACTTACCCACTGTTCAGTGGCCCGAACGCAGCATACTGACAGTGAAGAACTGGTGTTATCCCCGCTGTCCCTGCGCTTGCTGTCGACAAGATCCGTTCAGCATGTCACGGACGTCACGCTTGAGGTCGAAGGGAGACGCGAACATGTCCGTCTGGTATTCGATAGTGCTGCACAGACTGTATTGACCTTCACCGGACAGGAACAGTACGCTTATCAGCTTCGGCCGACCTTTGGCCCGCATGAGTCCGGCGCTAAAGACAGTCCGACGGCGCCGTTAAATGGCATAGTGGTTGACGTGCTGTGCCAGCCGGGAGACAAGGTAAACAAAGATCAGGGACTGATTGTGATTGAAGCCATGAAGATGGAATACACAGTGCGCGCCCCCCATCAAGGCCAGGTGTTGTCCGTATTGGCGAGCACAGGTGATCAGGTACAGCATGGCCAGGAGCTGGTTCAGCTCAGCCCGGCCACCGATTCAGCCGATTGAAACCAGAGTGTGTAAATAATGACAGCTTTTTTTCCTGCCACCAGCGATCTGCCGAGTCGGGTAAAAATCGTCGAGGTCGGCCCGCGAGACGGCCTTCAGAATGAAGCCAATGTCAGCCTCAGCGATAAAATTCAGCTAATTGATATGCTGTCAGCAACTGGGCTGACGCACATTGAGTCCGGCTCTTTCGTCTCACCGAAATGGGTGCCACAGATGGCCGACTCAAGCGAAGTGTTCCAGCGCATTCACAGAGCGCCGGGAATTGTTTATTCAGCCCTGACCCCCAATGCCAGAGGTGTTGATCTCGCCATTGCGGCCGGCGCTGACGAAATTGCCATTTTTGCTTCAGCGTCGGAAGGCTTCAGCCAGAAGAATATCAACTGCAGTATTGCCCAGAGCCTGGTTCGGTTCGAGCCTGTGTTACTGAGAGCCAGAGAGCATCAACTTCGTGTACGTGGTTATCTGTCCTGCGTCACCGATTGCCCTTACGACGGGCAGACAACGCCTGAGCAAGTTGCCAATGTCGCCAGACTGCTGTACCAGATGGGCTGTTATGAAGTGTCACTGGGTGATACGGTCGGCAAAGCCACGCCGCTGCGCTTTGCACGTATGCTGGACGCCTGCCTCTCCCATATCCCTGCCGATGCACTGGCGGTGCATTGTCATAACACCTGGGGACAGGCATTGACGAATATTTATCAGGCGCTTTTGATGGGGATCAGCACTGTGGATGCCAGTGTCGCCGGTCTCGGCGGTTGCCCTTATGCTCCGGGCGCAAGCGGTAATGTAGCCACCGAAGATGTGGTTTACCTTTGTGAGCAATCCGGAATATCGACGGGGGTCGATCTCATGAAGCTGGCTCAGGCGGGTGAGTTCATTTGCAAGCAATTGGGCAAACCCCCTGCTTCAAATACAGCATTGGCACTTTTAGCAGGCGACTCAGACAGATAACAGATAGCTTATAAAAAAACATGACCAGCCTTATTACTGGTCATGTTTTCTACTCCGGTGAAAACGTCAGTCAGAACGCAAAAATCGCTGTTCTGCTTCCAGCTCATTCACCACTCGCCATACCTTCTGCTCACGTCGTTGCTTGGTATCAGATGACATGTTCAACCCGGCGCCTTTCAGCGAATCATCAGGCCCGACATACTGATCAATATGTTCATTAAACATGGTCCGAAATTCTTCCACTGTCGGCATGCAATAATGTTCTTTTTCGTAGACTTCGAAAATATGTTCTACTTTTAGTGAGATATCACGTTTGATTCCATCAAAATCTGACATATCCATCTTACACCTCACCACAATAACCCATACAGGCATGTATAGATTTTCTAATCCAGATTAGTGTAGCCCAGTTCTGTGACAATAAAGTTGCCGATTGAAGGGCAAAATATTCGTAAATCATTCCTATTTGCGATAACTCACCGCGGCAAAAGCGTTTTCCGCACATCCTGATTACGCGCCCACTTGTTAATTTCATTTGTTGCTTACAAAACTTAGATCACCTTCGAATTTTTTATTCTCAATATTAAATGGCTACACCCTATCCCTGATAGCTATACTCAATTGGCTTGAGTTTCAATTTGTTAGCATTCGGTTTCGAGGGCTTACATGAGATGTCTGCTACTTTTCAGCACCCTACTGATACCTGCCATCTGGCTTGCATTGCCTGTGGTATGCCTGGCAGATGACCCGCCAGAGACTGATCCCCGGCTGCTTCCTGAAGACGGTCCGGAAGACATTATTTTTTCAGGCTGGCTGGAAGAAACTCAAACATCGCTGTCAGAAACCATTATCGATATGAGCTCAAATATTGACCACTTCCTCAGTCTGGAAGACGATGAAGAGCCTATGATCAATGAAAGCTACCTGCGGATTCGCATTCAGCCTAACTACTCGCACAGGGAATACTTTGAATTTGATTCAAGCATATCGCTGCGGATGGATCTTCCCCACACCGAAAAAAACTGGAAACTGATCTTTGAAACGGATCCTGAAGACTTCGATAGTCTCGAAGACAAAGAGCGGGGACTGGTGGAAACAACCCGAACCGGCAATCGGGGGGCCATTGGCGGCGTGCGGCTTGAAAGCCGTCAGATTGGCGAGTGGTATGCCGATTTTGATATCGGTCTGAAACTGCGTTTGCCGTTAGATCCTTTCACCCGGGCACATTTCCGGCGCGTAGACAAACTGGGCGAAGGCTGGACAGCCTTACTGCAGCAGGAGTTTTTTTATTTCCACAGCCGAGGCCCCGGCAGCGTCACTTCTGCTGACTTCTATTACACTGTCGATCCCACAGAGCTGACCATTCTCAGAGCAGGCACCAGCGCACAATTTCTCGATGATGACAATAACTGGCAATTCGTTAACCTTGCAGAGATTTATGACAGAGTCAGCAGCCGTAATCTGTTCACTTACACCATAGGCGTAAGTGCCAACAGCCGGCCTGATCTCGCGGTTGAAAACGCCTGGCTTGCTTTCAGCTGGCAACGACGGCTGCATAAAAACTGGCTGTATATGAAATTAACACCAACTATCAACTTCCAGGAAGAGTTCGACTATAAAGCCAACCCTGGCCTTCTGGCCGAAATAGAACTGTATTTCACCAAAAACCGGCAATTTAATCAGCTTTACCGCAGCATTCCCCGACCCTGATGTTACGGCAGGGTAAACCACACAAAGCCAGTGTGTAACAAATCAGTACCAGAACGAATAGTTAAGGCGAAGCACAGTCTGGGTTGGTACAATAGCGGCCATTATGCCTATAAGCACGGTTCGGCGTTTATCATGAACACAGCTAACTTTAATGGCAGATCGTGCTAACCCCCTATTTCTTCGTGGTTAGTCATACTAACCACCTATTACAGGACACATACCTTGAGCCATGCCGACATTGCTTCGACTCCGCCGAACGATAACCCGCTGCTTTTTTCAGCACTGTCATTGAAGCCTGAACTGTTGGAAAACCTCGCCACTATAGGTTTTACTTCTATGACGCCGATTCAGGCACAAAGCCTGCCATCAATTCTGAACGGTAGCGATGTTATCGGCCAGGGTAAAACCGGTTCAGGTAAGACCGCCGCTTTTGGATTGGGTCTGCTGAACAAACTGGATGTAAAACGTTTTCGAGTGCAGTCGCTGGTGCTGTGCCCTACCCGCGAACTGGCCGATCAGGTCGCGCAGGACATCCGTACTCTGGCTCGTGGTATTCACAATATCAAGGTACTGACATTGTGTGGCGGTGTGCCTATGGGCCGTCAAATAGGTTCTCTTGAACACGGTGCCCATATTATTGTCGGCACGCCTGGCCGCGTGCTCGATCACTTAGAGCGCGGCCGTTTAAGCTTAAGCAATCTGAATATGCTGGTGCTTGATGAAGCCGATCGCATGCTGGAAATGGGTTTCCAGCCCGCACTGGATGCCATCATTGAACAGGCCCCGCAACAGCGACAAACCCTGCTGTTCAGTGCAACGTTTCCCAAACAGATCCAGTCTGTCGCGGAACAAATCCTTCACAAACCTGTGATGGTGAAAGTCGCCTCGACGCATGAAAAAAGCACCATTGCCCAGTCCTTTTTCCGTCTGGAAGACAACAAAGAACGCATGCAGGCGCTGCGTCTGCTGCTGCTGGATAAACAACCGGAAAGTGCCGTGGTGTTCTGTAATACCAAGCGCGAAACACAGCAAGTCGCAGATGAGCTGGCCGACTCAGGCTTCAGCGTGTTAGCGCTGCACGGCGATCTGGAACAAAGAGACAGAGATCAGACACTGCTGCAATTTGCCAATAAAAGTGCCTGTATTTTGGTTGCTACAGACGTTGCCGCCCGCGGACTGGATATCGATGCCCTGGACGCTGTCTTTAACTACCACATGGCCCACGATACCGAAGTGTATATTCACCGTATCGGCCGAACAGGCCGTGCCGGCAGCCAGGGTAACGCGTATACCTTCTATGGCGAAAAAGATGGCTACAAAATGGCATTGCTTACTGATCATTTCGAGCGCGAGATCACCAGCGATCCCTTGCCGCCAACGACGTTACTGAATAATACACCTGCGGCGCCTGCCATGGTCACTATCCAGATTGATGGCGGCAAGAAGCAAAAACTGCGTCCTGGTGACATTCTGGGCGCACTCACAAGCAATAACGGTATTGAAGGTACGCAAGTCGGAAAAATTCACATTACCGATTTTCGTGCTTATGTTGCCGTTGACAGAAAAGTCATGAAAAAAGCGCTCGCTAAAATCACCAGCGATAAAATCAAAAGCCGCTCTTACCGGGCCAGAGCTTTACGCTGATTACTGATTACCGACTGTTGGCTGCTGGCTGCTGACTTAGCCATCAGACCGTAAAGCAAGAAAAACGGACCGTCATTAACTGTGACGGTCCGTTTTTTTCAGGACATATTGCCGTTGGACGATCAGTGTCCGGCAACGAAAGCAAGCACTGGCCCTGTACCTGTTTCGTAAATCAGTTTAACCGTCATCAATAAAGTGACCGTGATGAATATCGGCCGCACGACTCTGTCGCCATTGCGAATCACCACTTTGCTGCCCAGCACAGCCCCCAGCACCTGAGCGCCGCCCATGACCAGCCCGATCTGATAATTCACGCTGCTGATTGAGATAAAGAAAATCAGCGAAACCAGATTACCCATCAGGTTTAATGGTTTAGTGGCAATACTGGCCTGTTTGATCGTGTATCCCAGCAAGATTGCAAACGCGATCATCCAGATCGCACCTGTGCCCGGCCCGAAGAAACCATTATAGAAACCAATGATCAGCCCCATAGACAGCATGAAAGTTCGGGAAGACACCTTCGCCTGTTCAGCAACGACATTTTTCAGACGTTTAGACAAAATGGAATAAACAGTGATAGCCACCATCAGTATGGGCAGCAGCGCCCTCAGAATATCAGCCGGGAACAAGCTGACAGCAAAAGAACCCGCCGTTGCTCCTATTGCCGTCGCTATCATGCCAAGCAACAGGCCGGAGAGGTTCACTTCTCTGTGCCACAAATAGGTCACAAAAGACGTCAGCTCACCAATTACAGCCTGTAAGCGGTTAGTACCGAGAGCCGTCAGCGGCGGCACACCGGCCAGCAAGAGACTCGGAACCGTAATTAAACCGCCACCACCAGCAATAGCATCGACAATACCGGCAATAAATGCCGCACAGAACAGCATGATTAATACACTGTCTGAGGGAACAAAGGTTATGGATTCCAACATATTCTTTCCTTTCTTTTTTCAACTACTTCATTCATCAACCACATGTACAGCGCTGCAACAAATTGTCGGGCGCTGTACATGTATGTTGTTTAACGCATTGCCGAACGGACAATAATACGGTGCATCACACGCAACTGGCCGTAATAGTCGTTTACGGCATGGTGCTGAAGGCCACGGTTATCCCACAATACAATCGTATCGTTTTCCCACCGCACTCTGGCCGTGAACTCATCACGGGTAATATGGCTAAAGAGATATTCCAGGATAGGCGCACTCTCTTCTGCTGACATAGACGTAAAGCGGCTGGTGTGCTCAGCGTTCACGTAGATCCCAGGGATCCCTGATTCTTCATGTCGCTTGGCAGCAAAATGTGAGGCACTAAAGAAGGTATTAGCCATTGCGATATCTGTAAAATTCACCAGATGCGGGGCTTTATTACCGGCTTCCTGAATTTTATTTGAAATGAATTCCGCTTTTTCCGACAGCAGAAATTTCTGCATCCCTTCCGACAAAGCAGCAAACGCTTTCTGAGAATCTGAAAATACCGTATCTCCGCCAACTTCCGGTGTCTGTTTAGCCGCCAGCAGAGTGAAATCGGGCGGAGATTCCAGATAAGTGGAGTCGATATGCCATACACCACTGAACACATTTTTCTGATCCGGCTCTTTACGGATTTCGACAATTTCCGGGAAGCCTTCAATGCCGCTCGAAAATGGATAGCGTTGCACGTTACCGAGCTGCTCCGCAATCTGCATCAGCTGCTGAGACGATGTGTCCTGCTTGCGAAAAATGAGTAACTTATGCCGGACCAATGTCGAGTACAGTTCGTCGAACTGCTCTGATACTAAAGTAGCGAGTTGCTTGTTGGTAAACTCCAAACCAAAGCTTGGAGCCAGGGGCTTCGCTTCACTAGCCAATGAAGCAATTGTTGCGTCAAGACGAGTCATTGTAATTATTCCACTCTTAATCAGTTAGAAGGAGCGGACATAGTTGTAACAAGGTTGCATATTAAGTTAAATTAATCATTATTTATTGCCATATTAAGATAGAGATTAATGATAAATTCTCAGGATATTGAATTTTTCAGTGTGATTGCAGACAGTCCCTCTCTGGCGGCTGCCGCCAGAAAACTCAATGTGACACCACCCAGTGTCACCCAGCGTCTACAGGGATTAGAGCGGAAAATGTCCGTCACTTTGGTAGACAGAAATCTGAGAACCACCAAGCTGACGCAGGAAGGAAAAAAGCTTGCCCGAGAAGGCAGAGAGATACTGCTGGCACTCGAAGCACTTCAAAATGATCTCCTGTCGAACCAGTCAATGATCGAAGGCAGACTGAATGTCCTTGCCCCGCTGGGATTTGGCACAACCCACATTGCGCCACTCATCGCCAGGTTTCAGAATCAATACCCCAATCTGATTATTGATTTAACGCTCACCGACAAACCGAGCTGGTCGCACCCTATCAAGCCGGATGTCATGATCTATATCGGGCGGTTAAAAGATTCATCGCTGCGATGTATTCACCTGGTTGAGAACAAACGCTTTCTTCTCGCGTCGCCCGGTTACCTGGCTTCCGCACCACCGCTGGAAACACCGGAAGACCTTCACCATCATTCGTGTATTGCACTGAAAGAGAATGACGAAGATGTCACCATGTGGAAATTCAATCTTCCGTCGAAGCAAACTATCAGTATTCGGATCGAACCCAAGTTATCCTGCAATGTCGGTCAGGTCGCCAAGCAATGGGCTCTGGATGGCTACGGAATCATTCAGCGTTCTGAATGGGATGCCAGGAAGGAAATTGATGCCGGTCTGCTGGTCCCGGTGCTGACTGACTATCAGTTACCTAAAGCCAATATCGTAGCATTGGTATCGGCGGAGAAAAGTAAGCGATCCCGTAAACTCAGTCTGTTTCTCGATTACCTGAGCACCCATCTGCCTGAAAGTTGGTAGCGCGAAACCGATACGACTATCAATGCGATAGCCTGCAGGTGACAAGAATACCCGGAGGATGAAACAGTTTTCAGCGAAGCTGCAGATCCCAATTTATTTAAACGGGATAATCACGCCCATGCTGTATAAAGTGGGGTTCATATCATTTAACCCAACCAGCGTACTCGCTTCAGCGTAGCCGATCCATTTGTCATTAAATGCACCAGACACACCGGCGTGAAACCGACCGTAAAATTGATCGTCCGACTGAGTAATCACAGGCAGGTTACTGCTGCTGTAGGCAGATTTAAACTGGCTGATAATACGCTCTGAATCGAACTGATAGTCATAATGCAGATAGCTTTTCACATAAGGCTGGAACAGCCCTAAGCTGGTTCGGAAGGGTTTTGAAATCGATGCACCAGTAATAAAGGTGGTCCCTTCCAGGTTATTGACATCATCAACCTGTGAAATCACATAGTTTGAATTGCCTTTCGACAACCTTTCGTTGTACCTGTCCTGATCGGACAAGGTGTACTGCACCGAACTTTCTAATGCAATGGTCGCATAGGGATAGTCAACCACATAGCCGCCGCCCAGAGTAAATACCCACACGTCAGAATCGGCATCATCCATACTGCTGACCACAGGATCGGTATACATATTGACCTGACGTTTCATGTCTTTGTCTATCAGTGCATAGCTGGCGGAAAAATCGAGAAACCACTCGTTCTCAAAATAGCTGAAATAGCCAGATGCCACTAAGCCTTCAACGCCACTGCTGCTTTCATTTTCAGTACCGGATGTTCGGTACGACGGCATACCCAGCGCTAAACCAAACAGGTAATTATTATTCAGCAGATAGTCGCCGCCCATGGTCAATGAGTAACCATCATTAACAGGCACAGTGCGATCAACCAGCGACGATTTGAAATGAAGCTGCGGCTGCGAGCGATCGACTCGCATATAGGTGCCCAAACCGCTCTGCGAATTTTCGAAATAGGATGAATTAGCGTAATCACTGCCAAAGTATGAAGAACTGAATGTGCGAAGACGGTTATCTTCCCTGACACTGCTTGTTCGTGTACTGACATCACCGGGATATAAAGCAAAAGATGAAGTATTGAGACTGGCGGCTGGGTGAAGGGATTCTTTCTTACTGCGTTTATCTACTCTGACGTCGCTGGCCATTGACGATAAAGAGTCGATCACCTCATCAGATACCGAACTGACAAAGCTGAATTTATCGCTGTCTGCCCATGCAAGTGATGGTAAAGTGACTGCCACAACCACGACAGACAACCCGACACCGCGACACCGATGTGCGCTCTTCATACAGCCCCCTAAACTACACGCTTTATGTTATCCGTACGCCTTCATTAGACGTATCTAATACATCGTCACAAGTGCTTTCCTCTTGAGTATAGGGAGGTGAAATTTTGAGCAGCGTCTCAAAAATAACACTACGATTTTTTTGCGATTCGAAGTATTACGCCTCAGTATGTAATGGGTACAGGATCCTTGAGCAACTCGTTGAAGTCAGGCTATTTACTTTTCTGACACTGTACCTGATGCATAGCACCAAACTTTTTCTTTTTTTATGGACATGCCAGGAGGTAGAGATGAAATTCCTGATAGCCCCCTTGTTTATCGCCTCCCTGACGGCTTTTCCTGTTCAGGCCGATGATCTGGACCAGGCCGCAAAAGATGTCTGCGGCTGCCTCGCCCAGCCCTATGCCGAACTTGAGAAAGCGTTACAGGCGGTGAAAACAGATAAAGGTAATGACCTTTCCGGCCTGATGAATTCCAAAGACGAGCTCACTAAGATGATGGAAGCCACGCAGACGTGCATGGAAGATCTCAGGAAACAGTACCCTGAGATCGAGGCTGATAAAGCCTTGCAAAAACAGGTGATGGAGAAGACCCGGCAGTATTGCCCTAACCCGTTAGAAACGCTGGATCTGAAAGCGCCGCCAGTACCGGCGGCTTGAGGTTTGATCTGAGTTTTTCTCTGGGGTTGAGGATCACTTTCGCTAATAAAATACGCTTGGTTCGTCGGTTCGTCATTCACACAACCGTGGAAAACCTGATAGCGAGTGCCATTTCAAAAGTGTAATTGGTTTGTCGCGCTTGAGTTTGGTGCATCTCTTGGCATTGTGTGACGCGCGCCAGTTACTCTTTGCTGGCACAAAGCGTAACCAGAAATGCCTTTGAGTTCTTTGGTGTTGTCCGGGCCGGTTGTAGGCGCTCCCGGCGCGGACAACCTAAAAATTCGTCCTGAATTTTCCTCTGGGGTTGGGGATCTCTTTCGTTTAGAAAAGTACGCTTGGTCTGTCTTTCTCGCACAATCGGGAATCCAGTAAAGAAGTGCCATTTCAAAAGTGGTATTGGTGTGTCGCGCTTGAGTTCTGTGCTTTCTCAAAAAGTGGATGACGCGAACTAGGGCCACCAGCAAAAACGACCCGATTATTCAAAAAACCTCCCCAAACAGCTAACAAATGACATGGATACCCCTCATCAGGCTATTTCAATAAGATATGGACGAGCACCGCCACAGTTTCACAGTCCCGCGAAGCCGGTTGTTATAAAGACTGTGCAAAGTCACTCAACGCCTTGCCTTCAAAACGGTAATACTCTTTTTCCTGGACCAAACTGGCTCCGATAGAAACATAGAATTTTCCGGCTGTTGGATTCGTACTCTCTGCAGTCCAATCCAGACGCTGACAATCATGGCTCACAGCAATTGAAGCCAAGTGCCTCATCAACGTCAAACCTACACCTTTACCGCGTGCTGAAGCAGACACAAACAGGTCTTTCATGTACATCTGGCCAGAGAGTTTCGGCGCGGGAAACATCATCGCATAGGTCGCGAATCCAACAACCTTATCGTTATCAATGGCCGCAACCACTTTCACACCTGAATGCTCTGAAAACACTTGCTGGCTTAAGTAGTTAACCAATTCGATTTCTGATGCAGCTTTATCCCCGAAATAGTACTTTTCAAGCTCAATAAAAATTGAAAGGAGATCAAGGCAGTTTTCCTTACTCACTTGCTTTAGTTTCACAAATTTTCCTAATTTGTAATGAGCCAGATGCTCCAACTGAAATATTAGTCACCTGATAGCTTAGGGGCTTACTGTGCCTGGTAAAAACAGCCCGCATCGCCGCCCTCCGGCGATCAACCAAGTTACTTCCTTAATAATGCCACTTCGGGCTTGTCCAACACCCGGATAAAGTGTCGGCTACGCGACATTTATTCTTAGTTGTTATGTTTAATTTTTGATTACGTCTGCAATATTTCTAATGCAACGCCTTGCTGATTCACTTACACCTGACAATTGATAAAAGCCATGTATAACCCCTAGATAGCGTTCACAATAGGCTTCAACTCCTTGTGACAGAAGCAACCTATACAATTGCTCTCCTTCATCTCGCAGTGGGTCAAATTCAGCAGTAATAATCAAGGTTGGCGGTAAACCTTGAAAATCTTTTCTTGCAAGTAAATTAAGTTCCGGTTCACAAACCAACTGCTTTGGATCACTAGCATAAAGCTGAAAACCCGAAAGTAACATTTGAGCAGTAATGATAAAATCAGTGCCGTTTTTTGGTAACTTTCAGACTCCCCAAGGGGATCGACCATTGGATATATTAATACTTGTTTTTTAGGTAGCCACAGTCTTTTGTTTTTCAAGCGAAGTGTCGTAGAAAGAGCTAACTGCCCGCCAGCACTATCACCGACAAAAAACACATTTTCAGTATTACCGCCATATTTATGACCATGTTCTTTGATACTTAACACGGCCTGTAATACATCGTCATGAGCTGAGGGATATGTATGCTCTGGTGCCAATCGGTACTTAATACAAACCACTATCGTATCTGATAAATGAGCTAACTGCCTTAGTTGTGCTTCATGTGTTTCAAAGCCACCACTAATGAAACAACCACCATGAAAGTAAATCGTAATTGGTAAGTTAGCTTTATCAGATGGTTTATAAACTTTGAGTTGAATATTATTAAATTCATCAACAAACTCGTCTTCCATTTCGGGACTGGAGCCGGCTAGCACTGTGCTTGAAAGATAGCCTGTCCGACGTTCAGAAATAGTTTGTTTAGATGGGCAGAGTTTCCCACTAGAGATGAACTCTTCAACAAGTTCTTTAATCCCGTTTTCTAGATAGTTGGTCATCTTTAATTCTTCGAAAGTGCTCAAAGCTAGCCATAATAAGCAAACACGAGATTCTGTATATAAAAACAGTGGTGATTTGTGATGCTGATTAAACATAACGAATGACATGCCCCTCATCAGGCTTTACCAAACTAGGTAAGTCTGACTACGAAATTACCGGAGGCCACCATGTCACAATATTTCTATGTCATGGATTTAGCCAAACATAGCTTCAGTATCCACGGTGAAGATCATCAAGGCAAGATCTTGATCCACAAAACAATCACGCGATCAAAAATCCTCAAGACGTTTGCCAATATCCCGCAGTCTACTGTTGGGATGGAGGCCTGTGGTGCCTATCGTTACTGGCTCCGAGGGCTAGCTAAGCTATACCCCAAAGATCATGGCTCCAAAATATGTCGCACCTTTCAGCGCAATCATGTAACCAACTGAAGTTATTAGCCATTTTAGAGCTGATGGGCTTGCTGTGCCAGATAAAAATAGTCCGCATCGCCGCCCTCCGGCGTTCAACCAAACTATTTCCATAATAATGCCGCTTTGGGTTTGTCCAACACCCGGATAAGTGTCGCGCGGCAACACTTATCCTTATTTTATATACCTTTATTGGAACTTAATCTGTATCTTGATCGGAAAGATCAGACGTATATTCCAGCCTTCTCTGTGCCAACCACTCAAGCCGTTTTGCCTGTGTGAGCAGAACTTTCCTAAGACCCTTTTGAACTTTCCTTTCACTAATGACTTGAGCAAGACGAGAAATAGTCTGAGTCCTTCTAGCGATGCGGATATCTGGATGCTCACGAATTTTTTTGATTTCATCAGATACAATAACGCCCTCATAGGATGTAGGGATATCAACATCAACCTGCGGGTTTAGAGGCTCCTTTTCGTTGAGAATTGCGTTAAACTTTGAGTTTTTAATAGCTTGGTTGTAGATTTTGTGCTCTAGAGCATCCAAGATGTTTTTTGCTTCTGCGGCAGTTGCGACTTCTAACTGCGGCAGAGGGTAAACTACGATCTTATAAACCTCAAATGGGTCAAGAACATTCATAGCAACAGCATCAGTGCGCTGATTGGTCAGGTGTCTCCGTATTCTTGTTCTTAAAGACTCTTTTGTTTGTCCAACATAGATTGGCTCATCATCATAGTCATAAAATGAATAAACACCCCACTTAAAATTTCCAACTTTAATTTGTTTTTTATTAAAAGGGTCGTCAACAATACGATTCAAAAATTGCTCTAAAAGTCTACGCAGCTCACTAGTTTCAAAAGGTAGTTCAGTGGTTGAATCAGTGGGAACAGCATATTCAGCAATTGGCTCGTTTAGATAACCTTCCAACATGAACATCCTTATGCAATATATTCTTGAACTTGAAATTGTAAATTTTCATTAACAATCGGAAGAAGAATATTCTGGTTAATATGTGAAACAACGGGAACCACCACGCCATCACCAACCAAATGATATGCTTCATTATATTTTTGTGGCAGGACGTAATTCTCTGGCAAACCCATTAAGCGCGCTGCCTCTCGTGGTGAGATCAATCGCGTTCTGATAATAGAACCCTCAACTACCATGATAGTTTGGCGACTTGAACCACCACCAGGTGTTCTCAAGCAACCTGCAACACCATCAAAGCGAACCTCAGCCCTTTGAATGCCATTACGAGTCCGTTTGTAGATCGTTCCGACTTGCAATGATCCATTTTGTTGTGCTGACAGAACTTTTTTACGGTGCAGCGGTGCCATCATTGAAAGTAATCTTTGAGTTTCTTCATCGCTATGCCATTTAACACCCTGCGGCTCAACCTCAACAATTTCAGCTAAAGTCATTAAGTGTTGATTAGGTTCAGGTATATTCCACCAGACCCACTTATTTTTGATTCTGTTGGGAAGCGCGTTAAACGCACAAATTACTTTCTCAGGATGCCAAGCAGATGAAGCCCTTTCACAAATGGCTTCAGTTGGAATAGCTAGCCTTTCATCAACACAAATGATGAAAACGCGAGGCCTAGATTGCGGGACAAAATGAACCGCATCCATAACAACTGCACCAAAGTTATAGCCTTCATCAGCTAAAGACTTTGCAATTGCTTCAAAGTCCCTACCTTCATGTGAAGTTAATGTTCCATACACATTTTCAAGAACAATCATTGAGGGCTTACGGCCTTCCGATTGTAGTTCTTGAATGATCTTCAAAAAACCCCAAAAAGTGCCAGAACGGGAACCTTGAAGCCCAGCACCATTCCCAGCAAGAGAAAGATCTTGGCACGGAAACGAAGCCCATGCCAAGTCAGCATGTCCGGGCAAGTCAGATGAATGAATTTTGTTGATGTCTTCAACAATGAGATGCTCACTTCCCCAGTTCGCACGGTATGACTTTGCTTTCTGATCAGAAAAATCGTTAGCAAAAATACAATCCCAAGATTCGCCAAGCCCTGAGCGAGCCATTCCGCCACCTGCGAAAAATTCATAAAATGTTGGCATTTGAAATCCACTCATTTCCTGCAAAATCGATTTACGAATTCTAACATATGTTCTTCAAATCGTAAGGACAATAACAACATGCTACACGTTTTTTAAATAGATAACGGTTTTGGCTTAGCGCATAACATTTTGCTGTACAACACCATATCGTATGCCGCCTACCAAAACTCAACTAAGCAATTGATTATATTTAATTACTCATACTTAACCATATAAAAAAACAGTAAATTATACGACACCATGTCAAGTATCACAATCAAACTTCTTATGCCACCCAATTGATATTCTTTGCTTTCTTTGTAATTCATGACTTACCGCAAAAATCAGCGCACATAGGCTTGTGAGTAAGAGACATCAGTCACTTAATCCGCATACAGATGCAGCAGACAGGTGACATCCTCACCAAACCCCAAAAACCGCACTCGCTGTATGGGTTGCTGCCTGCGCGACAATGACAGAGATAGGTAATGATGTATGCCTGAAAACACACTCCACAGCAACCACCACAAGATTCAAGTAACCCACTCCCCCAGGGAAAAATTCAGGACGAATTTTTAGGTTGTCGGCGCCGGGAGCGCCTACAACCGCCCCGGACAACACCAAAGAACAAAAAAGGGCTTTCTGGGCACTCTTTGTCCCCACAAAGAGTGTCTGGCGCGCATTGCACCATGCTAAAAGAACCACCAGACTCAAGCGCGACATACCTCAGCCGTACCAAAATCGACAGTCACAACACCCAAAAAACCAACAGAAACCCACTCCCCCAGGGAAAAATTCAGGACGAATTTTTAGGTTGTCGGCGCCGGGAGCGCCTATAACCGCCCCGGCCAACACCAAAGAACAAAAAGGGGCTTTCTGGGTACTCTTTGCCCCAACAAAGAGTACCTGGCGCGCATCAAACCATGCCGAAATGAATACTGAACTCAAGCGCGACATACTCACCGAATCCCAAAAAATGTTACCCCGCAATAGCACTTCTGCTGCATTAGGGCGATAATCCCCCACACTCAACCCTTAAAGCAATACAAAAGTAGATCAAACACAATGACAACACAGTCAACGGTCATTATTGGACTGTACAACCCCAAAAGCCCGACGAATGTTGGCGCAGTGATGCGTGCCGCAGGCTGCTACGACGCGACAGAAGTGCGCTATAACGGTACCCGCTATAACCGCGCAGCAAAATTCCACACCGATACCCATAACAGCCATGAACGTATTGAATTGGTTGAGATGGACGAGCTTACGGCCGGGTTAGCCGATGATGTAGAAATCGTGTGTGTTGAGTTGGTGGTTGGCGCAACGGCATTGCCTCGCTTTACCCATCCTGAAAACGCTGTGTATGTGTTTGGCCCAGAGGACAGCTCACTGCCACAAGAGGTTGTCGATAAAGCCCATCATGTTGTGTATGTGCCCACCAATGGCTGCATGAATCTGGCTGCGACTGTCAATGTGGTCTTGTATGACAGATTAGCCAAAACATTGGACGCCATTGATGATCATCAGCAAATCGTCTCGAACCGGGATAATAAAAACCGGCTGGAAGTCAAAGGCTGCGCTTGACGTAAAAAAGGGCCATAAACTGGCCCTTGCTGTTTCACTCCAACCGACAGGTCTGCGCCATGCGGGATCTTGTACTCAGCGGAGATCTGAAATCGCCACTTCGCCGGGCATACATTGCCAGAACAAGGTCGACAATGGCGGCAAATCAATCATCAGCACTTCACTACCCGACGCCTCATCCCAGACGGTGTTCACCGTTTGTTCTACCGGCATCCCGCTGCCCCAGTACTGACTGTCATCACTATTGAGCACTAACCGATACTGACCCGGCTGAGGGACAGGTATGAGATAGTGTTGCCGCGCCACAGGGGTGAAGTTACTGACCACCAGCACCTTGTCGCCATTGCGGGCGAAGCGCTCATGAGCAATCACACTGCGGGACGCATCATTGTGCACGCACCAGGCAAAGCCGGAAGCATCACAATCCAGTTCATACAGAGCCGGGGTTGACTGATATAGGGCATTTAACGCCCGCACTAAACGCTGTACGCCGGTATGGCGGTCATACTGCAGGTAATGCCACTCCAGCACCCCATCGTGATTCCACTCCGCACTCTGGGCGATTTCTGCGCCCATAAAGTTCAGCTTTTTGCCCGGCTGACCATACATATACGCCATATAGGCGCGCAAATTGGCGGTTTGCTGCCATTCATCGCCCGGCATTTTATTGAGCAGCGAACCTTTGCCATAGACAACTTCATCATGTGACAGCGAGAGAACGTAATTCTCGCTAAAGGCGTATACCAAAGGAAAAGTCAGCGTATCGTGATGGTGCTGCCGGTAAATCGGATCTTGCCGGATATAACTCAGGCTGTCGTGCATCCAGCCCATGTTCCATTTGAACCCAAACCCCAGCCCGCCTTCATAAGTTGGCCTGGAGACGCCGGGAAAACTGGTCGACTCTTCCGCAATCGTCATGGCATTGGGATACAGGCGGTACACTTCTTCATTCATCCAGCGCAATAAACTGGCAGCATCATGATTGATGTTGCCGCCTTCGGCATTGGGTATCCATTCTCCGGGCTGTCGTGAGTAATCCAGATACAACATAGATGCGACAGCATCGACCCGCAGGCCGTCGATATGAAAATGCTCAAACCAGTACAGGGCATTGGCGACCAGAAAACGGCGCACGTGCTCTCGACCATAGTCGTAGATATAGCTCTGCCAGTCCTGATGCCAGCCGCGACGCGGATCCGGATCATGGAACAAGGCGGTGCCGTCAAAAAAGGCCAGGCCGTGATCATCGGCTGGGAAATGTGCCGGCACCCAGTCAAGAATCACGCCCACCCCGGCCTGATGGCACTGGTCGACGAAATACTTAAAATCATCCGGCGAGCCATAACGGCTGGTCGGGGCAAACAGCCCCACCGGCTGATAGCCCCAGGAGCCGTAAAAGGGATGTTCCGCCACTGGCATCAGCTCAACATGGGTGTATCCCATATCCGTCAGGTACGGGATCAGCTCTGCCGCCAGCTGCCGGTAGCTCAAGCTTTCACCGGATGCCTGCCGTCGCCACGAGCCCAGATGCAACTCGTAAATCGAAAGCGGCTGTTCGTGTTTGGCTGTCACCTGCCGCTGCTGCCACGATGAGTCCTGCCAGTGATAACGGCTGTGATCATAGACTCTGGACGCAAATGACGGATACTGCTCGGCCTGATAGCCCCAGGGATCGGCCTTGTGAGGCAGGCTGTTACCCGCCTGATCGCGCAGCTCAAATTTATAGCGTTCACCGGCTGCCAGACCGTCGACAAAGCAGCCCCAGTACCCTTGCTCCAGCGAGGATAAAGGGTGGCTGCGACTGTCCCAGTGGTTAAAATCACCCACCACGCTCACCGCCGAGGCATTAGGCGCATACACCAGAAAACGTACGCCGGAGATCGGTGAGCCGCCGGTTTCCAGCGTTAACAGTTGCGCACCCATATGGTGATACTGGCTTGAGGGGTGAGCCAGTTCAGCCAGATCCGGCAACCAGTCTTTGATCTTTACATGTCCGGCGCTCACGATTTACTCCTGCTTCTCGGCAGCCTGGCGGCGTACATCCGTCAACCGCTTAGTCAGATCCATGATGTCCTGACGGTTAAACAAGTCTTCAAGATTCACCGACAGCTTGCGGCGCCAGTTCGGATACTCATCTACCGTGCCCGGAATATTGACCGGCTTATCCATTTCCAGCCAGTCTTCCAGCTGCAGGCTGAGCAATGCGCTGGAACCCGCGGCAAGATGCAACTGCAGCGCTTCGGCCAGAGTACGGTCCATAGGCACATACTGAGCATCACGGCCGACATTGTGCGGCAGGAAGCCATGCCAGTTGACGCTGTCCAGAATGCGCTGTTTGCTCTCGGCACGGCTGTCGAACAATCCCTGCAGTTGCTGCTCATCCGGGTACAAACCCAGATCACGCCCGAGCTTGAGATCGTCACAATGCCAGAAGCCTCTTAAGGTCGGCATATCGTGGGTACACAGGGCCGACATAGACTGAGCGGTATAATGCGACGGCGAATAATAGCCACCGTCTTCAGCGGTTTCGAAGAAAAACACCTTATAAGAGTGAATACCAGCGCTCGCCAGTTTATCGACAATTTCATCAGGCACTGTACCCAGGTCTTCACCAATCACGGTGCATTGATGGCGGTGACTTTCCAGCGCGAGAATCGCCATCAGATCATCGACCGGATAGTACATATAAGCGCCTTGCTTGGCCGATTCGCCTTTTGGAATCCACCACAACCGAAGCAGACCCAGTACATGATCGATACGCAGCGCACCGCAATGGCGCATATTGGCACGCAGCAATTCAATGAACGGCTGATAGGCGGTTTTGCGCAAAGCCTGCGGGTTAAACGGTGGTAATCCCCAGTTCTGTCCCAGCGGGCCCAGAATATCCGGCGGCGCACCAACGCTGACACCCTGGCACAGCGCATCATGATCTGCCCAGGTTTCGGCGCCGGAATCGCATACTCCGACGGCCAGATCCCGGTAAAGCCCCATGACCATGCCTTTCTCTTCGGCAAGTTGCTGCGCTTCAGCCAGCTGGGTATCTGCCAGCCACTGGAGGTACATATACAGTTGAACCTGCTCTGGATGCGCAGCGATAAACTGTTTTACCGCGGCGTTATCGAAGTGACGATACTGCTCCGGGAAAACCGGCCAGCCCCAGGTTTGATCGTGCTGATTTTTCAGCTCGGCATGGAGTGCATCAAACGCGGCCTGGTGCAGCAGGCTTTCACCGCCGTTTTCAACGAAATCAAGAAACTGTCGGCCACGGGCGGTCAGTGATGCCAGATGACGCTGCTGAAAGGTGTGAAACAGCATTGGCAACACAGTCATTTTCAGGCAGGCCACTTCACTGTAATTGACCCAGTTACTGTCACGGGCCGCCACCAGGCGCTGCTGGAATTCGTCACTGCCCACTAATTGCAACGCCTCATCACACTGAGCAAATTCCGGGACGGAACACACATCAATGTAGATAATGTTCAGCCAGCGGCGGGAAGACGGACTGTACGGGCTGGCACCTTCCGGATTGGCCGGAAACAAAGAATGGATCGGGTTCAGGCCGACAAAATCGCCGCCACGAGAGGCAATATCAGACACCAGATGCTTGAGATCGCCAAAATCGCCGATACCCCAGTTATGACCGGTACGCACTGAATACAACTGGACACTGGCGCCCCAGAGCTTCTTGCCCTTATCCAGTGCCGGCTGCTTATAACAAGCCGTGGGGGTGACAATCAATGTCATCTCATAAGGTGACTGACGGCGTTTACGGAAAATCTCAAGCCTGTGATAGCCCAGCGCAAGGTCAGGCAGCGCAAACGTCATACCGCCGCCCTGCTCACGGTCATCTGTCACCAACTGCGACTGCAGCCAGCCTTCCATGACTTCACCCTGTTCCGTTTCCAGCCGCCAGCTGAAATCGCTGATACGGGCACTGCGTCCCAAAGTCAGTTCGATATGCACAGGTTCACCGCGGTGGACGACTTTCACCGGGGCCAGCACTTCTCTCGGCTGTAATCTGGCCGCTGAGGATTCCAGCGCCTGATCACTGCTGGTATCGTAACCCAGTGCGCTCAGTAACCGGCTCAGTGTCTCAGTACTTACAGATGTTTCCGCACCCCAGGCACTGATGTAGCTGTCAGCCAGCCCGGCCTGTCTGGCAATCTCTTTCACAACCTTTTCTGTTCTCATTCTTCTTCTCCGTGACACGGTTAAGGCTGACTGTCTCTCCCACAAATTCAGCCTATGTCACTACTTACAATAACGCCGGGACTACACAGCCCCGGCAAAAATATCAGCGTTTTACCGCTTTTAGTTGCCAAATGTTCTCTACATAATCGCGAATACTGCGGTCCGAGCTGAACTTGCCGACCAGCGCGGTATTGAGTATCGCTTTTCGCGCCCAACCGGCTTTATCCCGGTAAGCGTGGTCAATGCGTTCCTGCGCCGTGACGTAATCAGCAAAATCGGCCAGCACCAGATACGGATCGCCCCCTTCCAGCAGGTTGTGTCGAATGCCTGCCAGTGCGTCAGGCTCACCCGGTGTAAACGTATCGCCCAGCAGCAGATCCAGCGAGGCTTTCAGCAGACTGTCAGACTCGTAGTAACGGGTTGGCTGATAGCCTTTCTGAACCAGTTCCATGACTTCGTCCACCAGCAAACCAAAGATAAAGATATTGTCATCGCCGACTTCTTCACGGATCTCAACATTGGCGCCGTCCATGGTGCCGACAGTCAGCGCACCGTTCAGGGCCAGTTTCATATTTCCGGTGCCGGAGGCTTCTTTACCTGCGGTCGAGATTTGCTCCGACACATCCGCAGCCGGGATGATGATCTCCGCCAGACTGACACGATAATCAGGAATGAAGACCACTTTCAGCTTGCCAGCAAGACGCGGATCATTGTTCACTTTGTCTGCCACTTTGTTGATGGCAAAAATGATGTCTTTCGCCAGCGCGTAACCCGGCGCGGCTTTGGCCGCGAAAATGAACACCCGCGGCTGCATATCAAACTTAGGATCATTGAGCAGACGGTGATAGAGCGACAATATATGCACCAGGTTCAGGTGCTGGCGTTTATATTCATGAAGTCGCTTAATCTGCACATCGAAGATGGCATCTGTGTTAAGCGTAATCCCCATGTTGTCGGACACCCAATCGGCCAGACGCTGTTTGTTGGCCTTCTTCACTGCCATGAAAGCGTGCTGGAACTCGGCATCATCGGCAAAGTCAGCCAGCGACGACAGTTGTTCCAGCTTAGCCGGCCAGTCTGTGCCGATTTTTTCATCTATCAGTGCGCTCAGTGCCGGGTTACAGAATTTCAGCCAGCGACGCGGGGTCACACCGTTAGTGACGTTCTGAAGTTTACCCGGATACAGTGCGTCGAACTCAGGGAAAAGGTCACGCTTGACCAGCTCCGAGTGCAGCGCTGCCACCCCGTTCACCGCATAACCGCCAATCACACACAGGTTTGCCATGCGCACCATACGCTGGTTGCCTTCCTGAATGACAGACAGTTTACGCTTCACCTCATCATTGCCCGGCCAATTTGCCTCGACCAGATCCATGAATCTGTGGTTGATCTCAAAGATGATCTCTAAGTGACGCGGTAACAGATTAGCGATCAGTGATTCGCTCCAGGTCTCCAGTGCTTCCGGCAGCAAGGTATGGTTGGTGTAGGCAAAGACTGAGTTACAGACAGACCAGGCATCGTCCCAGCTCATGTAGTGCTCATCCAGCAGAATGCGCATCAGTTCGGGAATCGCGATTGTCGGGTGGGTGTCGTTCAGCTGAATGGTTTCCAGCTTGGCCAGATCTTCAATCGCATGGCCTGCGGCCAGATGACGACGCAGAATATCGGCCACCGAGCAGGCGCAGTGGAAATACTGCTGCATCAGGCGCAAGGTTTTACCCTGCTCATGATTGTCATTCGGGTACAGCACTTTCGTGACACTACCAGCCTGAATCGCCGCCTGCTGCGCCGCGATGTAATCGCCGTCGTTAAACAGCGCCAGATCAAACGGTGCCGGCGCACGGCACTCCCACAGGCGCAGAGGATAAACGCTGTTATTCTGATAACCGATAATCGGCAGATCCCAGGCGATCCCGTCTACTTGCATACCCGGCACCCAGCGGCGACGCTCTGCGCCAGCGTCATCGGTGTACACCTCGACATGACCATACAAGCCAACTTTCTGGTTCAGCTCCGGACGCAAAACTTCCCAGGGATAGCCTTCCTGACCTCGCCATGCATCCGGGGCTTCCATCTGGCGGCCATGATCAAAGGATTGCCTGAACAACCCGTACTCATAGTGCAAACCATAACCCACAGCCGGAAACTCCTGCGCGGCCAGTGAGTCCATAAAACATGCCGCCAACCGGCCCAGTCCGCCATTACCAAGCGCAGGATCGCGCTCTTCTTCCAGCAAATCTGTCAGGTTCTGACCAAGCGCAGCCATGGCGCCGGAAACCTGCTCATACAAGCCCAGGCTGATCAGATTGTTACCGGTCAGACGACCAATCAAAAATTCCAGTGAGAGGTAATTCACGCTGCGGCAGGATTGGTCAGATAACTGCTGCTCGGTTTCAATGAGGTTGCCTGTGCTTATGTCTGCCAGTGCACGGCTCATGGCCAGATACCAATGGCGTGACGTCGCTGTCGCTGGTGTCTGCGCATAGGTAACCAGAAGATGTTGCTCAACCGAAGCCTGAAAAGCCGCCTTATCAAAGGTAGGCATCTTGGTTTGCGTTTGCATCATTCGTTTCTCGCTGTCGGGTTGTAATTGTAGAAAAGGAAAAACTGTTGAGGCTAATGCTGCCTGCGCGGTACTGGAAAAACATCATCCCATGCTGTAGAGGTGGAGGGAGGAGCACGAGGGCGTAGTGATCAGTTCGCGAGAATAGTGTGACAAGCCGCTGACTTTTCGGGGGCTTCACCGCTGCGGTTCCGATGTTTATCACAAATATCGCTGCAATGCGCTTGTACAGGGAAGTAATAAAAATAACTGTACAGGTTATGGAAATGTGACCGACCCCTTATTTATGGGGATGAGAGGTATAACAACTGATGATTTAGTGAGTAACTCGGGTAATGATAAATGCGCCTGCACAATCATTCATCACAATAAAGATTAATCAGAATTATGTGGATACCTTCAAAGCTTACCCGTCCCGGACGGTTACACAATGCGATTATGCGTCCCAGACTGCTGGACCTGTTGCACCAGGCCCCCTCATACCGCCTGGTGCTTTTCCGTTCGCCGGCGGGCTATGGCAAAACCACCATGGCTTCTCAATGGCTGAATGAGCATCCGCATACTGGCTGGATTAACCTAGATGACAGTGATAATGACACCTTCCGCTTTGCGAATTACCTGTTACAGGCCCTCAATAAAGCCACAAACGACGCCTGTCTGAAAACCAGGGCGATGGCGGAGCGCCGGCAATTCGCCTGTCTGAACACCCTGTTCAGTGAATTATTTGCCGAACTGCAGGATTATCCGCACCAGACCTATCTGGTTCTGGATGACTATCATGTCATCAATAACGAAGACATACATGACGGTATGCGTTTCTTCCTGAAAAACATGCCGGATGAACTGACTCTGGTCGTCACCAGCCGCAGCCTGCCGCCATTGGGGACAGCAAACCTGAGGGTCAGAGATCTGCTGATCGAAGTCGATCATGAATGGCTGGCCTTTGATGAAGAAGAAACCACGCGATTTTTCAGCAAACGTGTTGCCAATGAGATCGAAACCAGTGCACTCAGCAGTCTTCGTGCTCAGGTGGAAGGCTGGCCCTCTGCCTTGCAGCTGATTGCCCTGCATGCGCAGCAAAAGCCGAACCATCTGATTGAATCGGCGCTGTCTCTGGCCAACTTTAATCGCAGCCACCTTTGGGACTACCTGGCTGAAGAAGTCTTTGATTTACTCGATGAAGACACGAGATCCTTCCTGCTGCAATGCTCTGTGCTGGATATGTTTAACGCTGAACTGGTGATTGATTTAACCGGGCGCAGCGATGCACTGGTGAAGCTGGAGTACCTGAACCGCTACGGACTCTTTATCACCCCGCTGGAAGGGGCAGATAACTGGTACAGATTCCATCACCTCTTTGCTGAATTTCTGCGCCACAAACGTCACTCGCATATTCCTGAACAGCGAAAGGATTTGCATAACAAAGCGGCGAAAGCCTGGCTGAATCAAAGCAGCCCGCAGCAAGCGCTTTACCATGTGCGAAAAAGCAACAATCAGCCGATGATGGTTTCTATTCTCAGCGATCATGGCTGGAGTATGTTTCACCACGGAGAACTCAAACTGCTGGAAGAATGCATAGCAACGTTAGATCGCAGCATGCTCTTTAGCAGCCCGCGCCTGATCCTGCTCAGACTCTGGCTGGTTCAAAGCCAGCACAGGTATAACGAAGTGGGCGATCTGATTGCGGAATCTGAAGCTGAAATGCAAAGTAATAACATCAGTTTCAATGATGCCCTTCAGGGCGAATTCAATGCGCTACGTGCGCAGGTTGCGATTAATCAAAGCAAACCTGAGGAAGCCTTATTGCTCTCTGAGCAGGCTCTGGGACAATTGCCGGCCAACACCTATCGCAGCCGCATCGTCGCCACCTCTGTGGTGGGTGAAGTCCATCACTGCCTCGGCAATCTGAGCCGTGCGCTTCCTATGATGCAGCAGACTGAAAAAATGGCGCGCCAATACCATGTGTATCATCAGGCACTCTGGGCCTTGTTGCAGCAAAGTGAAATACTGCTGGCGCAGGGCTCAGTACAGCCCGCCTATGAATTGTTGGAACAAGGATTCAAGTTAGTCCGTGAACAGCAATTACAGCAGGTCCCCATGCATGAATTTCTGCTGCGTCTGAAGTCGCAGATACTCTGGTGCTGGAACCGGCTTGATGAAGCAGAAGAAGCAGCACTGAAAAGCCTGGATGTGCTGGCCCCCTATGATGACACTAAATCCCTGCAGGCTTACTCAATGCTGGCCAGAATTGCTATCACCCGGGGTGAACAGGACAAAGCCGCCCGTTATCTGCAACGCTGTAATGACCTCATGGAAACCGCGGATTTCCACATCGACTGGCGGGCGAATACCGATGTCGCTAATCTGCTTTACTGGCAACGAACCAAAGAGCTGGAGAGTGTCCGCCACTGGTTATCACAGGCAGAACAGCCGGAAGGCGCCTGCAACCATTTCCAGCAGCAACAATGGCGAAATCTGGCCATGGCGCACCTGATGCTGGGGCAGATTGACGAGGCCCAGCATATTCTCAGCATGCTGCTGGACAGTTGCGATAAGCATCATTTGATAACCGACAGAAACCGTAACCTGATCCTTCAGGCCGTGATCAGGAAAAAAGCCGGTGATCGCAACGCCGCGTTAACCCACCTTGCCGAAGCACTACGGCTGACCAACAGCACAGGCATGGTCGGCAACTTCCTGATTGCAGCCGAAGACATTCAGGACTTACTGCAAGAACTGATTGATGAAAAACTATTAAACGAGTTGTCGCAACACAGGGCACGTCAGTTACTGCGTGAAATGAACAGTAAAGAGCGCCATCGGCTGGTCCATTTTGATGAAGCCTTTGTGGAAAAGTTGCTCAATTTACCTGACTTGCCCGAGCTGATTAGAACCAGTCCGCTGACACAAAGGGAATGGCAGGTGCTGGGATTAATTTATACCGGTTACAGCAACGAGCAGATTGCTTCTGAACTGGACGTAGCCGCTACGACGATAAAAACGCACATTCGTAATCTGTATCAGAAGCTCAACATCGCTAACCGCAGCGAAGCCATTGAAACTGCTCAGGAACTGCTTAGCCTGATGGGTTACCAGGCATCTTGATACTCAGGTATTAAACAGGGGGAGGCTCTCCTCCCCCACAACTCATCCCCGGCTCTTTTTTGCAGACAATCAGCGTTCAAGCAGATCTGCTGTCGTGACCGCCTTAATCTTGGTTGGAAAACTATCGGCTGCCGACAGCACAAAGGTATGATGCTGCCGGATCAACTCGCCGGAAGCATACGGCTTGTCATGGGTTGTATGCGCATCAGACACTAATTCAATCTCATAACCCAGCACTGCCGCACGCCGCGTGGTGGTATCCACACAAAAATCCGTCGCGTAACCGCAGACGACAAGTTGTTCGATTTCAAGACGATCCAAGGTGGTTTTCAGTACCGTATCATGGAAGGCGTCCGGCGTCGTTTTACGCACAAAAACATCGCCTTCTGCGGTGATCAGATCGGTATGCAACTGCCAGCCTTCGCTCTGATAGGCTATCTCAGTATCAGGCTCTTCATGCTGAACAACAATCACAGGCAAGGCTTTCTCTCTGGCCCATGTGGTGAGCTGATTAATCCGTGCAACCACGGCATCCGCTTCAAATGGCTGAGGCTCAGGTTCAAAGCAGATACGCTGTACGTCGATAACCAGAACGGCTGTTTTCATCGTGTGTCCTTACATTATTGTGTGGTGGAGAGAATGTCAGTGATAGTCAGTCAACAAATGCACAATATGCAGTTAAACCCTTAAATTAACAATCCTGATGTCGCTATTAACCTCCGGCTAGTTCAACTTTTTCGAACGATCTATTCACTTCGGCACTCTGGTACTGCGCCATGGTCAAAGTAAGATGAAGGCATGGGAAAGGCATTCGCTGCAAGAAGGGGAGTCAGTATGTTTCACGCTCACGTGTATTTTGATTTACCACAACTGGATTTAGCTGAGCAGGTGCGCCAGCGCATCATTGCAGAAAGAAAAGCCGATATTCTGGCGATTTACCCGCTGGTGCCACGCTTGGTAGGCCCACACGACAAACCGATGTTTGAAATGCATTTTGCCGATAACCAGACAGGCTTTATTGATTGGCTGGATCAGCACAGAGAAGGTCTGTCTGTACTGATCCACCCGGTATCAGAAAATGAGCTCAATGATCACACAATTCATGCTCGCTGGCTGGGTAAACAATTACCCGTGCACACTGAGATTTTTACAGCTCAACGGTAATCTTTTCCGCCAGAGACATAGCCAGGTTATTGTCGTAGTACGCCGCTTCATTAATGAAATGCGGGTAAGCTTCATAATCGCCGTCCCAGCAAATCTCACTGCCGTCAAACAGGGTAAAGATAGGATCGCCGCCATGCAGAGGTCTGAAATCGTTATCCTGTACATTTTTATGCACCATGCCGATTCGCTCGCCTTGCGCGTTTTCTGGCAGTTTTAAGGTTTCTGTGTAACGGAATGCTTCATAGGTCGGGGGCAGTTCCGGCAATTGGCCTTTGTTATACAGATCGACATAATCCAGGATATGGCCTGTCATTGTCTCCATCCAATCCAGCACATCCTGGCGAATGACAGATTGCGGCTGAGGGCCAATCTCAACAATCACACCCTGCTCTGCAATAGAGCAGACAAACTTATGCTCAGCCAGTGGAATTTGATCTTCAAAGACCACTACAGCTTCAGGCATGTGTGCTTTAACATACGCGCCCATTCGAATATTGAAATCATCCGATTGCAGCACTATTAACGTAGGCCCCATGTTGCTGGTTGTATTGTGTAAATCAATGATGAAATCTGTTTTGGCATCCCCTTTTGGCCCCAAAACCGCATTCATGACCTTTGCCCTGCTTTGCTCGTAGTTCGCCAGCTCAGGGTTGGCCAGATCTTCTACCGCAAACTGACGGTTCAGATCGCTGTCAAGGTAGCGTTTATTCTCTTCATGCGCTTTGGGATTAGCAAACAGAGTCTGCGTAGTGAAGCTCTCTCGGGTAATGCGACTGGCATCTTGCTGCCATTTGCGCAGCAAATAAATACCGCTGAATTCATTACCGTGAGTACCGCCCACAACGGCTACAGAATTAATGCTTTTCATCCTTATCATCACCACTTGGATTATCAGAAAACTTGAAGAGAATCTCAGTATGCCAGCCTTCTTTGCGGCAAACAAACGAATAAACAGGCGCATTTAAGGCAAATTTATTCAAACGCTTAATGCGTTACCTTGCCTCTCATCGATTTGACCTGCCCACGCTGGGTTTTCTTATCTACCCGCCGCCGCTGAGAGGATTTGGTCGGCTTTGTGGGCTGGCGTTTTTTCTCTTGCCTGGTTGCTGACTGAATCAAGGTCTGCAACCTCTGCAGAGCATCTTCTTTATTCTGCTCCTGAGTTCTGAACTGCTGAGCCTTGATGATAATCACACCCTCTTTGGTTATCCGCTGATCAGAGAGCTGCAACAGCTTTTCTTTATAAAAATCAGGCAAAGTGGAGCGCTTAATATCAAAACGCAAGTGTATGGCACTAGAGACTTTATTGACATTCTGCCCTCCCGCTCCCTGAGCGCGAATGGCGGTAATTTCTATTTCCCAGTCTGCTATTTGTACTGTGTTCGATATCTGCAACATAACCACTTAATCGTTTGGACTTCCCTACTGGTATTATCTGGGCCTGAAGCATTAAATGCCAGTGAAAAGCCAAATTACCCAGGCTGATAACACCTTCAATATGTGATCTGCTCTGCATCTCGCCTGCGGGGGGATTCATCGTTTCCTTGAGTGAGCGTATCCTGTCGTCATCAACAATCATTATGTTTTACAACAGTCAGTTATGAATATTTTACTGGGGTATATCGCAGAATCTGGCCAGTTTTTACGCCCTTGGATCAGCGACATTGCAACGGCCATGATGGCATGCCTGCTCGTGGTATTTGGCTCAGATATCAATATGATACTGCGGCGTTATCTGTCGGGGACGAACTTTATCCTGCGCACCTGTGCCTTCATTTTTGTGAATGCATTCGGCTATGGCTTTATGATCATTGCTGCCGCACCCTGGTTAGCCAGGCAGTTGAGCGGGATGAGTAATGTATGGCTGTTTACCGTAATAGTGGGGACTTTCATCTTTCTTGGCAGCTGGGCGCAAAGGAATAACCAAGTGTAAATTAACCGCCTTGCGGCGGTTAATTTCTTGAGTGGGCCGATTAGAAATTCACGGTCAAACCATCGGTGCCAAGTATTTGGTCCAGTAGTGTGATATCAACAATCAGGGTATCACCGGCTTGCTCTGGGTTATCTTCATTACCGTTACAAACCAGGTTCAAGTCATAAGTATCTAATGGCAGGTAACCAATCTCATACTGACCTGTGACAGGATCAACAGCTGCTGATGACACAGGTTCATTGTCAGAACCTAAATCACCAAACTGACCGCCATTGGCTATTGAATACACATAGACAAATGCATCAGACAAGTCGCCACTACACAACGATGCGCTTACCGTGCCGTCAATGGCAGCGACTGCTGTATTATCAACCACACGGACACCACGAGGTTTCAGCTGGTAGCCGTTGGCATTAAGTACCATACTTTTGCGCAAGTCAAATTCAATGGTATAAGCCTGGGTTGAATCAGCCTCGACAGTAAATCCATCAAGTTTCAGTTCACCGCTCGGGACGCGAATACCTTCCACAGCATCACTTTCAGTAACAACATGCGAATAAGGTGTGCCGTCAGTATATGTGCCCTTTTCTAATACAGAGAGGCGCATCTGAGTATATTGACCGGCAAGTAATACTTCATCGCTCAGCACCTGAAGGGCATTTGCACCTTGGTAATCCAGCAGGTCAATCACCATGAACTCAGGATTCCCGTTCGCATCTTCAGGAATAGAAAGTCCATCTGGCACGCACGATGCTGAGCTTTGAGCAGCGGCAAAAGACGTTGTTCCCCAAGACGCTTCGCTGCCCCCTGTGTGATGAACCGTGATATTGTCAAATGCCACACAGACTTGCTTTAAACCATCAACCGGGGCGTCAGACATAGCCAGGGAAAGTTTTCCCGTCGACTGGTCATCTGAATCTGAGCCACAACCTGCCAATAGCATACTTACCGTAGCGGCTATCATTAATTTTTTCATTTGACTGCTCCACTCGCTTTTTGAGCAAGCTTAACGAGTTATTGCAGTCAAAGCATTATCCGCAACGAAAGTTAACAACAAGATGACAATGGCGAGCAGGGAAATACCCTCAGAGCATGCTGTAATGAAAAACAAGCTTCTTATTTGTTACGGGATTAATCCATCCGTATGCAGCCATGCTGGACAGAACGAGGATTCTCAAGGCGATGAAGACAGGAGCCTACTGACTGCAGATCCTGATATTGATACTTAACAACCATCGCGGCTGCCAGCAGCAAACCAATCAGCGAGAGACGAGTCAGCCACAGCCATTGCTTATGTAATGCCATTGCAAGTGTGAACAAACACCCTACAACGATAAGCAGCAAACTTGGTGCAATATAACCCAAAAGCACTCACTCACCTCAAAAATATGCCAATGACCGGAATAATACGGTGTTATACGGAATATTTAAAGATGATTTATACACATTTACATTCACTCAGAGTGGCATAATTATTAGGACAAATGACCATAAATGCATCTTTGGACTGAGATCTCACTTGAAAGACTTAAAAACAAAAAAGCCTCGATTTCTCAAGGCTTCTGTGAACAAAGCAACGGCAGAAACCTGAGAATTAAATGACAAGGCCACCATCAATTTTCAGTGTCTGCCCAGTGATAAACGTGGAATTATCACTGGCTAAAAACAACGCACCGTTTGCAATATCTTCTGGCTTACCCATACGCTGCAATGGTGTTTTCGATTTCATATACTCCAGGATTTTTTCAGGCAGGTTAACGGTCAGCGGCGTTTCCACAAAGCCAGGAGCGATACAGTTAGCTCGCACCTGAGCACCTTTTCGTGAAAATTCTTTAGCCCAGCCCTTAGTCATCGCTATCACTCCGCCTTTAGTGGCGGCATAATTGCTTTGTCCAATATTACCATCGGTACCTACCACAGATGACATAGTAATGATTGATCCTACGCCGGACGCCATCATCACAGGTGCCACTGCCTGCGTCATATTGAACACCCCTTTCAGGTTCACGTCCAATACCATATCCCACTCATTTTCCGTCATTTTATCAATCAGATTATCTCTGGTGATCCCCGCATTATTTACCAGCACATCTACACGACCATAATCTTTTACAATGTTGTCAACAAAGCGACTAACCGACTCCCGGTCACAGACATTCAACTCAATGGCTTTTACATTTTTGTAAGTTTTCTCCAGTTCAGCCATTGCTGCTGCATTCATATCACAGGCATAGACAACTTCAGCCTGCTGGTTAGCAAAGGTCTCGACAATACAACGGCCTATGCCTTGTGCGCCTCCCGTAACGATGCAAACTTTATTGTTCAACATACTTAATTCCCTCTTAGTTCAAAAAACTGAAGCGAAAATCGAATCCAGTGCGGGCACACTGCTTCACCGCTCACTTCCATCATGTTGATTTTAGATGAAACAAATCAAAAGATTACCCTCAATGCTGCAATTCACCTTTGCGACCACTCTAATGAATCTATTAATCAAATCGCCCTGCTGAATACCTGGGCGATAATCATAACCTTATCAAGACAGTTTGTTACCAATATGACATTAAATTACACACGCCGCATTTCTCCCTTGAGTCACCTGTACTATTCCATATAAAACAGAGGATTAGTCGTTATCACTCCCTCGTCATGAACTCTTCACTGGTAATGAAGACGGCATTTGCTATAAATGTATCAGGGAAGTGCGCAAGGATCAGATGCAGACATGCTTGATAAAGTAGTTTTTTTTCTACACGTAGTGCGAAATGGCTCGTTAAGTGAAGCTGCAAAGCAATACGGGATTTCTGCGTCTGCCGGCAGCCGCTGGCTCAATGAGCTGGAAGAAAGCATGGGGGTCAGCCTGTTAAAAAGGACGACACGGAAAATATCACCGACCCAGGCAGGACAGCGTTTGTATGACAGGTTTAACCTGATAAACGGTGAGATTAATGATGTATTCAATGAAGTTCAGAATCTGAGTAATGAAGATAAAGGCCAGATACGCATAGCCAGCACGCCTTTGTTTGCTAAGCATTACCTCAGCCAGATTATTGGTGAATATGTCCAGCTCCATCCGTCTATCAATTTTGTTGTTCTTGAAACAGCATTTGAAGTCGATCATGTTCATGAAGTTGACTTCGCTATCCGTGCAAACGCAACCTACAGAGGTTTTCAGGATAAAGACAGTCTGCTGGTAAAACGATCGCTCATCCGTGAACCACTTATCGCCTGTTGTTCACCCAAATATATCGTACAGTACGGTGAGCCGCGCCTCCCCGAACAGTTAAAACAGCATTTTTGTCTTTACGCTACGACACTGGTCGGTGGCAATAAATGGATTTTTGAGCAACATGGTGAGTACAATTCCGTAGAAATAGCCCAAACCGTTGAAGCTGACGACAGCGAAATACTGAAGAATATTGCGCTTGCCGGAGGAGGTATCGCTTATCTGCCTTACAGTCTTGTCAGTGAAGAATTAAATAACGGCCAGCTTCAAGCTGTTCTCAAAAATTATGTCAGCAGCCAGTTTGAACTTAATCTTTACTTTAAACCCCGTAAGTACATGCCTGTACGTTGTGTTAATTTTAAAGACTATTTAATTGAACGCGTTGAGGAAATGGACAGAATAAATAAAAAAGCCCTGGGGTTACCCGAGCCCATCAGAATACGAGTAACAGGATAAATCTGTCATATATTTTCTGTCATAGTGTTCCCGGTGAATTTCAGGCATAAAAAAACCGGGGAAACCCCGGTTTTTCTTTCATGGTATTTCAGTCAGCAATTACTCAGCGCTTGGCTTACTGCGTTCCTGACGTGGAGCGTGGTTACGCTCGCCACGGAAGCTGCCACGATGATCGCCACCACGGTTGCGATCAAAACGGCGCTCGCCTTCACGACGGCCACGGTTTCCATCACGTCCACCGCGCGGTGCACCATCACGTGGTGCGCCATCACGGCCGCCACGACGGTGTTCACGAAGAACATTGTCTTCAACAACCACGGCTTTCACGTCATTCTGACGAATACGCAGTTTCTTCAGTTGAGCGATGATCTCCGGGGTCATCTTCTTAGGTAACTGAACATAAGTATGCTCAGGAGCCAGTTTGATAGCACCGATATAGTCTTTGCTCAGACCCAGCTCGTTCGCGATAGCACCAACGATGTCTTTAACCTGAACACCTTGTTCACGGCCAACTTGCAACTGGTAAGTATCCCAATCGGCATTGTTGGATTGACGGCGTTCACGACGCTCGCCTCGTTCACTGCGCTCGCCACGTTCAGGGCGGTCACCACGACGATCACGACGTTGTTTCTCACGCTCGATCGCAGCAATCATAGGGTCCGGACCTTTATAGAACAAAGGACGATTACCTTGCTGACGTTTCAGCAGAATGGCTGCCAAAGTGGTCGCATCAACATCCACTGAACCTTGCAGTTTCTCAACCAGCTCTACAAATGCTTCCAGGCTTGCGCTTTCTTTCTGCTCTTCCAGCTCTTTACCCAGACGATCCAAACGCGCCAGAGCTACGTCATCACGCATAGGAAGCTGAATCTCTTCCATACGGGATTTCGTTACACGCTCAATGGTACGCAGCATGCGGATCTGGTTAGTGCGAACCAGAAGAATCGCTTTACCTTTACGTCCTGCACGGCCAGTACGACCAATACGGTGGATATAAGATTCAACATCAAACGGGATGTCGTAGTTAAATACGTGCGTAATACGTGGTACATCAAGACCACGAGCAACAACGTCAGTGGCTACCAGAATATCGATAACGCCACGTTTGATGTGATCAACTGTACGCTCACGCAGAGACTGAGGAATATCACCGTGAAGTGCAGCCGCTTTAAAGCCACGTGAAGACAGCCAATCAGCCAGTCGCTCAGTATCCTGACGGGTACGGACGAAAACGATTGATGCATCGGTTTCTTCAGTTTCCAGCATACGAATCATAGCTTCGTCTTTCTCTACGCCTTTTACGACCCAGAATTGCTGTTCTACTTTCGCTACGGTACGGTTTTCACCCGCAACATCAATGCGTGCAGGATCGCGCAGGAATCGGTCAACGATTTCCTTCACCATAGGTGGCATAGTTGCAGAGAAAAGTACGCGTTGTGCTGACTCTGGCGCTTGCTCCAGAATCCAGGTAACGTCGTCAACGAAACCCATTTTCAGCATTTCATCGGCTTCATCCAGAATGAAAGTATGGACTTCATCCAGGTGCAGGCGATCACGGCTGATCAGGTCTTTCACACGACCAGGGGTACCAACAACAATGTGAGCGCCAGTCTTAAGCACACGCATTTGATCGACGATAGACGCACCGCCGTAGATTTCTAATACTTTCAGACCCTGGATATTTTTACCCAGGTTCTTAATTTCAGCAGCAACCTGAATAGCCAGCTCACGAGTAGGAGCCATAACAATTGCCTGAGGCTTATGTTGCTTCAGGTTAATTTTGTTCAGCAGAGGCAGAGAGAATGCAGCAGTTTTACCTGTACCAGTCTGAGCCTGACCCAGCGCATCGGTGCCGGTTAAAAGAAGTGGAATGGAAGCAGCCTGAATTGGAGTAGGTGCCACGAAGCCCATCGCATCAAGTGCGGATAAAAGAGTGTCGGCCAGTTCTAACTGGCGAAATTCTGTAACAGATTCTTGCATTGGGATCCCAATAGGTAATCGAACGTAAACGGGGCCCCTTTGCCTTTAACACGGTTCAGCAACTGTATCCACAAGCATGGGCCTCGACTAAGGCGCGCATTGTGCGCTATTCAAGTCGAAATTACCAGAAAAAATTGATTGCTGTCACAAATTATAACTTAAGCAATTATTTATTATTCAAACAGCTTGCGATATGTACATTCTGACAAGTTTTCTAGGCATACTGATTCTCATCCCATTGAAAATATTGATTCCTGCCACCTTGTTTCGCGAGATATAACCCCTGATCAGCACCTGCTAACAGCACCTCTTCCTGAATGTTTTCCGTCGGCATTCTGGAATACAGACCCATACTGATACTGATAACCCCTTGACGCGTACCAGAATGCGGGATCTTTAACTGATTGACGGCATCAAGCATTTCCTCTGCCAGTAACCGGAGCGTCTCAGCATCCATTTCCGGTACAAGACAGACAAACTCTTCACCGCCATAACGGCTGAATACCGCTTTCTCATACCGGTTCACTATATTGTCTAATGTCACCGCGACCTGTTTAAGACACACATCGCCTCTCTGATGCCCATAGGTATCATTAAAAGACTTAAAATGATCCACATCCAGAATAATAATGCTTAGCGGTAACTGTTTGCGTTTGGCCACATGCCAATAACGCTTCAACGTCAAATCAAAAAACCGTCTGTTCGCCACGCCGGTCAGGCCATCCTGCATGGACCAGGCTTCCAGCCGCCGGTTAGCGTCTTCTAATGCCTTATTGGTCTGCTGTAATTCCTGGGTGCGTAAATGCACGCGCTGTTCGAGTTCAGCATTCAGCTTGGTTAATGCTTCATGACTTTGCTTAATCACGATTTGCTGGCCCAGCGCCGCGCCAAATAATTTCATGATTTCTTTCTGGTGATCAGTCAGGCTTCGCTGGCTGATCAGGTTATCCGCTGCAATCCAGCCAATACAGTTGTCACTGTTCCACATTGATATCATGGCATTCCAGCCTGTACCGACCTGCTGCGTACCATAATAAAGAGGCGCATTTTCCTTAACCACTACCACGTCTTTGCGACTGAGTGCTTCATGGACCAGCGGATGATCAGGAATATCGTTAACAAAAGTGCGGCGGGATACAACATTGCCCTGAGGATCAGTGCCGTACGTCCCCTGCATGGTGTACTGCTGCATATCGGTCAGAAAGATAGCTAACCGATCGATCCCCAGCTTTTGCCGGCCCAGCTCTATCGCGGTTCTGTACAGACAATCCAGATCGTTGGATTCTGCAAGTGCCAGCGTGACCTCATGTAACTGCTTTAGTAAAGATAAGTATTCTCTGAGCGAGTAGTTACGAACTTCCAGTTCAGCCTCAACACTGCGCCGGCTGATATTATGTGTCAGTGCTTCTTCACGCAGCATATGTACACTGATATCAGACGCTATCAATAACAGTACTCGCTCGAAGGCTTTCAGGTTGTCATCCAGACGTTCTGGGAGTGGCGTTTCTGCGTATAAATAGGCAACGACTTTTTCGTGCATTATGATCGGAAAAATCACCCGGCGCCAATCGCCTGTCTGTTCTGTCCAGATGGCTTTGAACGGCGTTGCAGACTGGGCAGAAACGGCCTTACGGGATTGTTTGGATTCTAAAAGTAAATCTGCTGGTACACCATTGTAGTTCGACAAGGGTAAAGGATGCAGGTAATACTTAAACTCTTCATTACCCATCCAGCTAGCTAGCACTTTCGATTGGCCTTCATGCTCAACTAGCAATGTCAGATAGGTTAAATCCAGCATATGATGCAGCGTTGAAAGCAAACGATGGCACCAACGCTCCATGTTTGCCTGACGGGCAAGCGTATCAACGAGTTTATCCAACTCATCGTTGAGTTTAAACGGCATGCTTTTCCTTACGCGATTATCTGTCTTATCACTTCATCGTGGGTAGAACAGAGTACAAAATACTCCAGATTGAAAATAATAACGACCTCAGATGCACACTTCGAAAATTGAAGGATAACTTTCTGCAACATTTGTGACCAATCATTAATATGAACAATTAATGTCCGTTATTCCGCCAGAGGCGTTTACCCGGCTATTGATAGGTATATCATTGTATATTAAGTCGTTCTGACACTTTTCCGACAAATGATTACCCAGATCTGGATAACCAGAATTTCTGCTGAATGAATAGCTTTATCAACAGCACTCACTGCCCTTCTTGACAGTGAAAGCCGGAAAAGTCGGATTACCCTTGGTTTTGAGCCTGTTAATACGTATAGTGTGACGGTTCATAATCCGGGACCAGGCATAATGTTTCAAGATAATCCGCTTTTAGCACAATTGAAAAAACAAATTCAAGAATCGCTTCCTAAGAAGGAAGGCCAAATCAAAGCCACTGACCGCGGTTTTGGTTTTCTGGAAGTCGATGGAAAAGAAAGCATCTTCATTCCACCTAACTATATGAAAAAGGTAATGCACGGCGATCGTGTCATTGCTGTTATTCGTACAGAAAAAGAGCGTGAAGTTGCTGAGCCGCAAGAGTTGGTTGAACAGTTCGTGACTCGCTTTATCGGCCGCGTCAAACTGATCAAAGACCGCCTGAATGTTGTTCCGGATCATCCACAGCTGAAAGAAGCTATCAAAGCTCGTACAGTCAAGGGATTAAACCCTGAAACCCTGAAAGAAGGTGACTGGGTTGTCGCTCATCTGACTCGCCATCCTCTTGTTGGCGATAACAAGACTTTCTTCTGTGAAATCAAAGAAAAAATTACCGATAGCGAAGATAAAATTGCCCCATGGTGGGTCACGCTGGCACGCCATGATCTTCCTAATGCTGAACCTGCTCCGCAAGAGAGCTGGAACATGCTTGACGAAGGTCTGACACGTGAAGACCTGACAGAAATACCTTTCATTACTATTGATGGCGAATCAACCAAAGACATGGACGATGCCATTTATACCGTAGCGAAAGAAGATGGCAGCTTCGAAATCACTATAGCGATTGCCGATCCGACGTCTTACATCGAAGTTGGCAATGAAATGGATAAGGAAGCTCGCGAGCGCGGCTTCACAATCTACCTGCCAGGCCGCAACATCCCCATGTTGCCGCGCGAGCTGAGCGATGAGCTTTGTTCTCTGATGGAGAATGAAAAACGCCCTGCCCTATGTTGCCGTGTAACGGTTGATAAAGACGGTGTGATTGGCGACGACATTACTTTCTTTGCGGCATGGATCCGTTCGCAAGGCCGTTTAAGCTACGATGATGTCTCCGACTACCTGGAAAATGGCAGCTCAGCAAACTGGTCTCCTTCTGCAGTTATCGATGAGCAGGTACGAGCCCTGCAGGCTTTTGCCAATGCCCGTAGCGAATGGCGCAGCAAAAACGCCGTGGTGTTCCCGGATCGTCCGGACTACCGCTTCGAATTGAGCGAAGACAACGATGTGATCGCAATACATACCGATCCTCGTCGCACTGCGAACCGAATGATCGAAGAAGCCATGATCACCGCGAATATCTGTGCCGGACGTATGCTTCAGGAAAAATTCGGCAAAGGTGTTTACAACACTCATGCCGGCTTCAATCCTGAAAAACTCGATACCGCCATGGACTTCCTGACCAATGCAGAAGCGCCATTCGACAAAGAGCAGTTGCTGACGCTGGAAGGCTTTAGCGCCCTTCGCCGTTGGCTGAACACGCTTGATACCACTTATCTGGATAACCGACTGCGCAAATTCCAGGCTTACAGTGAAGTAGGCAACACACCTGCTCCGCATTTCGCAATGGGCCTGGATGTCTACGCAACCTGGACTTCTCCGATTCGTAAATACGGCGATATGATCAATCACCGGATGCTGAAAGCGGTCATTTCCGGCAATGAGCCGACTCAAACGCCAGATGACAATATTGGTGAGGAAATTGCCACCCATCGCCGTAATCACCGTATGGCAGAACGTGATGTAGCTGACTGGCTATATGTTCGCCTGCTAAAAGACGCGGTTCAGGAAGGTACAGTCTTTACCGCTGAAGTGTTCGATATCAATCGCGCCGGCATGCGTGTTCGCTTGCTTGAAAACGGTGCTTCGGCCTTTATTCCTGCGCCACTGATTCTGGACAATAAGCAACGCATCGAATGTAACGGTGATCTGGGCATCATTAATATCGATAAAGTGCGCGAGTTCCAGCTTGGTGATCACTTCGACATCGTCCTGACAGAAGTCCGTGAAACTACACGTCAATTGGTTGCCAAACCTGTTAAGCAATTCCCTGAGATTAACGCTCAGGAACCCGAAGAAAATCAGGCCGAAACCGAAAAAGCGTGATAATCCCAAGAACCAGGTTGGAACTCTCCAACCTGGTTTCACTCTCCAATCTGAATAGTCATACACACTCTGGTATTCCATGTCATATCTCCATAACGTTGAGCAATGGCTTGATAATGTCGTCATTGGTTTGAATCTGTGCCCGTTTGCAGCAAAACCGCGCAGAAAGGGACAAATTCGTATTGCAATTTATGAGACGGATTCTCTCGAAACACTGATGGAAAGTATCTATCAGGAGTTAATACGTTTGGATGAGACACCAGTGTGTGATCTTGATACAAGCCTTATCGTTTGCCCTAACGTTTTACAGGATTTTGACGAGTACAATCAGTTTCTTGATATGGTGGATGCCTTAATCAGACAGTGCGACCGGGATGGTATCTATCAGGTTGCCAGTTTTCACCCCGATTATTATTTTTACGGGACTAGACCAGAAGATGCTGAAAACCTGACAAACCGGGCTCCGTACCCCATCTTTCACCTCATTCGTGAAGATAGTATGGAAAAAGTGCTGGCTCACTATCCTGATCCTGAAGGAATACCTGAGCGCAATATTGAAAAAATGAATGCATTATCCGAGAAAGACATTCGCCGTCTTTTCCCGTTTTTATTTAGCAAAGCCTAAATGATAACCATGCAGGGCTTATTAATTTCATACCTCTGACCTATGAATCAAAAGAACTCATTGACCAACCTTATCGAGTGTAAACATTCAAATGTGTTGGGATTAAGCATTAAGTTAGCTATGATATCTCCTTGATAGGGAATATTGTAATGCATACACTCTCATTTTCAGTATTTAGAAACGCCAAAATGCGTTTCGCTCTGCCTTTGGCCCTTGTGGCAGGCACTTTTGCGGCTCATAGCGACATCGTTGCTATCATGTCGCAACACGTTGATGTTTTGCTACTGCTTCCCTACATATTGCTGAGTCTGGTAATGATGTTGTGTCAGCCATTCAACCAAAGTAAAACTGGAATCAGCGCAATGCTGATGCTACTTGCCTACTATCTGATTCAGCAAAACCTGCAGGCGCCACTTTCTCAGTCGCAAACCGGGGTAACATATATTTTACTGGCAGTACTGCTGCCGCTTAACCTGTTCCAACTTCACTTTATTCCTGAAAGGCGGCTTTTCTCGCGCTTTGGTTTGATCTACCTCAGCGTGCTGGGCCTGCAGCTTTGCTGGGGCTGGTTACTGATCAATCATGTAAACCCTGAACATTATAACGCCACCTGGCAGATGTATTTTTATACCATCGGTGAGTATTCACCGTTACCTCTGCTCTTAATAATCATGATTGTTGCCCTGGCTTGTGCCAGCGCTTCTATTATTCTGAAAAGAAATCAAGGCTATGATCAGGCCACCTTCATCTGTCTGCTGTTTACCGGGCTAACGCTATTTCAGTTCCAGCAGCCCTATATTTCCAGTGTTGCCTTTACAGCCGCTTCCAGTTTGCTTTTACTGAATCTGATTTCCTGTTCGCATGAATTGGCTTTCATTGATCCGCTGACGGGCATACCCGGACGCCGGGCAATGGAAACTGAGTTAAAGCACCTTGGCCGCACATACACACTGGCAATGCTGGATGTCGATCACTTCAAGAAATTCAATGATAAATTCGGCCATAAGACGGGTGATGATGTACTGCGTTTAGTTGCCCAGCTACTCCTTAATATCAATATCAAAGCGGATGTGTACCGTTATGGTGGCGAAGAGTTCACCATCTTAATTAAGGGAAAAACCAAAAATCAGTGTCTTGATGCGCTTGAAGAATTACGCGAAGCCATAGCAAGCTACCCTATGCACATCAGAGATTTCGAAAAGCGACCTTCTGATGATGAAGACGGTAAGCGAAAACGCGGAAAGAGCAAGCAATCCGAAGTGGTACAAATTACCGTCAGTATTGGTGTTGCAGACAGCCTGGAAGACTCCAGAACCGCTAACGTTTTAAAAGTGGCAGACAAAGCACTGTATAAAGCTAAGCAAAACGGCCGAAATCAGGTTGTGTAACACACCTGTCGCTCGCAATCTGTTTAAAAGCGTAACAGCCTTATCGTATTGATAAGGCTGTTACATTTCTTTCTGTCCAGTGACTATTTATAACCGCCGACAACCATAGGCAATACCTGCTTTAATTTGACTTGATTTCTGTGCACCGCTTCTGCAGGCAGCGGCAGAAAACCATGCTTTTCAATTATTGACTGGTTTTCCTGGTCAAGCGTTAAGTCAACCAGCACCTGCTGCTCACTTGTCAGCCCTTGCTGCTTGGGTGGGATGTTCAACGACAGAAAATAGACATTTGCCAATGGATAACGCCCCGACAGCACGGTTTCCGGATCTATGGTGAAGGCTTTGCCTCTGTCATCCAAAATTGCAATCCGTTTCAGCTCATCAGGCAGCTCGGGTAATACCGAGTAACCAATCGCATTGATATCACTGCGAATCTTATCATTCATTTCATCATGGCTGCGGAGAAACTGTGTAGCCAGATATTGCTCACTGCCGCAGTCCACCAGCTTAGAAAAGTTTAAATGCGTGTCCAGTTCACCCGAGACAGCATAAGGAACAGCCTCAGAAAAGTCGTCATTCTGATGATCTGGCAGCTGACGCCAGTCCAGCTTCTGAGGTGTATCCTGGCAACCAAAAATCTGTTTCAGCTGTCCCATCGACATGGCTCTTACGGGGTTATCTTTATTAACAAGAATAGAAACCGCATCGTAGGTAAAAAATATCTGTACTGGACGATAACCGAATGCGTTCTCAAACAAGGCTATTTCGCTATCCAGCCATTTGCGGGAGCTGATACCCAGACGGGCTTCATCGGCGATCATGGCTGCCTGAATATCGCCTTTCTCAATCAATTGAACGGGGGTATTTTGCGCATTGGCCAGTTCTTTGACCATTACATTCAGCTCTTTTTCAACGGCTACCGCAGCTTGCACTGAACCGGTGGCCAGCATGATCCCCGCTGCAAGCAGGGTGTGTGTCATCAATCGCATGGTGTGATTTATCCTGTCACTGAGTTTGCTCGGAACTGAAAATTGTCCAAGCCGGCTTCACTGCCATTTCCTGCTTAGTAACAACAGCAATAGTGCGGCGTTTACGTACTTTTAAAAACTGGGTCAGCGACGTTATCTGCGTATATCGCTGCTCAGAAATACGTTCCGGGGCAATACCGTTCAGCACCAGTGCATCTTTGATGACACCTGTACGCCTTTGTGCCAACGCATCATTATATTCATCGGTACCTTCCGGGCTGGTGTCCCCCACTAAAATCACTTTGGCTTCGTGATTGTCATTCATGATAGTCAAAAGCTCATCAAATGAGTCTGACTGATCCAACCGAATATGGTCATCATCAAAGTTAAAGTACACAGATAAAACATCTAATTTTTCAAACACCTGCCAAGAAGCACAGCCATGCTCATCAACCTGGGCGCCCCGGAGAGTGTCTAAACAGATATCTCTTTGATTGATCACACCATCCTGATCGGCATCACGCAGGTCATCAATCTGATGACGTGTTGTTGCCGTATCCGGCATGTCAGCACAGGCAGACAGTATTAATAAAGACAGGGTGATCAATCCAATCTGACTATGTCTCATCCTTGTTTCTCCTTCTCTGTCTGCCATTCTTCAGGGTGTTCTACACGCAATGCATAAGTCAGAATCCCCATAGCATTGAACATTCGGTAAGCAGCCAGGGTGTGATCGTATGACGCATTCACGTAGTTCTTTCTGGCAAGAAAGACTTCCACTTTTGCATCAAGTACATCAAGCAGGCTGCGACGTCCGACGTTGAACTGCTGCACATAGCCATCCTCTGCTGCTTTGGCCGCATCGACGTTCTGTTGCAACAATTGCTTCTGAGTCGCCAGCATGTTGTAGGCATTCCATGCCAGTGTTGTACCTTCCCGTACCTGGCGTTCAGCTCTTAACCGGATTGATCTGGCTTGCTCTGCCCGCCATGCTGCCGACTCGATGCGGGCATTGGTACTTCCCCCGTTAAACAAGTCATAATCTAAAGTGAGCATGACACGAGCATCTTCCTCCGGCCCTTCTACGCCCCCGATATTTTCATTTTTATTACCATAAGCCTCCAGTTTCAGCTCAGGGTAATAACCCCCTTTTTCGCGCCTGACTTCTTCGCGGGCCGCTTTGATATCAAGAATGGCAGCCTGTATTTCCGGGTGATTTTCAACAGCCTGGTTAATCGCTATGTCCAGATCGGGAGGCAATAAGCTGTAATCAAATACAGGCGTGACTAACTCTTTAGTTGGCAGCCCGACCAATCGCATAAACTGCGCTTCCTGATCGTACAGATTGTTTTGGGCAGAAATTTGCGTGGATTTTGCCGTTGCCACACGGGCTGCGATTTGAGCCAGATCCGAGTTACTGCTCAGCCCTTTGTTTTTCCTGTCAAGAATATTGTTATAAATGGTTTCATGGTCGATAACATTCCGTTTGCTTAACTCAAGAATTTGTTGCGACTTCAGATATTCGAGATAGACCCGCACGACATCCAGTGCAACATTTTCGGCGTCGGCAATCAGTGTTAATCGTTCAGATTCAGCCTCATAACCCAGCCGGTCAATATTGGCGGACGTTTTCAAGCCATCGAAAATCAGCTGTGACACTTTCACGCCCACTTCAGTACGTGTCAGCCCCCTGTCATCCGGCGCAATTTTATTCCCGCTGCTGTAGCGGGTTTCTTCATAACCGGCCGCGGCGTAAAGGTTAACCTGGGGTAAATAAAAGCCTTGGGCTTCGTCCTGATCTCTGACGACAGACTGGAATCTGGCATATTGCCCCAGTACGTCCGGGCTGTAATCAATTGCTGCAGCGACCGACTCTTCAAGAGAAAGCGCATAAGCTGAGGATATTCCCATCGGAGTCAAACCAAGCATACAACTCATCAAAAGTAGTTTGGATCGCATTACCTATCCTGTCCTTGTTGTTATTAGGGTTCACGCAGAGCAACTTCTTTCGCTCTTAACAAAGGTTTGAGCCAGTAACTCAAAACAGTTTTCTGTCCGGTCAGTATGTCCACAACGGTCTGCATGCCGGGAATGATGGTGAAGGGCTGAACTTCTTCGTTCGCATCAAGCTGAATATGCGCCCGGTAATAGGCATCCCCTTCTTCCGTTTGCAATGCATCCGCACTGACATAGATCACTTTTCCTTTCTTGCCGCCATAGATAACAAAGTCATACGCGGAGAACTTTACCGTTGCTTCGAGACCCACATGAACAAAAGCGATATCCTGAGGCGAAATTTTGGTCTCGACAATCAAACTACTGTTATAAGGCACCAATTCCATAATGGGTTCACCCGGACGAACAACGCCGCCAATCGAGCGGATAAGCACATCTTTTACTGTGCCCTCCACTGGGGATAAAATTTGTGTCCTTTTCAGTTGATCGGCCAACACCTGCTGGCTTTCATTCAACTGGGCCAGTTTGGCTGCAACTTCGTTTAACTGGCCTTGTGCCTTGGAGCGAAAATCAAATGCAATGCCCCGAAAATCGACAATCGCTTCGGAATAGGTTGCTTTCTGTTTTTGTGCCAAAGTGTTGGCACTGGCCAAATCCCCGATCAGTTTCACATAGTCGCGTCGCAATTTAAGCAGTTCGACTTCAGCCACAGCACCGCTTGCTACGACATCTCTAAGCATTGAGATCTCTTTTTCGACGATTTCCAAACTGCGTTTGAGTGTCTCAATGGTATTTTGCGTGTCCTGGTAGGCCTGATCCTGTTGATCGATGCGCAACTTGGCTTGTTCCAATTCGGAGGCAAGCTGCTCTAACCGCTCAGCATAATTGGCTCTGGCATTCAGCTCCGCAGGTATCGCCGGGTCAACCGCCAGTGGCTGCATGTCAATCGTAACCTGGTGGTGCCAGTCTGCCGCCCTGGCATTGACCTTTACACTGTGCAGCTCGGCCTTAAGCCGTTTCTCCTGCGCCAGCAAGCTCTGTACCTGCTGGCCAGCCTCCTGATAGGCCGCGCGAAAGCGGGTATCGTCCAGTATCATTAAAGGCTGCCCTTTGCTCACCCGGTCGCCCTGATTCACTAACACCTGCCTGATAATTCCGCCTTCGAGGCTTTGTATCTTTTGTACCGACAAGGTAGGGACAACTTTACCTTCACCCACCACAACTTCATCCAGCCTGGCCCAACTGGCCCAAATCAGGGTTGCCGCACACAACGCCACACATAACCAGATCAACTTACGGGAGCGGTAAGCCTGCCGATTGTTAGACCACATGATCTGACTACTCATGCTGGCCTCCTTTAACTATGCTGACCGAGCGAATTCGGCTGGTTTGCCTGCCTTCCTGATGTGACAGGATGTCCTGAGGCTTACCATCGGCCACCAGCTTGCCTTTATCCAGCACCAATATCCGATCACAGAGCGACAAAAATGACGACTGATGCGAGCAGATGACAATCGAAGTATCCCTCGGCAAGCCTTGTATACTTTGGAAAAGCTGAGTGGTTGCCTGTTTATCCAAACCTGTGGTGGGTTCATCCATCAGCAACAGGGAAGAATGACGATAAAATGCCCTTGCGATAGCCACAGCCTGCTTCTGACCGCCAGAAAGATGTCGCCCGTTTTCACCTACCTGGGTTTCCAGGCCGTGTATCAAACGTGGCATGTAGGCATTTAATCCGGATAGCTCAATCGCATTCGCCAGACGGCTTTCATCAATGACGTCATTACCAAACGTGATGTTTTCGTAAACAGTACCAAAGATGAATCCTGGCGTTTGCCCGACCCAGCCGACAGCATTCCGTACTACACTGGGTGGCCACAAATTGGCATCCAACTGCTCATAGTACATTTGCCCGTGCGTCGGTTGCAGTTGCCTGGCGATCAGCGCCATCAGTGTGGATTTACCTGAGCCTGCGTTACCAATAATACCGATCCGCTCGCCGCCTTTTACGCTGAATGTAATATTTTCCAGTACGTCCAGCTCTGAATCCGGATACCGAAAGCTCACATTATCCAGTGCAAAACTGCCTTTATATTCACCGCGATCTATCACCTGATGAGGCGTCTCTTCCTGTGGTAACGCCATGATCTGATTCAGGCCATCGATGGCTGAACGGGTTTGCTGATAACGCAGGAGCAGCATAGATAACTGATTGACCGATCCTGCCGCTCGTCCGCTTAACATCACAATGGCAATTAACCCGCCCATGCTGAGGTGACCTTCCGCAATCTGATACACACCCAGTGCAATCAAAAATACGGTAACCAGTTGCTGACTGCTCATAATGGAATGCGATACCAGATTTGAATAATATCTCGACTGGGTCTGCCATTCCGACAGTGCAACAACCGTCTGTTCCCAGCGTTTTTGTACCAGCCCCTCGGCATTATTCTGTTTGATTTCCGTCAGAGTACTCAGGCTGTCAAACAGCTGCGCCTGACGCTGAGTTGAGTAACGGCCCGATTCCGTAAACGTGTCGGCTATTTTGTTTTTCATCACGGCGCTTAATAACAGCAAACCCAGCATGACTGTGACCGGGACAAACATCATCGCCCCGCCCAGCCAGCCAATAAGCAACAAAAACAGGGCGGTAAAAGGCAGGTCGATCAGCGCAACCAGTGTGATCGACGTAAAGAAGTCTTTTACGCTGTCAAACTCCTGGATCTGGCGGGCAAACGCTCCCACCGACTGCGGCCTGTGCTCCAGTTGCATACCCAGGACTCGCTGAAACAACTGCGCCGATAATTTGTTATCCAGATACCGGCTGGCCATATCTGTAACTGAGCTTCGGGCGCTACGCAGCAACCAGTCAAAAACAATCACCACCAGCACACCAACAGACAGCACCCAGAGTGTGTTAAATGCCTGATTAGGAACAACCCTGTCATACACATTCATAGTGAACAGCGGCATGACCAGAGCAAGCAAATTGATGACAATCGATGCCACAAACATATCCCTGTACCAGGGCCGCACTTCCCTGATAACGGCACGAAACCAATGCATCTGTCTGGCTGGCTTGACATCGTCTACCCGACTGTCGCTTTGCGGCACTGCAGATACCTGCCAGATTTCCGGCTGAATCATTTGCAACAGCTGAGTGTCTGACCATAACTGATCTTCAATACTTTGCCCCGGCAAGTGCACCCTGTACTGCCCTTGCTCTTTCGCAACCAGAATCATTGGCTGGCCCGTTAACGAAACAGCAACAGCAGGCAAGGTCGCTTGCCCTAATTGGCGTTTGTCTATCGCACCACTTTCCAGTTGCACCTGTGCGGCCGCCCGTATAAACAGCTCAGCCGTCAGCTGGCCTTGCTCCAATGGCAGGCCCGCTGTCACTTTCAGGGGGTGACAACGAAGGCCGTAATGACAGCAGAACCAGATGATCGTTTCCAGCCACTCATCTTTACCCGGTTTTTCAGACATTTTCATGCTCAGCTATTTACGATTAAGTTTTGATCATCAATCATTTTCTGGAGCAATTCTGCTTCAGACACACCCGATGCATTACCACCATACAGATCATCACGGGAAACGTTATCCAGCACTATGATTTGCTCTATCTGGCTTTCATCCGGTTTTACCTGAATTTCGATACCCGATGCGCTTTGCGTGAAATCAATGACAGTATCTGCCGCCACGCCGTCGGTGATGTTCAGACCAGCCAATATGCCACTTAAATCAATGGCATCGCTGTCGGCAGAATAATCAAAGTTAATGACAGTGTCGGTTGAGGGAATACCGGCTGTACCGCCATCCATAACAAAACGATCAGCTTCACTGGTTGCGGTCAAAGTGTTATCGCCGGGGGCAACCAGGCTGACCTGAATGCTCTGCGGCATACCGGTTGCGGTATCGCCACCCAGAGTTGCTGAAGGGGTTATCGACAGCTCAAAATCGCTGCTGCCGCTGTAGCCACCGGAAATACTCAATCCGGCCACATCGCTCTGATCAATAATCCAGTCGCTGCCCTGCCTGGTGCCAGCCGATAACGTCAGGCCGTCCGGTAATCCGGAAATGGTCAGTGTTCCTTCCTCATTGCCGGCGGGATTAATCAGCGACAAAGACAATCCAAGCGGTATCTGACCATCGGCTTCAGCAATAATACTGGGGTACTCAACAGTTAAAACCGGCTCATCAACAACCGGCGTTATCGAGATCACCATGTCTTCTGCGGTCTCGGGGCCGACATCTGTTACCGGATTGCCCAGCACCTGATTGTTATCAACCGTCGAGGCCGTCAAAGTGATGTTCAGATCACCAAATGCGTCACCGGCATAAAGCTCAAAGCTGTCTACCTGATTGGCCTGGACAATCAAAGTCGCTTGCATACTGCCATCGGCATTGACAGTGAAGCGAGCGAAAAGATCGCCGACTTTGATGCGATCAAGCCCAATCAGGGCGGTTGGGTCAGAGTCCGCATTTACAGTGACTGTCAACGAAATGAACTCATCACTGTTGGTTTCAGTGCTGGTTATATTAACCGGGACAGTAATCGGATCGCCTTCACTACCTGACAGGGTATCAGGCACGCCAAAGAACTGGGCATGATCACCAACCGGATTGACGCCAACGGTAAAATCTTCAGTGGTAAATTTCACATCTGTGGTGCCGATCTCTTGGGTCATCGCCTCCAGCGACAGTGGTAAATCACCACTGAAATCCTGCGGCGGTAAGATATAGATATTCGCCAACTGATCAGGCTGCACCTGCCAGGCCATTGTCGGTGTGCCGTTAAATGTGCCTCCGTCATAGCCATTGTTTGGTAATAGCACGTACTCTTCGCCCTGTTTCAGCACCAGTACCGCGCCATCAGGCACGCCCTTAATTGACAGGGACAAGGTCTCGGAACCATCGGTATCAATGAGAGATGCACTGATATTAGACAGCGCGATATAGCTGTCTTCGTCACCAACAACATCCTCTGCCGTCAGTTGGGCCAAGTCGGTAACGGGGGCAACGTTAATCGTGATCGTGGCAGACTTGTCTGCGGTATCTGTGACAGCCACGCCCGTTGCTTCGTCTGTGATGTTCGCGGTCGCGGTTATCGTGATGTCACCACTGAAATGAGCAGGCGGAACTAAGGTGATTTCATCAAGCCGGGCTGGATCACTGATCACCCATACGCCATTGCCCTGATAAGCTAACAGTCCCGGATCATCGGCAACCAGTTCACAGTCAGCGGGCAGGGTCAGTGTCAGTGTATTGACCGTTTCCTTCCCTTCAGCGGGGATCCCCTCTCCCTCTATGCTCTGGCCAGTTTCAATACTGTCTCCCAGGATAAGGGCCAGATTGATATCCGTTGCGACATCTTCCTGGATGCTGGTGACATCTGCGGTAAGCGTAATATCATCGACAACCGGCTCAACAACTATGTTGACCTGTTGATTGGTCGTGACACTGTCACCGTTACAGCCCGAGGTTTCGATCACTGCAACATTCAGAACCAGATTGCCCGCCCAGTCTTCATCCAGTCCCACCACCTGCAGCGTTGATAAACCTTCCGGCGGAATGCTGTAACCCATCACATTGCCTTGGTTATCGTATTCAGTGATCACTCCCTGCCCCTGAATTGTCACGCCTTCAGGTAAGCTTGAGGCATCAATGAAGAAGGAGAGCTCATTATCCGGATCGCTGGCAACATCCGGATTGAGTAAACCGGAAAGATCAATCGGTTCACCTTCTTTGGTATGAACCGGCTCGTTGTTATCCCGAATATCGTCCGGTGGCCCGACAGGATCACAGGTGCCGCCGCCTGAATGACCCGTTATTTGTATATTCAATGAGGTATCAATAAATCGCGCATCTTGATCGTCGATGACACGGGCACTGACAATGATTTCGACCACGTCTGTATCTGAGGCACTGGATATTGTGGCCTGCTGGAGCAGCATAGCTGCCTGCTCCCTGACGGAGTCGCTGGTCAGCCCTGTGGCGGGGATCACCCAGTTCCCCTCGGCATCCTGTGTCGCCCCGTTGGGATGCTCAACAATAAAGTTATAACCGGGAGGCATCTTGATCAGGATATAATCCAGGTATTCGGAACCATCCAGATCCGCATCGACAAACCAGACCGAATCTGACAAATCTATTGGCCCGCCATCTGTGCTTTCAAGCACTTCTGTCGTTGATTCCAGATGCGTATCCAACTCAACCCGACCATGAAACTGAACATCCACTTGTGCCTGAATCCATTTGACGTCTGTATCTGAGGCATTATCAGGTGAGGTGTCCGTGACCTGATAAGACACCGGTAGCGTAAAGATACCACTCAAATCTTCCGAAGCACGAACAGTCATCCGGCCACTTTGGATCAGTTCGGCCAGGGTCGCGTCCGGGTCAAGCGTGCTGATATCCAGCCCGCCTTCCGGTACCTGAATTTCTACACCGTCAAAGAAGAACGTCAGTTGATCAGGAAGGGAATCAATCTTGTATCCCGTCAGTGTTTCACTGCCATCCGCATCCTGACCGGGAACAGGCAAAACGGCAAAACTGGCGGCTCTGTCCTCTATACCGTCAGCGGTGAATATTGTGCCATCCTGTTCATCAACCACAGGAGAAACGCTAATATCAACCCCCAGATTGAACGTGTCAGAGTCGCCATCCGGTTCTGTTGAAACCACCAAAATATCCAGGTGGATATCACCGCTGAAATCCTGCGGCGCCTTGAGGTAGGTATTCTGTAATTGTTCACTGGATATCTGGTACTGGATACCGGTGTCAGGGTCGACATTGGCAATTGGCAACACAACGGGATTACCCGCACTGTCAACCAGGGTAAAACCATCAGGCAGATTGGTTAACAGCAAATTCAGCACTTCAGACTGATCATCGTCCGACGTACTGATAATGAAATCGAGAGGAATAAGGCTATCTTCGGCAAACGACTGGGTGCCCGTGATCACCTGTGTGCCAGTATCAAACTGCCAGTGTCCCTGCCCGCCATCTGTTACATCCGGGGTATCCACCACACCTTTGAGTTCAATCGTAATGGTTTGGGTATCGCTCTCTGCCGTCTGATTAATCGGATCCAGCCCATCCGCCGAGGACTCAGTGGCAATTGCCGTCACTTTGATGGACAGCGATTCCGTCACAGAGCTGATATCCTGCTTCGGAATTAATCTTATCTGGCCTGCCGCCACTTCATCCGCGGATACCATATAGACACCCGGCGACATTTCCTGCGCCGTACCACCTTCGATCAACCAGCCGTCCTGCACTTCAATGCGGTAAGAGAGTGTTTCTGAGCCGTCTTTATCTGTTAACTGACCCGTAATAATGTTATTCAGGTTAATAGCCTGATCTTCAAGCCCTTTATAATCCTGAACAGATAATTTAGGGACATCAGCATCCGGACTGACATTGACCGTGACTTCATGAGTAATCTGTGCTGTTTTATCACTGCTGTCAGCAAACACATTGCCGCTCTCAGCTGCAATGGCAATAACGGTGAAGGTGAAAACACCTGCCAGGTTGGCGTCGGTACGTATTGTCATTTGTGACAACTGCGCCTGTGTATAGGCTTTCCCTTCCTGAACCACACTGCCGTTCAGCATCAGGGTAATGCCGTCAGGAATGTCACTCAGTTTGTAGCTCAGATTTTCTGAGCCGTCCTGATCCACCAGATTGGCTGTGATGTCTACATTGACTACATTGGGGTCATCTTCTACCAGGGCATAGGCAAAAGTGGACTCCGCCCATTCCGGGGCATCCGCGACAGGTAAGACGGAAACATCAAGGGTGCCATCGATCAACTTATCCCCATTCGTTGTGCTTATCACAGCACTGACATCAAGCGAGATTGTCGTTGTCGTATTCGACTGATTCTGTGGTGGGATATACGTCAGGCTACCATTAGGAAACACAGTCACTTCGCCGGGAAGACTGCTCAGTTGGTCGCCCGTCAATGTGACATAACCATTTTCTGCCGTTAGTGCCTGACCATTGAGATACAAGGTGCCACCCTGTAACGACGCCTCACTGATTTGAATTGATGCTACCCGCTCGCCCTGATCGTTATCGCCTGGGGTTACGAAGATATGCAGAGAGCCAGTCTGGGTATCTTCCAGCGTTTCAGTATTCAATGTTCTTATACTGCCGGCATTATCGCCAAGGATCAGGTTTGCGGTATTGGTTGCTTCATCGCCGTCGTTATCACGAACCACATAAGTCAGATCATCAATTACAGTTGGATCTGTCTGCACCGAGCCCTTTGTGGTCAGATCCAGCCGGCCATCTTTGTACAAACGAAATGAGCCATAGGTTTCATTATTCTCAGTGTTGACCAAATCGACATCGAAATAATCCACACCCGCGGTCTCGAAGTTATATTCAACACCGTTATAGATAAAACGGTTCAGCTCTCCGCCATCCGCGCCCATGCGAACATCGCTAAGCAGATTGGTCGAAAAGATTTCCCCCTCAACCAGTTCCAGCGTACTGTCGGTGCTTTCCGGCACAGCATCCTGCACATTCACGGTAAGCGTCACGCTGGCTGACGTGTCGCCATCCATATCAACGGCATGGACGTCAAAGTTGAGCGGCAGGTTGTTTTCACCGTTACCCGTCGGGTGATCCAGTGAAGAAACCAACACAAACTCCGTTGTACCATCGGTGTTGAGTTTGAGCCTGAATACCTCGTCACCCGATGTCTGAGTTTTAGCGATATACCAGCCATTGGCATCTTTATCACTCAGTAACACAGCCTCGCCGCCACTCTGATAGCCCAAGGCATTAAATGCATCCACATCCGGTACAATTTCAGCGATGTCGTCACTGCCTTTAGCGACTGATATCACAGGGGTTGTTGAAGAAACGCCATCTTCTGTGCCATCACCCAGCAACCCATCTTCATCCACAGAGATGGAGCCTGCCACAGACAACACCGGATCTTTGCCGTCAAACACGGTCACTGTCGTGTCTGCTTGCTGCTCTGTTCCATCACTGTCTGTGACTACCACAGGTAAATTCAGCTCAAGCTGAGTATCTTCCAGGCCAGAGTTGCCGTGGTCGACAGGCTGATGCAGGGTGAAGTTAAGATCAACATTGGCCACTGTACCTGAAGCAACAGAGATTGTTTCAGGCAAGGAAACCGTAAACACGCTTTGGCCATTTGGCAGAACGGCATCGTAACTGCCATCGCCGTTGTCGCGCCAGATCAGGGCTTCATGATTATGGGTGACGGGCTGGCCGTTACTGTCCATTACAGGATCGCCATTGCTCAGCTGAAGGCCAATTTTGATAATCGGATCTTTGTTCGCAGTGACAGTGAGCGAGACTGTCGCGTCTGCATCAAGTGCCGCTTCAACCTTAGGTAATTCTGTAACTGATATGGCCCCGGAAGTAATGCCACCGGACTGGCTGTCATTAACATTAATGGGAAGGGTTAATGTTGAACTGTCACCGTCATCGTCAATCGTCGTCACGACAAGAGGCAGCGCAGTATCTCCGTTGAGCTGATCGATGGCTTTTTTCAGCGTAAAGTCATAAGTCACTGTGGCGTCAGCTTCCGGCTGATAGCTTCCCAATTGAACAGTAAAGACTTCTTCACCACCGGCCCAGGCTGTCAACAGACTGCCATCGGCTGAAAGCGTGTAGGTAATCGGCTCTCCACCGCTGCTTAATTCCGGTTGATCAGCAAGATTAAATGCCAGGCTCTGAATGGCATCACTGCCGACAGTGAGATTGAAACTGCCCTGCCCGGTAACATCCCCGGATTCCAGATCATCTTCATTGAGGTTGACACCTGACACAGAGGTCAGCTGAGGATCAGCACCATCTTTTAACGTCCAGACAAATTCACCGGCAGGAATCGTCGTGCCGTCCGAGTCTTCACCGAGAATGATCACCGGCAGACTGATGGCATCATTCGACGACGTATGATTAATCGGCCGTGCCAGCGTCAGCTGAATATTGCCTTCAATATCACTGCCAACCACTTTGCCTGACATTGTCATACTGAGTACGATCTCGCCCTCAGCCGTGGTCCCGGTGATCACCCGGCCATCGTTGCTTAAGGTAAACTGGACAAGTTGATTACCTGTACCAGTCGTCAATTGAAGCGCATTTAATGATGCTAACGTCGCCGGGTCGAAAGCAAACGTCGCTGTAGCGGGATCATCAGAACCGGCAATAAACTGAATGCTGCCGTCAAAAGACTGGGGGCTGTCTGACACTTTGCCTTCAGTGGCCGTCGCGGCATCATCGCTTATCGATCCTGCAGCGCCGTCATGGACATTGATGACGACATCTGCAATGTCGTAATCTATATCGCTGTCACCGGCCAGATAAGAAAACCGCACAGCCTGTTCCTGACTGTTATCCAGGTTACGATCTGCCTCTAATGTCCACCGACCATCACTGAATATCGTCAGCACACCCTGTGCGGTCGTAAATACAGCACTTCCACCAACAGGAATTGCTGCATCCTGCATCACGTTATCGCCATCAAAATCGTGACGGATGAAACGCACCACCAGCCCTTTATCCAGGTCATAGTCATTATCAAGGATATTGCCTGAACTCAGCGAGGCTTCAACAACATCAAAAGAGTCATCCGTCGCAACAGGCTCTGAATCGAGAATATAGGTGACAACAGGTGCGAGCACGGTTTCTGTGGTGCCGTCCGCATCATGCTGTGTGCCTTCTATCATGATGGCCGTTTGGGTGGTGTCGGTACCAATCCCCTGATCGATGGGCGCATACAAAGTAACGGTTATCCCATCGCCTGCTCCGTTAATCACGGCACTTAGTATCAATTTGCCATCGCTGCGAATGACGTTCAGGCTCTGACCATCAGCAGACAATTCTGCACTGGCTGACAAGCCATTTGACGTCAGCGCATTGAGGTAGGGTTGATCCGCATGAATACTGAACTCAGCAAATTGAATATTAATCTCTGACACCGCTTCGGATGTGCCATCACCATTTGGACCTAATTCAGATTCTTCCAGCACGACACTGCCAGGCAGCACCAGTGTCGGCATATCATCGATTGCCTGGTTGCCAGCCAGATCGGTCACGCTGGCATCCATCGTCCAGGTTGCCTGTGCGTTCAGCGAGCTGATATCTATATTTTCAATCAGCCATCTGCCATCAGCCGCGACCTGACCGGTAAGCAACACACTGTTCGCCCCATCAGAGACAGTCACTGTGACGGCCTGGCCTTCTTCGGCCCCTGTAGTCGTCCCTTGTAGCGAGGTCAGGTTGCCGCCCTTGAAGTTGTAAATACCCAGACCGTCAAGCGTGTCTATGTCTATAGTCACCTGAGTATCAATAACCACTGTGTTATCTGTCGCAGTGGCCGGGTTACCGGCTAGATCGCTGGTGGCTACCGTGACACTCAGCGGGCCGTCAGCCAGCGCTGACAAATCTTGCGTGGTTTCCCAGATGCCCTGGTTAACAATGGCGGTGAAGCTTTGCGACACATTATTACTATCGGTAACGACTATGGTCACCGTCTGACCATCTTCAACATGAGTTGCAGCGCCTGACAAACGCGTGGCTGGCAGTTCTGACGGATTCAGAAAACCATCAGAACCACTGTCTACATTAACCGTAATAGTCGCCTGGGTATCTTTGATGATGGTGTCTGTGTTGGTGGCCGGGTTGCCTGCGATGTCTGTGGTGTCCGCCTGTACCGTCAGTTCGCCGTCTGACAAGCCGCTGAGATCCAGATCCGGCAGGCTCCAGGCTCCGCCGGATACCGTGGTTTGAGCGGTCACTGTGTCGCCATTGATGTCTGTGATGGTGACGAACACCGTCTGGCCGTCTTCGACATTATCGACTGTGCCTGTGATATCGCTGACGGGAGCTTCAAACTGATTGAGGAAATTATCGCCCTGCCCGTCGATATCCACTGTGACGGCGGCCAGTGTGTCTTTTATCACCGAGGCTGCTGATGTGGCCGGGTTGCCTGCCAGGTCCGTGGTGTCGGCTTTGACTGTCAGTTCACCTTCGGCCAGTGACGAGATATCGCCGTTGATGGTCCATTTGCCATCAACGACAGTCGTTTCCAGCTCCACCACCTTTCCTGACGAATCCGTGACGGTAATGTGCACAGTCTGGCCGTCTTCCACATTGGACACCGTACCGCCAGCCCAACTCGACTCGGACTCTTGCTTATTCAGATAGTTATCACCATGGCTTACTATCTCAACCGAAATGGCCGCCTGTGTATCTTTGACGATAGTATCGGTATTCGCGGCCGGGTTACCTGCGATATCCGTGGTTTCTGCCAGCACCGTCAGCTCGCCGTCCGCCAGGCTGCTGAGATCCAGATCGTCGACAGACCAGACACCCCCCGAGACTGTGGTGTCTTTGGTGACAGTGTCACCGTTAACATCAGTCACAGTGACAGACACAATCTGGCCGTCTTCTACGTTGTCGACCGTACCGGACAGATCACTGACAGGGGCTTCAGCCGCATTGAGGAAGTCATCCCCTTTGCCGTCTATGGTAACTGTGAGGCCCGCCTGTGTGTCTTTGAGGATGGTATCTGTGTTTGAGGCCGGGTTGCCTGCTAGGTCTGTGGTTTCCGCCAGAACCGTCAGCTCGCCGTCTGCCAGGCTGCTGAGATCCAGATCGTCGACAGACCAGACGCCTGCAGAAACAGTGGCTTCTGTTGTCACAGTCGCACCATGAATGTCTGTGATGGTGACAGTGACACTCTGGCCGTTCTCAACACCTGTGACTGTGCCTGTGATATCAGAAACAGAAACTTCGGCTTTGTTGAGATAGTTATCGCCTTTGCCGTCAATATCTACCGTGATGGCCGCCTGCGTATCTTTCACAATACTTGTGATGCTGGAAGCCGGGTTACCCGCCACATCCACGGTCTCGACTTTAATGGTCAGCTCACCGTCCGCCAGTGACGACACATCGCCGTTCACCACCCACTTGCCGTCCACCACAGTCGTCTGCGTCTGAACAGTCAGCCCGTTGATATCAGTGGCCGATACCGTCACTGTCTGGCCGTCTTCAACATTGGTTACAGTACCACCGGCCCAGCTGGAGACTGATTCAGCCTGGTTGATAACGTTATCACCATTACCGAACACCCCGACAGTCACAGCGGCCTGGGTATCTTTAATGATGGTGTCTGTGTTGGTGGCCGGGTTGCCCGCGATGTCTGTGGTGTCCGCCTGTACCCTCAGTTCGCCGTCTGACAAGCCGCTGAAATCCAGATCCGGCAGGCTCCAGGCTCCGCCGGCTACCGTGCTTTGAGCGGTCACTGTATCGCCATTGATGTCTGTAATGGTGACGAACACCGTCTGGCCGTCTTCGACATTATCGACTGTGCCTGTGATATCGCTGACGGGAACTTCAAACTGATTGAGGAAATTATCACCCTGCCCGTCGATATCCACTGTGACGGCGGCCTGAGTATCTTTGATAATGGTGTCCGTACTGATCGCCGGATTACCTGCAATATCCGTGGTTTCTGCCGTTACTGTTACCTCACCGTCCGCCAACGACGAGATATCACCAGTTGCGAGCCACTTGCCGTTGATGACTTGGGTTTCAACCTGAATGCTTGTACCGGCTGAATCCGTCACAGTGACATAGACAGACTGCCCGTTTTCTACATGAGTAACGGTTCCGCCAGCCCAGCTTGACAGAGACTCTTCTTTATTGAGGTATTCATCACCATTACCAAATACACCCACAGTGATAGCAGCTTGAGTATCTTTGATGATGGTGTCTGTGCCAGAGGCCGGGTTGCCCGCCACATCTTTGGTGACAGCACTAACGGTTAACTGGCCATCAGACAGTGATGACAGATCCAGTTGCTCCAGTACAACCTGGCCACCTGAAACGATACCGTCATAAACCAGAGTGTTACCCGAAGAATCAGAAATGACGACTTTTACGGCCTGCCCATCTTCGACATGAGTCAGCAGTAGTGTGACTTTGGTTTGATCATGACTGATTTCGGACAGATTGAGATAATTATCGCCGTTGCCGTCTATGTCCACGCAGAGCTCGGCCAGTGTGTCTTTAATGGTGGCATCCGTCGCATCAACGCTATTATCCAGTACGTCTGTAGCAATGGCATAAACGTTCAGTGGCCCTTCGGCAAGGCCGCTCAAATCAACATTATCAATCTCGTACCTTTCATCCCTGACTTTTGCTGTCAGCGACACTGTTTGTCCGTTTACATCAGTGACAGTCACGGAAATGGTCCAGCCGTCCCGGATTTCAAAGGCATCACCGCTGATCGTTACCGAAGGCACTTCAAATCGATTTTCATAGCCATCACCACCGTCATCGATCTGTACCGTCAGTCTGGCTTCTGCGCTAAGCAGATTGAGTACACCGTCAGGCGGAGAATTCGTTTCAGCCCGGTACGAAGTCGGCTGGGTGTTGAAGCCGGCTTCCGGCAACACTTCAGGTAAATCTGGCGAGATATAAGTAACAAAGCCTGCGCTGTCGCTGGAGAGATCCTGGCTATCGTCTGAAGAGGTCGATGTTGATGATGCAGGGGTATCAATGTCAGAAGCTGCCGGAACCGACGATGAGGAGTCTTGCTCGCCAACTTGTACGGCTTGCTCAAGCTGAGCGGTATCTTCTACCAGCGTGATGGCTGGATCCATGTGCTCATCCGGAGCCAGTCTTTGCCAGCTTCCGTCTGGCATCACTTTCCAGATGACCCCCTCAATCTCAATATAAAATATTGGATCCATTGCCTGCTCCCTGCACTTCGAACACTGATTAACCCGTACCAACTCATTCACAATAAAACGAGTCGCATATCAGATTATTATTTTTGTCCACAAACACAAGTAAAATTATTGCAAGCAAAAAAGTTCAATATCCAGGATTCACTGTATGAATAAAAGACACATTCTTCAGGTGGCGTTTAAAGAGGGAAAAGTGGGCGGGACTAATGGGAATGGCTATGAGCGAACGTCAGAAGCTCCCTTCGAAATGTAATGGTATTGATTGCTCCAATAATAAAAAGCCCGGTGAAAACACCGGGCTATGGTTACCAATCAAACCACTGTCTGTATAAAAACAGAGAGAAGGTCCAGCTATGCAGCAACGCCAATAATGTGAGAGAAGTGACTTAACAGATCGGCGGCCAAACCAAAGCTAAGTATTCATCCCGGGAGTGGCCTGCACCTAAGTGAAAGCAGGCCTGTTTATAATTATCCTTTTACCCCTCCGGCAGTCAGACCACCGACAAGAAATTTCTGAGCCAGCAAAAATACCAGAGTAATCGGTAATGCGGACAACACAGCAGCGGCTGCGAAGTCACCCCATAGATAATTTTGCGGATACAAATATTGCTGCATTCCAACAGCTAACGTGTAGGAATTTACATCACGTAATAACAAGGATGCAACAGGAACTTCGGTTACAGCGGCAATAAACGAAAGAATAAACACTACAGACAGGATAGGTACAGATAACGGTAGCAAAACCAGCCTGAATGCCTGCCATGGGCTTGCCCCATCTAACGCTGCTGCTTCTTCCAGTGAGTTGTCGATGGATTCAAAGTACCCTTTTATTGTCCACACGTGCAGAGCAATACCTCCCATGTAAGCAAAGATCACACCACCGTGAGTATTCATGCCAAGAAACGGAACATAGGCGCCCAGGCGGTCGAACAATGCATACAATGCTACCAATGCCAAAACTGGCGGAAACATCTGTAATATCAGCATAGCACGCAGAATTTGGCTTTTACCGGCAAAGCGCATTCTGGCAAAAGCGTAAGCGCAAGTTGTGGACAATGCCACAATTCCAATGGCAGTGAGCCCGGCAACTTTCACAGAATTCCAAAGCCAGGTCAGTACCGGAAACGGCGGCATTGTTTTACTGCCATCGGCATGTTCGACAGCAATCCCTAACGCCAGTTTCCAGTGTTCCAGCGACGGATCACTTGGGATAAGTTCACCAGAGGCATAATTCCCTTCACGGAAGGAAATAGCGACTACCATCAACAGTGGCAGCATGATCAGCGCCAGAAAGCACCACATTGCTATATGCGTCGCCCAAACGCGATATTTCAAAGATTTTGGTTGTACCATCGCCATGAGTCTTCCCCTTACTCAGCATCCAGTTTTGTGAATTTCATATTCAGTAACGACAATCCGCCTACCAGCAAGAATATCAATGTGGCAATCGCACCAGCCAAACCAAAATCCTGTCCGCCCGCACCTTCAAAAGCAATGCGATAGGTATAACTCACCAGAAGATCCGTATGACCGGCAGGTACGCTGGTACCCAGCATATCCGGCGCGCCGTTTGTCAGCAGTTGAATCAATACAAAGTTATTAAAGTTAAAGGCAAAACTGGCAATCAAGAGTGGCACCATCGGTTTCACCAGCATGGGCAGCGTAATGCGGAAGAAGTTATCCAACGGGCCAGCCCCATCCATGGCGGAAGCTTCATACAAATCATCAGGAATGGCTTTCAGCAGGCCCATTGCCAGAATCATCATATAAGGGTATCCCAGCCAGGTGTTCACAATCAGAATCATGGTTTTAGCCAGAAACGGATCGGTGAACCATGATGGACTCAGGCCAAACAGACCTTGCAATACCTGATTAATTTCGCCAAAACTCTGATTAAACAGGCCTTTGAATATAAGAATCGAAATAAAGGCAGGTACGGCATAAGGCAAAATGAGCAGCACGCGGTAAAGGCCACGTCCTTTCAATGCCTCCCAGGACACCACCTGTGCCAGTACGACACCAACCGCCAAAGTGAACACAACAGTCAGGGCCGAGAACACTATGGTCCAGATAAAAATACTGACAAATGGCCCCTGAATACCAGGATCGGTAAATATCCGGGTGAAGTTGTCCCAGCCGCTGTTGACGATAAAGCCCGGCGACATCGACTCGCCGATAAACTGCCCTGCCTCGTTGACTTCCTGATAATAACCCGTTTCCCAATTGGGTTTGTACACCTGCTTGGTCTGTTGATTGATCAGCGTTTCACCATCATTCTGCAGTGCAAAAAGCGACTGGCTGGCGGCAAACTTACGCAAGCCTGACATTGTCAGTTTTTCGCCGTTTGGCAAGTTGACGACCAGAGCGCTCAACTGCTGACGGTTCTGAATCACTGTTTTTAGTGGCGCCGCATCTGTCGACGGCTGTTGGGACAGAGACAAGCTTAACGATTCAGGCAATGCCTTCAGGTCAATGGGTTCACTCAGATACCAGCCATCCTGAGTATTGAGTGCTAACTGATAGCGCCCCTCCTCGCCATACAGAGAAAAGCTATAGCTTTCACCTGTCTGAAAGGACTGTTCCATTAACACTGACTGGGCGCGCTGAAAGCTAAGCTGGTTGCTCCCGCTGTAGTTTGTGAAGGAGAGGCCAACGGTATACACGAGAGGAAAGATGATAAACAGAATCATCCCGGCGACACCCGGATAAATATAACGATGCGCATAGGTACTCTTGCGGGCAAACACATAAACGCCCAGAGCTGTCAGAATAAGGGTCAGTAATGCAAACGCATATTCAGCACGTGCATACATAAGTATGGTGGCATAACCGTTAATGGCGCTCACTCCGCCCAGCGCGGCCCACTTGAGCCAGGTTCGCAGGGCAGGTTTGTTTTTTGAGTTCATTGTCATATCGGTAGCGTCAAGGGCCAGTTCGGCAACATGATGAGACTGCATCAGCGTTCCTCGCAGTACGTCTGAGGAAGGAGCAAGCAGGTGCTTGCTCCGATAGGTAAGTTTACTTGGTCATTCGATCAGCAACAGTATTTAATGCGTCTTCCACAGACTGACGCCCGTTAACCACATTGTTAATCGCTGCTTTCTCTGCATACCAGAAAGAAGACATCTGAGGAATATTCGGCATGACTTCACCGTTCATCGCATTCCCCATCGTCGCAGAAATACGGGCATCCGAGCTCAGCTCTTCCTGAAACGAATTCAACGCAACCGCACCCAGCGGGGTGTCATTGTTGACAGTCCGCAGACCATCGTTAGTCAGCAGATAGTTCTCAATAAACTCAACGGCCAGATCTTTGTTTGGCGAAGCAGAGCTGATACCTGCAGTCAGTACGCCAACAAATGGCTTGGACGGATTACCATTCAACTTAGGCAGCATGGCCACGCCATAATTAATGCCCGCTTTATCAATGTTCGCCCAAGACCAGGGGCCATTGATTGTCATAGCCACATCACCTTTGTTAAAACCAGCCTCAGCGATGGCATAATCGACGTCAGGGGCAATCACACCTTTATCAACTAGGCTCTTCACAAAGCTCATTGAGCGCTTTGCGCCCTCGTTGTTTACGCCAACATCTTTCGCGTCATAGCCGGAAGCGGTGAATTTAAAGGCATAACCGCCGTCAGCTGCAAGCAGTGGCCAGGTAAAGAAGGGTTCTTGCAGGTTCCACATAATGGCGCGTTTACCTTGCTTTTTCAGCTCAGCATCCAGAGCAACCACGTCTTCCCAGTTCTTTGGCGGCTCAGGCAGTAAATCTTTGTTATAAATCAATGATAATGCTTCTACCGCAACCGGATAACCTACGTATTTACCGTTGTACGACACGGCATCCCAGGTAAAATCAGCAAACTTGCTACGATACGCATCAGAAGGTTTCACTTCTGTCAGCAGGCCTGCCTGAGCGTAGCCACCAAAACGGTCGTGTGCCCAGAGTACGATATCCGGACCATCACCGGTTGATGCCAGCTGAGGGAATTTCTCCTCCAACTTATCAGGATGTTCAACCGTGACTTTGATGCCCGTGTCAGCTTCAAACTTTTTGCCCACTTCGGCCAGGCCAGTATAGCCTTTATCACCATTAATCCAGATAGTGATCTGACCTTCTTCAATAGCAGCATGCGCTGAAACAGAACTGAGTGCGGCAAGGGTACAGAGTGCGACAGTACTGAGGACTTTCTTCATTGTTATATCCTTCCAGATGGTTATCGTTGCGTTTTCAATCGGCAACACATTTTCCAGCCTCTATCATCTATCAGTCATCCCTATGAAGCATCATCCCAGACGCTACGCCCCCCATAGCGCAGAGTGGAAATCGTGATCCTTATCATTTACGGAGGTGACCAAGTTCAAAAAACAACGACCATTCGTGACAGAGAGCACATACTACTTGCAATGATTTCAACAGGCAGCACGACGTCTGAGAAAATGTGATCTGAATACTCCTCCCCCACTCATCCCCCTGAGAAGAATAGTGCAGGGAGGATGTTGTATTAAGGTGTTTTCCGCACAATGACATCAACCTCAACAAGGCTTGAGCGTGTTCAACGGTAAACTGTCTTTTTATTGTTGATTGTTGCTGCATGAAGCAACATTGATGTCCACCACTTGGCATCGTCACACCTGCGAGAGTGTTGGGAAGTCATTTTCGCAGTTTACGGGTAGCTGCCGCTCCAATGCCGCTGTACTTTGGGCGCTACCCTGTTTTTTCTACACCGACTTTACTGGCACGCCTAATGACATCTACCATTGTGCGGGCCAGAGACAAAATATAGAGGGAAGCCAGATGGCGAGTGTCACTTTACGCAATGTTAGTAAAGCTTATGGCGATAACCTGATTTCAAAAAACGTCAATCTGGATATCGCTGAAGGAGAATTTGTGGTGTTTGTCGGGCCATCAGGCTGCGGTAAATCCACTCTGTTGCGCTGTATTGCTGGCCTGGAAGACATTACCTCAGGTGATTTATACATAGGTGAACAGCGTATGAATGATATCCCACCTGCCCAGCGCGGTGTGGGTATGGTCTTTCAGTCTTATGCGCTGTATCCGCACCTGAACCTGTTCGACAATATGTCGTTCGGAATGAAACTGGCGAAAGCCGATAAAGCAGAAATTCGTAAGCGGGTAGAAAACGCCGCCGACATCCTTCAGTTAGGCCACCTTTTAGACCGCAAGCCCAAGTCTTTGTCAGGCGGTCAGCGTCAGCGTGTCGCTATTGGCCGTACACTGGTCGCGCAACCGAATGTCTTCCTGCTCGATGAGCCTTTGTCCAATCTCGACGCTTCGCTTCGTGTCCAAATGCGGATTGAAATCGCCAAACTGCATAAACAACTCGGTTGCACCATGATCTACGTGACCCATGATCAGGTAGAAGCCATGACGATGGCTGATAAGATTGTCGTGCTTGATGGCGGTTTCGTCTCTCAGGTTGGTAAGCCTCTTGAGTTATACCATTACCCAGAGAACCGGTTTGTTGCCGGCTTCATTGGTTCGCCTAAAATGAATTTCATCAGCGTGTTTGTCGAGCAGGTTGAAAAAGAGCGCGTGATGGTTCAGCTTGCTAACGGCACCACTTTCTGGATCCCTGTTGATGGCACCACAGTCACCCGCGGGGACCGCATGTCGCTGGGCATTCGTCCTGAACACCTGCTCTCAGGTGATGAAGGTGACGCCACAGTAGAAGGTGATATTCAGGTGGTAGAAAAGCTGGGCAACGAAACTCAGGTTTATCTGAACCTTAAAGGGGTTGATGCCGATTTCGTTTACCGTCAGCCAGACATACTGGATGTCGATGCAGGCCAGGTGCTCAAAGTTGGTATTCCGGCGCATCGCTGTCACCTGTTCCATCGCGACGGCCAGGCTTGCCGCAGACTCTTCCAGGAATTTGGGGTGTAATCTCAATCCGCCCGGACATCAGTTAATTCGCCTACCCATCGGCTATAAAACTGAATCTGCTCCATTTTCATCTCAATAACCGGGGAGCCAATCTGGCTTTCCGGTTTCTTTATTTCTAATACATCTAATACACAGTACAACCTGCCTCTTATAGGAATAAACAGGTCGGCTTTTTTACAGTATGCTTGTTAGTGGAACGTGTCAGGAAGACACTGACTGGCACTGTGTCACAGCTATTGAGCCGGAGGTCACAATGAGTATCCGAGAACGCATTGAAGACATTGAACTACGCCTCACAGCCGCTTATCAGGAGGGAGATTATCAGCAGGTAAGAATGCTTGAACACCAACTGAGAGAAATTCGTGGCCAGCGCAGTATTGTGGATGATAAAGAACCTTACACCCCGGAAGGTCGCTTCTATCCCGATGATGGAGAGTAATTACCACCAGTAAGATATTCCTCAGCCCGGCCTGATTATGGCCGGGCGAATCGTCACCGGGAATCGCCAGCATTTCTGGAATTGGCGGGGCTGAATTGGCGGGAAAGATGTCAAACACACCAACCAGTCCCCGATTTCCAGCAACCGCCCAATCACCTAGTTCATGACACTTTAATTGCAGTCCATCGGCTAATCGCCTTCAAAATCGTAAACATCGTATCACTTACAGACGTATTTTCACTGACGCGCTTAACAGTCATTTTACCGCCGAGTAAGTCACTCAAAGGCGGTGGCGCCCATGTCCGATTTGAATAAAAAAGTGTCCGATTTGCGAAATACATCTCGCCCTCAAAACATAACAATGCATTCAAACGAACAATAAAAGGTCGATCATAATGACAACAATGTGCCGTCGACAACGACGCCTCAGAGCGAGTCCTCATCTTCGAAAACTCGTTCAGGAACACCAGATCGGTATTCAGGATTTAATTCAGCCTCTTTTTATCGAAGAGCAGATCACAACCAATAAGCCTATTGATGCGCTGCCGGGGTTAGTACGCTATGCAGAGCAGAATGTGGCACAGGAAGTTCGTGAGTTGTACGAGCTCGGCATCCGTTACGTGATGCCATTTGGCATATCGCATACAAAAGACAACCAAGGCTCTGATACGTGGGATGAGCATGGCTTACTGGCACGTATGATCCGGACGATAAAGCAGGCATGCCCAGACATTGTTGTGATCCCCGATATCTGTTTTTGTGAATACACCACACACGGCCACTGTGGTGTGATTCACCGAGACGATGTCGATAACGATGCCACATTAGAAAATTTAGCCAAGCAAGCTGTGACCGCAGCAAAAGCCGGAGCTGACATACTGGCTCCTTCAACCATGATGGATGGCCAGACACAGGCGATTCGTCAGGCTCTCGATCAGGCCGGTTACCATCATGTCGGCATTTTGGCTCATTCAATGAAATACGCTTCTGCATTTTACGGCCCATTTCGCCAAGCAGTGGATTGTGAATTATCAGGCGATCGTAAAACCTATCAGGCCAATCCGACAAACGGTAGGGAAGCACTGATTGAAGCTTCAATGGATGAACAAGAAGGTGCCGATATCTTAATGGTCAAACCCGGCACACCCTATCTTGATATTGTTCATCGCATCCGTGAAAACACCAACCTGCCCGTTGCCGTCTATCAAGTCAGCGGAGAGTACGCGATTCTGCAACATGCGATAGAGGCTGGTCTTGTCGATGAACGGCAGTCAGTTATGGAAACCATGCTCGGTTTCAAACGTGCTGGTGCGGATATCGTGGTGACTTACTTTGCCAGACGCGTCGCTCAATGGTTACAGGAGGATAACGATGTCAGTCACTAGTCAAAGCGTGACCAGATGACTTCGGTTCTTACCTCAGTAAAAAGCACCCAGCCATTTCCCAGCTTACTGATGAGAATGGGCTTTGACGTAACCTCCGGGAGATAAACCTGTGATTTGCTTGAAGACAGTTGAGTAACTGGCTTGAGACTGATAGCCAAAATCCAGCGCAACCTGACTTGGTTTGCGGCCATGTAACAATTGAGGAATCGAGAGATAAACCCGAATCAGCCTGCGCATTTGAGAAAAGCATTCTCCAAGCTCTGATTTAAACAGTCTCGATAAACTTCTAGATGTCATACCAACATCCGCAGCATATTGCTCAATGGGCAGATCGCACTGCGGATTCAGTAGCAGTCGCTTACAAACCTTAAATAAGCGCTTGTCCTTCAAGCGGGATATTTGTTCAATGGCAGCAAACTGTGTGGTGACCATGTATTCATTCTCACTACTGCTCATCGATAGTGCGTGTGTCATTGTTCCTGCTATCAAGCCATGCTGGTCTAGAATTACCCGCTTTTTTATATACAGCTGGTGAACGCACCCTGACACATCGATTAAGGGTAGGCGCAAGCTGTATTGTCGCCCTCTCATGATATCTTTTTCATACATTTGATAGAGATTGGCGTAACTTCTCCAAGGTAAATCATTGTCAGTTAAACCTAGCAGCTGTGCGTGCTCATGCTTCCCGGCTAATTTCTGGTGTGCTTCATTGCAGGCGACAATCTGGTGTTTTTTGTTTTTGACAACAAGATACCCTTCAGGAAAAGGGATCATTGGATTTTGAAAGAAATATTCAATATTCATAATTCAGCCAAAGAAACATCTTGTTACATATATACCACTAGCCTCTTATCGTGTCTCTAGTTGGCTTTCCTTTTCGCTGTTGTTCCAAGACAATCCGGGACACCACTTTGCACTCTGAACACAAGAAAGTGTATACCGCTTTTGGGGGCTGCATGGGCTTAGTACAACTGGTCCCATTGACAATGATTGCCGCTGCTTCTGAGCCATATTTGAAGGTTTTTCAGTGCATCGAGACTGTATTCACCTGAACTAAGCTAAGCTAAGCGCTGGCTGGCTGGCTGGCTGGCTGGCTGGCTGGCATCGTATGCAAAGGTCTGATTCACACCATCCTGAGTGATGCCTTCCAGCAGCCCCGACAGACTGTACGCATACTGCCAGTCTTTGCTGAAAGCACCCTGATTGTATCGCCGTGAGGTTAAACGGTTTAATGCATCGTACTGATTGGTTAGCACCAGCCCGTCGGGTGTTTGCTGGCGGGTGAGAATCCCGTTGGCATTCCAGTTGAATGAATAGCTCCCTTGCGGGGTGGTCATGTTCTGGATCTGACCATTCGCATCATAGGCGTAACTGACGGGTATTCCTGCGTTATCCCATTGTGCAATCTCACCAAATGGGGTGTAGCTGTACTGATGGGTCAACCCCTGACTGGATTTTCATTGCCAACCTTCACCAGCAGCCAGCGTCATTTATCAGTTAGGAAAGAGCTTATCCTTCATTTTGAAAAATAATAAGAGCGAGAGTAAATACAACAAAAAAGCAAGTAATCGCCCTCCCAACATAGGTACAAGCAGCCCCATTTCTAACTTTTTAAATAAAGATGGTGTAATCACATAAACAGGATAGTAATAACCGGTATCAAGGGCTAACCACACTAATCCATTTGATGCGTTCACTATTCCCAGAAGATATGTTGCAACCGGGAAAATCAAAATCAACAGACTAAGATAAATCCTCAGCTTTCTAGCCATTAGTTGCACCTCTTACCACGTCTTGTCATACGGCAAGTTGGAGGATTTGCTAGTCGGTCATACTCTTGCCTCAGTGCATCTGAAAAATGCTGACAATTTTTGCCCACAACACAGTATGTGTTGTTATCCCAATCCTCGCGAATATTATCCAATGCTTGGCGCATTAAATTATCGTCATAGACAGGTCCAAAAAAGTTATACTCATTTCTGTAATAGCCATCATCTGAACGAACATCGCCAGCAAAAAATCCAACGTTTTCAGCTGGATTATCGTCAAACCAAAGCTGTCCATGTGCGCGGGGATGGTTGCTGCTCCCATCGGGAATACCATTGCTATTATAATAAGATTCATCACCACCTAATGGCCTGAACCCAAATCTCGCTAATCCCAATGGGTCGATATAACTCAGTGGATCTCCCCTAACATATGAATAAATATTCAATCCTCCACCCAACCCAATCGGATCACGCTGAATGTACCGCCCTGTATTCGGATCGTAATCCCGATAGAAATTGTAGTTCAGGCCGGACTCCGCATCCCGGTATTGCCCTGGAAAACCAATGTTGAAGGTGACTGGCTGAGCAGTGCCACCTGTTTTCCCAAACGGGCTCCTCACCTGTTGCCAGATCAGGTTTTGTGCCTGAATCAGTCCGACCGGGGCGGACAGGTGGTCACTCAGCACATCTGCAACCTGTCCATCTACATCGACAGTGACGGGGGCATAACCTGTGGCGCCGTAGGTATAGTCTTTCTGACCCTGAGAGCCGCTTTCACGGAGTAAAGTGTTCCCCAACCAGTAAAACTGCGTTTGCTCACCATTGACGGTTTTGCTGATCCGGCGTCCCAGAGGATCATAAGTATAGGCAGCGGTCACTTCGATGCTGGATTGCAGTGTGGTTTCACCATTTCCGGCATCTGCGCGGGTCACCCGCTCGCGCTGGTAACCAACTAAACGTTCTGCGTCGTTGTAGGTGAAGGTTTCGATGCTATTGTTTAATTAGAGTGTTTCGCCAATATCGGTCTTATCTAGGTTATTTGTTTTTTAAATCAATAACTAAATAACTCTCACCATCAAATATCCCAAGAATAATAAAATTCAATTTCTTCAATACATTAGAAAAAAATTATTTATATCATCTACATTATCATTTGAACTGAAACATTCGATTAAAACACATACAAAGTGCCAACTTAGCTTGGTTGCGTAAATCAATTCAAGTAAATCTTTATCTGAATCAACCATCTGTTTACTTATATAATAATAGGCATCGCCATTATATAAAAAACCTCGAGATTTAAAGTCATTTATTTCATTTTCACTCGCCATTACATCATCAAAAACACAACACAAATCATTCCTTTTTATTAAATCATAAATAAATAATGACAGCCAATCACTTGAATCAACAACTTTCACTATTCCAGAGCCATTTTGATTACCCTTTGAATTCACATTAAACACACCACCCGAACTGAGATTTACCTCAGAAATAGCATTAAAATTCTTAGGTACAATTACGTAGCATGGATAAATATCATTACTTATTTTTTCAATCAAGCTCTTATAAAACTCATTACTATCATTGAAGTAGCTATTAATATATTTTCTGACTATTTCAACGTCAACATTAACAATATCAATGTTAATGTTATTATTTTGGTTTAACTGTTGCATCTGGATAAATCCTCCACCCTGGACCTTTCCTATCATTTAAATCCCAATGAGGGCGAGCCATTTTGTCATGGACAAAATCAAAGGGGTAAAGCAAGTCACACCAGATGAAGTATGGCAGGAATAATTGAATTATGGTTCATCGAAATCGACCTGATGTGACAATCAGTTTTTTTAGGATTTCTGTCCCAACATTTTCGACCGGTACAGATCAAAACCTAGCTATCAGTTACGTGGCCACGCAGTTTCTCTTCAAACATCTTTTTATCCAATTGCATTACATCTGCCAACTCATAGACAAGTGCCAAAGACTCACCAGGAATCTGTTTATTCTCCTCAATCACAATATCAACCAAAGTATCCAAAGCCAGACCATATTCGCCAACATCAATGAAATCCTGTACTTCACCTTTTTCAGAATCGGTAAATATTTCTAACAGTAAACTAAGTAATCGTAACAACAGATTTTCGACAAATTGATAATCGTGGGTAGTCATCACGGGTTCCTCGGCACGTTAGTTGGGAACCCTGAGACAATATCACCGTTGCGCTCTTGAATCACTCTTATATCAATTCCATCACGCGTTCCTTCAGTAATCATTCGTCCACCACGTCCCGCATGAGTTACGGAATTTGGATCAGTCGCAACATCAGATATTTCATGCATAATTTTGTCGTCTGACCAGTTTTGAGGAAACTCACTCTTTCCAGGCTTACCAGTGCCAGGTCTATGTCCACCGCCTGTGGCATCACCGTCAAGGATGTGCCTACGACGCTGAGAAGAAGCAAGATCTACATAGTCATCAGCTTTCTTTGCAACCCGACTCGCAGCACCCAGCCCCGTTGCACCGGGTATTGCTAACCCGGCTAAATCAGCCCCCAGTGCTGTTAGGTTACTGCCTAAGTTGCCGCAGTCGCCAAGAACATTGTCCGTTAAAATCCGATATAAATCATAGCCAATAAACCCGATGTCAGCGACAGTGTCAATGATTAACCCTGTCGAATCCGTATAGTTCAGCGGGTCTGCACCGGCATAGCTGTATAGGTTGTATCCCCCACCCAACCCAATCGGATCACGCTGAATGTACCGCCCTGTATTCGGATCGTAATCCCGGTAGAAATTGTAGTTCAGGCCGGACTCCGCATCCCGGTATTGCCCTGGAAAACCAATGTTGAAGGTGACTGGCTGAGCTGTGCCGAATGATTAAGACGTCTGTCCCGACATTTCTCACCCAAGTCATGATATAACCTTGTGGAAATATGATATTTTTTATTTCACCATCACATTGACCACACAAATTACATTATCAGATTTGTCTATAACAACTAATAAATACACAAATCTGTAACTGCAGCAGCCCCACCTCTCCACCAACTTAAATCCATTGGTTTTTTATGATTATATTTGCGATCCGGCACCCAAGTTACTGAACAACCCAAACTTCTCATTACATTAAATGCATCTAATTCATCTTTCGATAGCCTAGGTGATGCAACAACATACTGATACTTATCACTTATAGTTATTAAAGGTTCATCAAGCACCAACAAAATAAATTTATTGCCAGCATCAACCATAACAATGGAAGCGTTCGTATCATGGTGAACAAATTCATTACTACGAATAATTATTTTTTTTCCAACTAAATTAGAGGACATTATTGCACTCTCTTTATCGTTACAGGAATCTTTCCCGTTGCCGTACGCTCCATACCTCCTCCTGGCATGTTAAACGCCGGCGCTACCTTTGAAGGTTTTGAGAACACTCCCTTAGGCACTTCTAACGTAACCCTAACCTCTGGAGTTTGAGGCAGCGCAGACCGCTGACGAGCACGAAGGGCATCTGAGTTTGCAGAATCAGTAACGTAATGCGTTCCATCTCGCCCACCACGTAACAACCCAGTTTCTTGAGTCGCTTTCAGTTCCGCTCTAGACATCCAGCGCTGAACAGTTTCAGTACCAGCCCCCTTCGCAATCCGGCTCGCAGCCCCCAATCCCGTTACGCCGGGTATCGCTAATCCCGCGACATCAAAACTCAGCGCTGTTAAGTTACAGAACCTTAGATGGAATTTATGAAAAGCTTAATACTTAAGGTCCTGTCTATTAATACACTTTATCAACAATAGTTTCTAGGTTCACAAATAGGTTTTATACATACTGTTCAGCCAGAGAACCCATAAATACAAATTATTTTTTATCATTTTACCTATCGTCTCTGTGCAAAATATCCGAGTTTTTTCAGATCACTTAAATAATGCTTCTTGAAATAAATGCCACCAGGAACTGATGCAAGAAGAAACAACACAAAGAAATAAATCATATAAATTGGGTTTAATTTAAAACTTTCTCGCCAATCATCGATCATCGTGAGTGCTAAAAATAAAGGGGAAACTAACACACATGCAAATACTGCATAGATAATAAATCCTCCAAAAAATTTCAACCCTCCCCCTGACTTACCTAGGTACAATAAAGATTTTCCATAAATGATAAACCCTCCCCATAGCACAAATGAGTATAATAGAAAATAAATTGCCGTTAATAACCACATCATATTAGAACTGCTGTCCTCCTAATTCACCCACACCCACTGATATGCCTTCAACAATGGTCCCTACAGTATTTCCCGGAGCATTACTTATACTTGACGCACCCAGAGGTCGCCCAATAACTGGGAAACGGTAAGGCCCTACATAACGACCAATTGCAGTACCCAATGGACCGCCTAATGCGCCACCTAACGCTGCACCTCCAGCAGCTGAAAAGTCATAATTACAAAGATTAGTGATATCTTTCCCTGCAACGACATTACCAGCACCTTGGCCCAAAAGGCTTGCTATACCAGCTCCAGCGGCTGCTCCTGCAGCACTAGCCCCAAACGGATTAACAGCACCAACTAATGCACCAGCACCAGCTCCAGCTAATGCTCCTTGCCATCCACCAGAAATATAGCCTCCAATACCACCAGAAATAGCACCATAGATACCACCGAAAAGACCAAATTCACCAGTAGGGTCAATATATCTAATAGGATTATTATAAACATAAGTATAGACGCTTACTCCCCCACCCAACCCAATCGGATCCCGCTGAATGTACCGCCCTGTATTCGGATCGTAATCCCGGTAGAAATTGTAGTTCAGGCCGGACTCCGCATCCCGGTATTGCCCTGGAAAACCAATGTTGAAGGTGACTGGCTGAGCAGTGCCTCCTGTTTTCCCAAACGGGCTCCTCGCCTGTTGCCAGATCAGGTTTTGTGCCTGAATCAGCCCGACCGGGGCGGACAGGTGATCACTCAGCACATCTGAAATCTGACCGTCTACATCAACAGTGACGGGGGCATAACCTGTGGCGCCGTAGGTATAGTCTTTCTGACCCTGAGGGCCGTTTTCACGGAGTAAAGTGTTCCCCAGCCAGTCAAACTGCGTTTGCCCACCATTCACGGTTTTGCTGATCCGGCGTCCCAGAGGATCATAGGTATAGGCAGCGGTCACTTCGATGCTGGATTGCAGTGTGGTTTCACCATTTCCGGCATCTGCGCTGGTCACCCGCTCGCGCTGGTAACCAACTAAACGTTCTGCGTCGTTATAGATGAAAGTTTCGATGGTGCTGCCGTCTTTACGGGTTTTCTTGCTCAGATTACCGCGCAGGTCATATTCGTAGCTGAACTGATTATCTTCCAGCAACTTGCCGTCCGGGCTGTAAACACCGCCGAATTCTAAGCGGTTGCCTAATTCATCGTACTGATACTGATATTCACCAGTGACTGTGTTCGCCTGCACTAAGCGCTGGCTGGCATCGTATACAAAAGTCTGATTCACACCATCCTGAGTGATGCTTTCCAGTAACCCCGACAGACTGTACGCATACTGCCAGTCTTTACTGAACGCACCCTGGTTGTACCGCCGTGAGGTTAAACGGTTTAATGCATCGTACTGATTGGTTAGCATCAGCCCGTCGGGTGTTTGCTGGCGGGTGAGCATCCCGTTGGCATTCCAGGTAAACGAATAGCTCCCCTGCGGCGTGGTCATGTTCTGGATCTGACCATTCGCATCATAAGCAAAACTGACGGGGGTCCCTGCGTTATCCCATTGTGCAATCTCACCAAATGGGGTGTAGCTGTACTGATGGGTCAACCCCTGACTGGTTTCCGACGTCAGCCTGGCCCATTGGTCATAGGCGCGAGTCAGCGTATCGTTGGCATTGCTGATTTGGGTCAGTTGACCACGTGCGTTGTAAGCGTATTCAACCACTTCCGAGCCAACCGATAGCCTTACCAGCCGCTTGCCATCGTCATATTCATATCGGGTCACGATCCCCATCGGATCGGTACTGCTGGCCAGCAGGTTATCCGTCCGGTAGGTATAGGTTTCTTTGCTGCCGTCATAGCGGGTCAGTACACTCAACCGGCCATCGCTGTCGTAACTGTAGGTTTCCGTAGCGCCGTTAGGTGCAATCACAGCGGTCAGCTTTCCGGCTTCGTCGTAGGTATAGCGGGTTTCAAGACCTGCCGGGTCCCGCTCGCTGAGTTGACGGCCTAATGCATCGTACTGATAACGCCAGCTTTGCCCGGCGGCATCCGTCACTTGCGTTAAGTAGCCATTGCCGTCATAACTCAGGGTTTGGGTTTGCCCCAGTGCATTCACGACAGCAACAAGCTGCCCCTGATTGTTGTATGTGAAGGAAGTGACATTGCCTTCCGGGTCTGTGCTGCTGGCAAGCAGGCCATTTGCCAGATAACTGCGATGTGTCGTCTCCCCCTTCGGCGTCGTGACGGAGGTCAGATTGTGGCTGGCATCATAAGTCAGCGAGATGGTTCGGGATGCGCCACTGTCTGAGGTTTCCAGACTGCCATTGGCAGGCAGATAAACCATGGCATTCGGATACCGGCTTTCTCCCGGATACTGGTACTGCGTGATGAGATAACCGTGGTGCTGCTGCGTCACGCGATCGGCATCATCCCGGCTCACCGTCTGGCTGTAACCCATGGGATCGGTCACAGAAGTCGCATAGCCTTTTTCATCCCGCGTATACACGGTTTTGTAACCCAGTGGATCAATATCTTCGATGCGCTGACCACCCGCACTGAGTTTAAAACGCCAGTTCGCGCCGGTGCTGTCCGTTTTGGTCACCCAGTCGGCACTGTAGTCGTAATTGAAGGTATTACTGCCCTCGGTGTAAGATTTCACGCGGGCGTCGTTGTAAGTGACCGAGGTCACTACAATGCCGGCTTCATCGCGGATTTCTTTCAGTTGGCTGTAAACAAAAGCATCACCACTGGGTTGATACCGGCCATACTGATAGATCTGGCTCTGGCCCATAGGATCAGTCACAGAAACCAGTTCACCATCCGCATTGTAATCATACAGCCACTGACGTCCGGCCTGATCGGTCACGGCCTGCACACGGCCGCTCGCGTTATAAGCCAGTGTGAGCGACTGAGAAAAGCCATTACTCAATTTGATCAGGCGATGATTTTCATCGTATTCATACTGCACCTGATTGTTGTTGCGGTCGGTTTTTCGCAGCACCAACCCTGACGAAGAAAAGGTCACCGAGTGGCCTTGTTCAAAGGCAAGGGTTGGTGTTTCACCATCAATCAGGGTTGCTTTCACGCGATCCGGCGACTGATAGCCGCCTTGTCCATCCGGCAGGAAAGTCATCCGGCGACCGTTGCCAACGCGATACACAAATTTCGTGATGGTTTCGACGCCGCCATCAGCGGTCTCCTGCGTATCGGTGACTTTAAACAGAGAAATTTCGCAATTGAAGGTCCAGCCTTTCCCGAAGGGACCATCTTTCGGGTCATTCGAGTTAAAGACCCGGCGAATCGACAAAGGCGTCGCTTGGCCCACGACCAAATCCACGTCATGCCAAACGAAGTGGCCGGTTTTTAAATAAACCGGGGAGCCCTGTTCACAACTACTCTCTTCACTTTCCGATTCACCGGGCCCAGGCTCATTTTTCGGATTATTGTTCAGCGTGGTATCGTGCCCCTGATCCCACGGGTAGTGATACGCCAGTAACGGAGAACTGAATAACAGCGCACTGAAAAATGCCGTCACCGCTGCGAGTCTGATCTTCATGATGCATTCTCCTCTGCGGGAACCGTTTCAGGCTGGATAGCGCGAATAGATTGCGTGTACTGATTGAATCGTGTCTTTATCTGCTCCAGCTTTGCCTGTTTTTCCGGATGAGACAGCAGGTACACGGCAATATCCCCTTCATGCACAACGCCAAAACGCGCATGTTCTGCCGGTGAACAATCATAACGTGCGAAGGCTGCATTCACTTTCTGCGCAATCTCCGAGTCGGCTTCATACATCAAATCCACATTGGCCTGTTGCTGTAGCAAGATCAGGCGTTGCGCCATCCCATCCACCGTATGCTGGCGTGACTCAATTTCAATGGAAACATACTGCTCAATACTCAGATTGCATGCGGCCATAACGGGCGCTGTTACCCATGCGAACAATACGGCAATAAGAAATTTCATAGTCTGCTTACCTGTAATTTGATAAGACGAACGATCATTAGTAATACACCCGCTGGACGGTATAGAGGTACGGGCTGACATACCCTTGCGGGTCAATAGCACGGATGCCGAGGCGATATTTCCCGGGGGCAACACTATTGCCGTCGTCGGCTTTTGCGTCCCACACCAGTTGCTGACTCCCCGCAGCCACATTGCTGAATATCTGCCGCCGAACCAGTGCACCGGTATCGATATCGCTGACGCGAAGTTCAATATCGGCAGGTTTATTCAGTGAGAAAGACAGATGACTGTTGCCATCGCTGGTTTCGGTATGGGTATTCGGTACCACGATAGAAGGCTGTGCCTTAAAGCTGTTCAGCACCGGGCCGGAGGACAAAAAGATGGTATTATCCCCCATCGAATATCCCCAAATCCCAAACAGGAACTTGTTCGAAGAGGTCGTCACAACCGGCTTGCCATCATCGCCCAAACCACTCCACACGATGCGGTGCTTGCCTTTACCCAGCGGTTCACGGTTTTTAAAGGTCACCAAGCGGGTATTAGTATTGAATAACCCCATAAACGCCGTCACCTCAGAAGGCTTGTTCAGCGTAAACTCAATCACCAAAGGTTTGTTGTTATAGGGCTCAAAAGTGCTGGGGATCCGGCTGCGACTGGGGTTATAGGCCGCGCCACTGGTTGAAGGACGTAAATCAAAACGCACAACCCTGCCGTCTTTGCGATAGTTCAGCACGGCATAATAATCGCCCTGTGGCAGTGGCTGTCCCTGAGCATCCAGTCCATTCCAGATATCTTCATAAGTGCCTGCCTCCCTCTCCTGCCAGGGAACAAGCGTACGGACGATCTGACCCAGGCGATCTTCAATTTGCACCGTGAGGTACAGATTGGCACTAATGACGGTTTTCACCCGAGCGGCCTGCCCGGCTGTCGGATCGATACTGTTGCCAATAATGCTCAGACTCAGACTTTCCTGCACAGTGACCTGCTGAACATCTTTGGCACTGCTGCCGTCACTGAACTGCACCGTCAGCGTGGGGAAAAAGGTTCCGGCACTTTTGTAAACCCACTGAACCGGATCCAGGGTAGAAGTGATTTCATCGGTGAGCCCATCGCCATCGAAATCCCAGAGCAAATCCTGAACAGCCACTAAATCCCTGTTGGTTACCGCCGGTGTCAAAGTCACCGTCAGCGGAGCATCCCCTGCCGGGTTATCTAGTGAAACACGGGCCGTCGGTGAGTCCGGATCCACAGCGCGAATTTCAATATTCGGTAACGCAACCCGGGTTTGTTTGCCCAGCGTATCGGTCACAGACACGGACGCCTGAAAATTGCCGACTTGCTCAAAAGTAAAGCTCACGGTTCCGGCAGTATCACTGGTCGTATCCACCTGCCCATCACCGTTAAAGTCCCACGCAACGCTCGCGATCCCCTCATTATCTGTTGCACTTGCCGTAAATTGCACAGTCAGGGGCACATGACCATTGGTTTGATTCACTGTGGCACTGACAACAGGCGCTGCATTCTCCACTTCAATGTCAATATACCCCGTATCTTTTCGACCAATGGAGTCGGTAATTTCCAATGCTGTCTGATAAGTACCGGGCATATTGAAGGTATAACTCTGGCTTCTGCCAACGGTATCCTGGCGATCGAATACCCCGTCACCATCAAAATCCCAGCGATAATAATTAATCGCTTTATCCGTTGTAATATTCGGACTGAACAAGACTTTCAGCGGAGCTTCACCGGAAGCTGGCACTGCGATAATTTCCGATTGAATCGGCACCGAAATTTCAGCGAGCAAAGAAAACTGTGCTTCTGACTGATTACCCCAGGTATCTTTCGCTTTCACAACCAGAGTAAATTCACCATCCGCCCAGGGAGAAAGCGGCTTGATGATTAAATTATCTTCCAGCCATTCCAACGCAAATTCAGTATTCTTTGTTGATGTAACTCTATAGTCTGCAGGTTCCTGAGACAGATGTGCATCTGTCACCTGTACAATCACTGGCTGATATTCATTCGTCAGCGGTTCACCTGGCTCGGGGCTGATAAGCGCTACCTCTGGCCCGGTCAAGTCTGCCTCGCCCAGATAGACCCATGGCCCCCAGGGCGATAAACTGCCTGGTTCCAGCCAAATCGTCCACCAGGCTGCGAGATAAATCTTCCCATGGAAAAATACGGCATCCCCGTGGCGATACACTTCATGGCGAGACCAGGCAGGCGGCAGACCATTGATAGAAACCGGCGTCCAAACATGCGGAGACACGTCCGGTTGTTCGCCCCGGTTCCAGAACTTCGCCAGATATAAATGCTCGTCATAGACCACCAGATCCTTTCCGCGGTAAATCTGGGTTTCCTGCCATGGGGGAGCATCAAATAATTCAACGGCTACCGCCTGACAACTCGTAAAAAATACAATTGCCAAAGCGACATAATGAAAAGCTTTCATCATGCTTCCTTAGAATGAACCTGAGGATAAATGAATAGAAAAAGCCTAGACAACGAGAGCCGCTGTTTGTTTACTTTTTAATGTGGATTATCAGAAAGGTGAGAAGCAGCAATTTGCTATGAAAATGACAACTCCATCAGTTTCTTTCAGAGGCTTGTTTGATTTGTGCGCAGTATGACGGTCAGTGAAATATCAGGAAACGTGCTGGCAATTTGCCCTGATCAACAATTATTCATTCACAAATTTGACGGACGAAACACCCACTTGCCCGTCGAATCCGGTAATGTTGACGGTCAGATAATGCACGCCCTTTGAATAATTCGAAGGCTTAAATTGCCAGGTAAAAGGGACATAACCCTGTTCTTCTTCCGAAACGAATTCACCGTCAATGAAAAAGCCGACTTCATATAAACTCTCTTCAACCAGCCCCCGATCCGCGAGAGGAATATCCACTTCAACGGTGGTCAGCTGACTGTCCGGATTTTGTTGAAGCGCCAGTTGAACCCGGGGATCTAAAGGGAGGTACTTGGGTTTGAAAAATACCTTTGAGAGTACTTGCCCCTTTCTTGTTTCCTGAATACTGGCTCGCTGATCCGCTGACTGTTCCGGATACCCCAGCGACCGACGCCACTGCGTGTAGCTGATGGATTCATTCTGCCAGGTCAGGATACTGTGTTCGGGAAGCTGATAGGCCGTGGCCATCACCGCAAAATTCGCCAGCCCGGTAAATGGAAAGACTTCAGAACGATCACGCCCGTTCCATTGAATCACATGCGTCCCGGCAGCTTTCGGCTGCCAGTTCACAATCGTTCTTAACATTGCCCCGGATTGAATACCTGCCCGCATTAATACGCGCGCTGGTTTCTCAAGCGTGATTTTCAATCGATAGGGAGACTCGATAGAGAGCGGTACATGCGCGATCACTTCCCCACCGGAACTGTCTCGCGGAGACACCGAAATCTGGGTGTTATTTTGCCGGTATCGCACCACAGGGAACCAGGCTTCGTTTGGCACTGGCTGATCCCGCATGTCCGTCCCGTTCCAGGACAGCTTGAGTACACCTGCATTTGTAGATTGCATCGGATATAACGTCTTCGCCAAATCACCATCAGGCGAGACAATATCCACCTGCAACTCAACCGCTTTGGTCACACGAATCAACACCGGGAATTGTTTATCGCGTGCAATATCAAACGTATGAGAAGTAAAGGATTCTATTACAAAAGGATGCGAATCAGCCTGAGCAAACCATGGAAACACTGTCATCATGACAATCACTAACCAAGCATAACGACTTTCCACTATTTTCACTGTGTAATCTCCAAATCCCGGATATCAAGAATATGTTCCAGCTTGATTTCAACAGCCCCGCTCGCCCCCAATCGCATCAACCGGCCCCGGCCTTCGGCCCGGCGCACGAAATAGAGCACTCCGGATGGGGACAGCGATGGCCAGAGATCCGTGCCTTCGGAATGGGTTAACTGCGTCGACCGGCCGGATGAATCCGTTTGCCACAACTGAAAATGAGTTGACGCTCTGAAGCTATACACAGTGCGTTGCTGTTGCGTATCCCAAACCGGATATCTGACGATCCCATTGTGCAGCGTCAGTTGCTTTGCGCGGTGTGTGACCCGATTTTTGAGCCAGGCTTCCTGAACAATACCGCCGCAGTCCAGCATGCAGCTCACCACACTGAACAGGAAATTTTCATCATTAAAATCGGGATCAAAAATTTTTCCAAGCTGCTGATGAATATCAGAAAAACGCTGTTGCCGGGATTGCCATACAGTCAACGCTGTCCGTTCACTTTTCCGCTCAAACAACCGAATGGCAATCAGCGACTGACCTTGTTCACCAAGCCGGATTTGCGTAAAAGCATCCGCAGCATCACTGGGTACTAAAGTGTTCGTGACGGCGTTTTGTCTGTCCGATATCGTGCCGTCCGCACGGATAAATACCATGCGATTTGCTGACGGCGACCAGGTGAATTCCCGGGGTTCGGTTAAGTCACTGACTCGCTCAGGCAGACCATTTTCATCCACAGTAAATGCCCGCCAGCCTTCGGCTGTCAGACCAATAAACGACATTCCGCGGGGTAATAAATCCTGTGCTAGGCTCAACGACGGTAGCCACAGAGCAACAAGGAAGATGAGCCATGCCTTCATCCTGTACTGGCCCTTCGCATCGGTTTCGGACGAAGCAATAACCTTCGGAGAATACCGAGACCAATCAGTATCATCAGCACAATCAACACCATCTGTATGATGGGATGACGCGACTCCGTCCCGATCGTCAACGCATGCCAGGCCGCCAGATAAAACGCTGGAATCGCAAACCGGTGACCCCATTTTTGCAATGTCCCGGACAGCCAGATTCTGGCAAAAACAGCCGACAAAATCAGAATCAGCGCAACCAGCCCTACCGTAATTCGCGCGTGGTAATAATCGTCAATATCCGGCAGTAAAAAATGGCCTGTAAAATGACCGCTTCTGAGTGAGGTTGCCGCAATAAAGCCACTGACATGCAGCAAGATCATCAGGAGCACACTTGCCCCGACCCAACGATGCACCTTTTGCTTGTTTGCAAAACTGAATTTGACGTGAAATAGTCCGATGAGCGCCTGAACACCAAAAAGGAGCAGAGAAATCAACGCCGCCAGTTTAGACAGGACGTAAAACCCCTGACCAGCAGGGACGACATCAGTGAAATACAGAAACGGATTGCCGGTATTTTTGCTCCATACGATCAGTGGCAGAAACACGACAAACAACGTTACAAAGAGACATTGCACCCGATTGATTTTCAACATCACCGCTCCCTGGCTCATGGTTAATTTTCAGTTGGGAGTCCGGCGGAACGCCAGCCGTTTAAACCCGCAGGTTCCATTAAAACAACATTCTTAAGCCCTTTATTCCGCAGTGCTTTTGCTGTTTCAAAACCACGGAAGTCTTTCAAACAATACGGGACAACATAGCCATAGCCTTCCATATATGAAACATTAAGCTCATTGATTTCTCGCAGTGGAATATTTATTGCGCCCGGAATGTGCGACTCTGCATATTCATCCGGTTCTCGGGTATCAATGAACAGTACAGCCCCTTCACGTTGTGCTTTAGCCAGCACCTCAACCTTTTCCTGAGTCACACCATGTGCATATTCAGCGCTGAACCAGTTTGCCTGCACCTGAAAAGCCAGTAACCCGAATAAACATACAAAAAACCGCATTGCCAATCCTTTGCACAAAATCATTATTGAAGAACATAGAAAAAGATATGCAACTCTGCTGATTACAACCAACAAAGTTCGGCCTGGCCGGCAGTTGAACTATTAAACTGTGGGCACCCTCTAAATCATGGAGTGATAACAAACAAATCAGTTACAAACAGCGTTCATGTGTTTGTTCACAGATCATGATTGACGAACTATTGTTCTCCTCCCGGACAAAACGTGATCTCACTATCCATTTTCAACTTGGCTAACAGCGCATTGGTGAAATTTCGTGATCCAATAATCAAAAAATTACTCTTGATCCTATTTTTTTGAATCCCCCCCTACAAAGTGTGATCCACACACTCAGCCCCCCTGCTACTCCATAAATCAGTAGCTTCAGGGAGGATGTTACGCCTTTATTGCAGGCGCAAAATAAAAACATCCGTTACGGACGCAATCCTTCTCAAAAAAGCACTAGGATTAATTTCAGCAGTGTGAAAGTTGACTGAAGGGCGCGCTAATCAGGGTGAGCATTACCTGTACCTGAGCATTCTGATTACTGCATTCGGCGGAGCCGAAAGCAAACATGATAATAAAAACGCATCCATCAAGGAGTTAAGCAATGAAACTGAACAAAATCTGCCTGACAGCTGCTGCCGTCTCCGCGGCACTGATGTCTGCCGCTGCTTATGCAGAAGTGGACTTTCACGGTTATATGCGTGCGGGTGTTGGTGTGAGCGGTGAAAACGGTTCAACTGTCGCTTATGAGAAAAATAAAGTCGGTCGTCTGGGCAATGAAAATGACGTTTATGGCGAACTGGGTCTTGGCAAGGAAGTGTACAACGAGAATGGTAAAAGTTTTTATCTAGACTCAATGCTGGCAGTCACCTCCAATGGCTCAAATGACTGGGAAGGGACATCACCTTCTTGCGAAGTCGATAGTAATGACCCATCGAAAGTAAATTGTAAAGATGATTTCACTGCTGCACTGCGCCAGTTCAATGTGGTGGCGAAAGGTTTCATTGCAGGCGATCAGGATGCCGCTGTTTGGGCAGGTAAGCGTTTCTACCAGCGCCACGATATCCATATTTCTGACTTCTACTACTGGGACACTTCAGGCGCCGGTGCCGGTCTGGAAAACCTGAGTGTAGGTCCGGGTAAAATGTCTGTGGCTGTGATTCGTGATGATTCCGGCGAGGTGAACGTCAACAACTTTGATCTGCGTTATGCCGGTCTGGGTCTGTGGAACGATGCCAGCCTGGAGCTGGGCGTGAACTACGGCTTGGTCAACGCAACTGACGCTCAAGATGCAGCCAGTGATTTCAACGACGGTGTAATGCTGACAGCAGAGCTGACTCAGGGCGGATTCCTGGACGGTTTCAATAAAACTGTGCTGCAGTTTGGTACCGAAGGTTACGGTGAGCAAATGGCCGGCCTGGGTGCGGGTCACTACTTCAATGCCACCTCAAATGATGGTGCGCAGGGTTACCGTCTGATCAACTGGGGCGTTATTGCACCCTCTTCAACCTGGGAAATTGGCCACCAGCTGATTTACGCAAACACCAGCTACGACAGCAAGGATGACCACACTATCATTAGTGCCGTTATCCGCCCTGAGTACAAGTGGAACGACAACGTAAAGACTATCTTCGAAGCCGGTTACTATGACGAAGACAATTCTGGCGTCGACAAATCTGGCAGCAAGCTGACTATCGCTCAGGCTTTAACGGCAGGACCAAGCTTCTGGGCACGTCCTGAACTGCGTTTCTACGCCAGCTACCTGTCTGATTACGATAACGACAATGCCTTCGGCACTGGTAACGATACTGAGTACAACATTGGTGCTCAGGTTGAAGCCTGGTGGTAATCAAACACTGATACCGTGTGTTAAAAACAGCCAGTCGCTATTGACTGGCTGTTGCTTTTCAGGGAATTACAAACTTGTCTTTCATGCAGCATACCGACATTGGCTTTGGCTCCACACTCACCAGCGAAGGGTGCCATTTTCGTTTACATAGCCCGGATATTATTACTTTAGAGGTGGTGTTATTCGACAAGGAAGGCATTGCCACTGCGCGTCATAGTCTTGAGCGCCAAGAGAGTAATAGTTGGCATGTTTTCATTCGGGGTATCGGTGAAAATACCGGCTATGCCTTTCTTGTGACTACAGCAACTGGCCCTTCAGCGCAATGGCTGCTTGATCCCCATGCACACAGGGTGCAGCACCAACCAGCATCCCATCCGGGCTCTGATCTGGTTACTAACCCTGAATGGATAGCCTACACCACTTGCCATGATTTCGACTGGCAAGGGTGTGAGCGGCCTGCAATTGCTCCGGAGAAAACCATTCTGTGCGAAGTGCATGTGAAAGGCTATACCAAGGCCAACCCGGATCTTCCCGCCAATCTGCGCGGCACTTATTCAGGTCTGTGCCACCCTGCAACTTTGGCCCATTTCAGACAATCAGGCATCACTTGCCTACAGCTAATGCCAATTGCCGCAAAAGCGGATGAAACGCACCTCTCTGCCAAGAGTCTGACCAATTTCTGGGGCTACAACCCTATCGCATGGTCTGCACCGGACGAACGCTTTGCCTCAACCGATCCGGTGCGAGAGTGTAAAACCATGATTCGCACCCTGCATGCCCATGGCATAGAAGTCATTCTCGATGTGGTGTACAACCATACCGCCGAAGAAGGGGATGGCGGCCCGGTATTTCACTTTAAAACACTCGACAGCCATAGCTATTTAAAGGATGAGCTGGGGCAGTTCAAAAACTATACCGGCTGTGGCAATACTCTGGATGTCAGCCACCCGCCCATGTTGCAGGCGATATTGCAGTCATTGCGTAGCTGGGTACTGAATTATCAGGTAGATGGGTTTCGGTTTGATCTTGCGACGACACTAGGCCGACGCCAGAGTCATTTTTCGTCAGAGTCTGCTTTCTTTACTGCCATACATAATGATCCGGTGCTCAGCAACGTAAAACTGATTGCCGAGCCCTGGGACATAGGGCCGGATGGCTATCAGTCAGGCGCTTTTCCGGCCGGCTGGCATGAATGTAACGACCAGTTCCGGGACAATTGGCGAAGCTTCTGGTTGCATAACGCCCCTGGTTTTGCGGTTGCCCCTCACCTGTTGGGCTCGCAAGCACAGTTTCCTGCCCAACACTGGCCGCAAAAATACAGTATTAATTACATCTGTTATCACGACGGATTCACCCTGCAGGATTTGGTGTCATTCAATGACAGGCATAATCATGCCAATGGCGAAAATAATCGGGACGGCCATCCTGATAACCGATCCAATAATCAGGGGACAGAAGGTTTAGCTGCAACAGCCGCCATTCAAAAAAGACGGGAAAAGCAAAAACGCAACCTGATGACCAGCTTATTGTTCAGCCTGGGTATTCCCCATCTGTTAGGTGCTGACCTGCACTCGCACAGCCAGCAGGGAAATAACAATGCTTATTGTCAGGACAATGACACCAGTTGGGTAAACTGGGCACTCTCCAGTGAAGAGTACAAGTTCAGAAGTTGGCTGCAGTCACTGATTCAGCAACGTCAGACTGTCATGCCAGTTATCATGAAAGCAATGACAGGCAAGACGTCTGCACCAGCCACGATTAGCTGGCTGACTCCCACAGGAACACCTATGGATGACCAGAATTGGGCCATGCGCCAGCCTTTTTCCTGTCTGATTCAGGCCGACGAAAATAACGCCCTGTTTTATCTGTTCAACCCTGATGATTATCCGGTACGCTTCTGCTTGCCATCGTCACTGCACAGCTGGACTTGCCTGGTTGATACCGCCGAGGATCAGCTGGCTGCTCGGAATATTCACCAGTCAGACTGCCTGGTCCGGCCCGTTTCTATGGTGATCCTCATTCCGACATCCGAAAACACAGGCAGTCGTCTTATCTCCTAAACTTAGGGTCTTGTATAAACTTCAGGCACAGACTTGTAACCCCGCCATAACAATGATAATAATTATCATTAAAGTTTATTAAGTGTGGAGCGATTGATGAGCAGATCCAGTACGCTGTACCGACAGTTCTTTCTGGCAGAAGAGCGTTTTCTGAATCACCCTCTTATCCCAGGGTTCGAACAGGATGTCATCGTTGACATGACGCAGGCCGGAATGAATCTGGCAGCGTACTACGGGCAACAGAACGCATTGCGCAACCCTCTGCTTCAGGAGCTGTTTCTGAGGCGCGTCTTCTTTCATTTGTGCAACAGTGTTGAAGATAAACACCAATCCCGTGTTTTTCGCCGTATTTGCCTGGATTATCTGCATTGTCCCTTGCTCGCTCTGAAAAAATGTTATGGCGACAATCACGTCAGTAAATTCCTGTCTCTGAAACAAAGCCTTCTACAGTTACATCATTCCTCCGGATTATAAGGAACCACGGAAATGACGATATCCTACCGCATTGAAAAAGACAGCATGGGCGAAGTGAACGTCCCGAAAGATGCACTTTATCAGGCGCAAACCCAGCGAGCCGTGAACAACTTTCCCGTCAGCGGGCTGACAATGCCTGTCCAGTTCATTAAAGCCCTGGCATTTGTGAAACAAGCGGCCGCAAGAAGCAATCTCGACCTTGAGCTGCTGGATTCAGACATCGCCCATGCCATTATCGACAGCTGTCAGGAAATCATTGATGGTCACCACCTTGACCAGTTCCCGATCGATGTGTTCCAGACCGGCTCAGGAACCAGCTCCAATATGAATGCCAACGAAGTCATCGCCACGCTCGCGTCAAAGCGTGCGGGTCAAGTTGTTAGCCCGAATGATCACGTCAACATGGGACAGAGCAGTAACGATGTGATCCCAACTACGATTCAGGTCAGCGCTGCGCTGGCATGCCACGAGCAATTGCTGCCAGCGATGGCGCATATCTGTCATACCCTAGATGAGAAAGCCTCTGCTGTCGGCCATATCGTCAAAACCGGCCGGACACACCTGATGGATGCCATGCCGGTCACGCTGGCGCAAGAGTTGCTTGGCTGGAAGACGCAGCTCGAAAAAGCACGCCTGGGCATACTGCATAGTCTGGACAATGTTTCAGCATTGGCTCAGGGGGGAACGGCAGTCGGCACCGGGATAAACGCCGATCCGGCATTTGCGGCCGTGTTTGCCAATAACCTCTCAGTGTCGGCAGAAATTCCGTTTACCAGCAGCGATAACTTTTTCTACAATCTCAGCAGCCAGGACGCTATCGTGAGCCTGTCGGGTCAGTTGAAAACCGCCGCTGTAGCTATGATGAAAATTGCCAATGATCTGCGCTGGATGAATTCAGGCCCTCTGGCTGGCCTGGGAGAAATCGAACTCGAAGCGCTGCAGCCAGGTTCATCCATCATGCCGGGTAAAGTGAACCCTGTGATACCTGAAGCCGCGGCTATGGTTTCCGCCCAGGTGATTGGCAACGACAGCACTATCACAGTGGCCGGTCAGTCCGGGAATTTTCAGCTCAATGTGATGTTACCTGTTATTGCCTATAACCTGCTGCAAAGCATTGAACTTTTGTCGAATACTTTCAACCTGCTGGCCGATAAAGCCATTGCCAGTTTCAATGTACGGGAAGATAAACTGCAGGAAGCTCTGGCGAAAAACCCGATTCTGGTAACAGCGCTCAACCCGGTTATTGGCTATTTGAAAGCGGCTGAGATTGCCAAGAAAGCCTACAAAGAGAACAGAGATATTCTGGATGTCGCGGAAGAGGAAACCGATTTGTCGCGGCAGGAACTTGAACGTTTGCTTGACCCGCAAAAACTCACCACAGGCGGTGTTGCTCATTAACACAAGCATTAAGCATTAATGCCTTATCGTCACAAAACGGCGTTCAGCATCATAATTGTCAAGGGTTAGCCTCAGCTGACCCTTGACAATAAGATCTCTGAAAGCAGCTGTGGCCGCCCCAGATAAAAGCCCTGGATATAATCAGCATTAAGCATTCTGGCCACTTTCAAACCTGCTGCGTTTTCTACCCCTTCAATCAGCAGCTTTGCGCCAAGCTCCCGGCCAAGTCCTACCACTTTACGTAAAGGTGACTCTTGACCAGAGAGAAAATCCGCCAGCAGTGAACGATCCACTTTAATGATGTCGGGCCGTAAAAAGCGAGCACGGCATTCAGATGATGCTTTAACGCCATAATCATCCAGAGCGACCTTCATACCTTGTGCCCGCATTTGCTGCAATATATCTAACAGCTCTATATTGCTGGTGCAATCGTGTTCCAGTAACTCAAAAAACACCTGTTCGGATTTCAATCCTAACGCTTTCAGGCGCTGATGAAGCAGTGCTGCCGGCACATTTTTGCTGTGTATCAGCAAGGCATCTGGCACCATATTGATAAACAAGGTGTAAGACGCGAAAAACTGAGCAAAGTTTTTCACATGAATCACTCTGGCCAACCTGTCCATATTGACCTGATCGATTTCATCGTAGTATTCAGGGGCGAAAAAAGGTTCAGTGTTTAACTCGTCGCCGCATTCATTAAACACCCTTACCAGCGCTTCAAACCCGAAAAGGTCACCATTCATCTGGTGAATGGGCTGGAAAGCCGTCTTCAAATGATAAGTATCATACACAGCACTGTAACTGCCATCAGCCTCTGTAGTTAAGTACCTGTTAATCTCATCCAATGTGGCAATAATCTCACTCACACGTCATCTCTTCATATGAAAACGGGAAGGCATACACTTAGCGGATCGCATGTTATGGCCTGCGCCGCTAAATAAAAAATGCCGAATATATAGATATTAACGACCAGAAACTGTCTTAACGTTGAGACAGAATAATTTTATGCGATATTCCTCAGGAAAATGTCACAAAAAAGTTAAATCTATGTATTCCACGCATGTTTCTGACTTCAAAACGACACCTGCCTGAAACATTAGTGTCATTATTTACACCTAACCTGTGCCACTAGATCCAATGAAAAGGAAAAACACGTTGCTATCCAACACACAACCCATAACTAAATTGCCTAACCTTGCCATCTTCGACTTAGATGAAACGCTTATTGCCGCTGATTCAGCTTCACTGTGGGTCAGGTTTATTGTCAATAAAGGACTGGCATCGCCACTTCTTATTGAGCAAGAACAAAACCTGATGAAAGATTACGCGAAAGGCAGCATGGATATGCAGTCATACATGATTGCGACATTAGCGCCCATTGCAGGTATGAGCACCGATGAGCTGACACCGTTAATCGAAGAATTCGTTCAGACATGCATTCGCCCTGCACTGTTTCCGGCCGCAATTGAACGAATTGACTGGCATAAACGCCGCGGTGATACCGTCATTATTATTTCTGCAACCGGCGAACATCTGGTCAATCCGATTGCTAAACTGCTGCTGGTCGATGACGTACTGGCTATCAACCTTGAAACCCAAAACAACACCCTGACAGGGAATACAGTCGGCACCTTAAGCTACAGAGAAGGCAAAGTGGTTCGGTTGGAAGCCTGGCTGGAAGCGCACGCCAGCTCGTTTAATGCGCTGTATTGTTATACCGACTCGATTAACGATCTGCCTCTGCTCCAGGCTGTTGATCATCCTTTTGCTGTGAATCCTGATCCGGCTCTTGCATTACATGCACAAATGCAGGAATGGACCATAATGAACTGGCATCACGAAAACGACATTCAACGATAACCCTTCTGTAAGCCTGTTTTTGCTATTCAGCCCTTAAATACAGAGGGCTGAAATATCTTCTTACTCTTTTTCGAGCTTGTTCAATTTCTTTGACCAGGTTGTTCAAGTTAATACACTGATTTTTGAAATATTTACCACTAGAATAGGTAGGTAGTTTTTAATCAGGGTACCCAAGTACATGAAAAAAGCAGTCAATCATTATGATTGGGTTTCAGTAACCCTCCACTGGGCAAGTGCTGTTGTCATCATTGGGCTATTTGCTGTTGGCCTGTGGATGGTGGATCTCAATTACTATTCATCCTGGTACACAGTTGCGCCCCACTGGCATAAGTCAGTAGGTTTAACACTGGCAGCTGTGACCTTGTTCCGACTGCTATGGAAAACAGTGAAGCAACAACCCGCTATTGAAGGAGCTACTTGGGAAAAAGCACTCGCCAAGCTGGCACACTTGGTCATTTATGTTCTGTTGTTCGGTTTATTCGTCAGTGGTTATCTCATTTCAACGTCGGACGGACGTGGCATAGATGTATTTGACTGGTTAACCGTTCCTTCAATGGGTGAACTCTTTCCGGATCAATCCGACGTGGCAGGCGAAATTCATGAGTACCTCGCCTACACCTTAATCGGATTAGCTACCCTACATGCGGTGGCTGCATTGAAACACCACTTTGTTAATAAAGATAATACCTTAAAGAAAATGTTGGGAGTTAAGGAAAAATGAAGAAGCATCTTACCGCGTTGAGCCTGGCTGCGGCCCTAGTTTTACCTGGCATCGCAAATGCTGCCGATTATGCCATTGATAACAAAGGCGCTCACGCCTCAGTTAACCTGAAAATCAGCCACCTCGGCTACAGCTGGATTAAAGGACGTTTCAATACCTTTGATGGTACTTTCAGCTATGACCCTGAAAACATTGCCGCGTCAAAAGTGGCTGTGAACATTGATACCACCAGCTTTGATTCCAATCACGCGGATCGTGATAAGCACGTTCGCAGCGAAGATTTCCTGGAAGTGAGCAAGTATCCAAAAGCCACCTTTACCAGCACCAAAGTCACTGACAAAGGTAACGGTAAACTGGCCATCGATGGCAACCTGACACTACACGGCCAGACAAAACCTATCACGATTGATGCTGAGTTAGTCGGTGAAGGCAAAGACCCATGGGGTGGTTACCGCGCTGGTTTCATGGGCACAACCCGTGTTGAGCTGGCTGACTTTGGTATCCAGGTGATGGGCACTTCCAGCTACGCAGACATGGAGCTGCATGTCGAAGGGGTTCGTCTGTAATCCAGACTTCACTGTTACTTCAAAAATCCGGCTTTTTATGCCGGATTTTTGATTTTGTATTTCAGCATTCTGTGTTCTTCAGAACATGGCTATCCCTAACGCACGCTTCACATCATGCAGCACATCCTGACTGACTAAATTGGCTTTCTCCGTCCCTTTTTTCAGTACATCAGTCAGCATGGTTTTATCTGACAGTAACCGCTCTCTCTCCTGCCTGATGGGTGCCAGCAGCGTTTGTAAGCACTCTTCCAGTATCTGTTTCGTTTTACCATCACCCAGTCCGCCCTGACGGTACTCTTGCTTCAGTGCTCTTACGTAAGCGGTATCCGGATGAAATGCATCCAGGTAGGTAAACACCACATTGCCTTCGACTTGCCCGGGATCCTCAACCCTTAAGTGGTTTGGATCGGTATACATTGCTTTCACAGCCGCACGTATCTCTTTTGCACTTGCACCAAGCGTGATGGCCGTCCCCTGTGACTTGGACATCTTCGCTTTACCGTCCAGCCCTGGCAATCTGGGTACATTGCTGATCAAAGGGCTGCACTCCTCAAGAATGCGTTGCCCAGTAACATGATTAAAACGCCGAACAATCTCATTCGTCTGTTCAATCATAGGCAATTGATCGTCACCCACAGGAACAAGACCAGCCCGAAATGCTGTAATATCAGCAGCCTGACTGATTGGATAGGTAAGAAAACCAGCCGGGATTGCCCTGCCAAATCCTCTGGCATGGATTTCATTTTTTACCGTCGGATTACGCTCTAAGCGCGCAATAGACACAAGGTTGGCATAATACATGGCGAGCTCAGGCAGAGCCGGTAGCGAAGACTGAAGGCAGATGGTGGTCTTATCCAGCTCAATACCCACGGCAAGATAATCAGCCACTACATTCAAAATGTTTTCTGCCACCTTTCCCGGATTATGACCGTTATCGGTTAACGCCTGTAAGTCAGCGACCAGTATGGTCTGTTGATGGGTATGCTGAAGCGCGACCCGTTGCTGAAGTGAACCGGCAAAGTGCCCTAAATGCAAGGGGCCGGTCGGTCTGTCACCAGTCAGTACTTGTTCTTTCATCTGTTTTCCTCAGTGTAGTAAACGCCAGTGGCTACTAAGGAAACATTCATTCGAAAGAAATGTAGTGCGTTCATCAGCAGCCAAATGACGGCAAATGAACGTGAAAATTCAGTGCCGTTCTAAGAAGAACGCCACCAAAAAATTGAAAGGACTTTCAGGGAATCACTAGTTATCATTCATAAATTCTATCTGCACATGCAATAAAATGCAACAACCTAATCTATATCTATATCTATAAACCTAGGCTGTTTCTTAACCTGTTTGAAATAAAAACATCTTAAAGAAGGCCTTTCTGTTAACACAGAACTAGTATCAGCTTTGTGAGAAAACCATTTCTGTGGTAGCCATATCGATTATTAAGATTATTAGAATGTCCCCCCTACTCAAACTCAATTTAAAGTAACATACTGCAACTAAACATCCTCAATTAAGTGGGTGAATGCAGATATCTTTACTCACAAGGTTGTTTCGTGATTAGAGAAATAATATCATCTAATACATTATCATTGTTAATAAAAAAGTGACCGCCAGGGAAACTGTGAATTTCTGGCACTTGCGAAAAAACATCTCCCCACTCGGCTAACTCATTATCAGAAATTTCATCATCCATTCCAGAAAGAACTATTGATGACACAGATAGTTTATACTTTTTCTCAGAACAATAATCCTCAACTATACTGTAATCAGATTTAATATAGGGAGTGCACAACTCCATCAACTCTTTGTTGTTAAGGATTTGTTCAGGAAAGCCACCTTTTATTTTCAACTCATTGATAAAATCATTATCGCGAAGATGGCTGATGAGTTTTGCCCTGTTGTTTTTCCATGGTGACTTTGCGGCAGAGAATACAGCTTTCACAGGCATGCATATCTTATGGACATCCAATTTTTTAATTACTTCATAAGCAAGTAGTGCGCCCATACTATGGCCGAATAGAATAAAAGGTTTATCAGTAATACTCTTAATGTCCTGCCAAATATCATCCATATAATCTTGTATGCTCATACACGCAGGTTCAGCCATACGTTGTGCTCTTCCTGGCGGTTGGTACGCCAGTAGCTGAATATGAGCAGGCAGTCTGGCTGCCCATGGGTAAAATACAGACGCACTTCCGCCCGCAAACGGAAAACAAATTAAATTTACTTTGGCGGTGGCGTTAGGTTTATAACAAACAAATCTTCCATTAACACTCATATTATTCTTTATCTTCACCGTTCATAGCTGACTTCATGAGGTTATCATACTCAGTGAAGTCAGGTTAATAAAATACTGTTCTTTTGTGACCATAACACCTATGTAGTTTGAGTTTCATACATTGATAGAATCTGTTTCAGCAGACCCTCAAACATCGTCATAATGCATTCGGATTGCAATAATGATACATAACAAGAATTGTAATCAACCTCAGCATTAATTTGCTTGGAAACTGGGTCAACATTAAGGCTGAGCTTAATTGCATGATGAAATCTATCCGCCGAATATAAACAACGTACATCCATTTCATTATCGTTCTTCCTGCTAGCGATATTTGAAAAATGCATGAAGTTAAACGCAGCATATGTTAACGACTTTTCTCCAACAAGCCCTGCAATATCATCAACTGGGTACAATGCACACATTTCAGCTTGGATCTGCTTTTTTGCCAATTTTTCTATTGCTTGTTCAACAGGCAAGCCTACATTGAGAGTAAGTGGCAAAAATCGCCAGTAAAGACCAACGCCATCGAGCGGGTTGCTTAAACGCTCGGAACGCCCATTTGACACCACATCAACGGTTACCAAAGAGGTATTCAGTACGTTCCCCAGCGCTTTATGATAAGCATAGAGAAAGAGTGTTTTTACCGGTACACCAAGATGACTAGCCACTCTTGATACTTTCTGCCAGCGAAGGGTATCAATAGAACGAGTCACTTTCTGATAACCCGTCGATTGAGTATTGGTTGGTAAATGAGGCATAGGTGAATAGTCACACAATAATTCTGTCCATTGCGACTTAAAAGTGTTATTTGAAGCAGCTTCCAACTCCAAGGCTACGGCTTCTTTAAACACATTGACCACTGACGTATTTTTCGGTTGAATTATGCCTTTTCCATTATTCTCTATTTCTGAGAATAATGCGTTTAACAGTTCAACAAGGCCCCAGCCGTCTTCAATTGCATGGTGCGTGGTCATCATGAAGTCTACTCGAGAGTCATCGTAGCGAAGAATTTTCACTCTCGTATTTGCACTACCTAGCTCAAACTTTTGGACCTGCTCCTGTTTACAAATGGCCAGTGAAAATGCATTTCTTTCCGAATGAGGGATCTGATCAGCATCGTTCACCGATATTTCCACAACATCAGCTGGCATTACCAACTGCCTGTACTCACTGTTGTCACTGCGAATAAAGATAGTCCGAAGCGTAGGATGCTTCTCTAGCATTTCTTTCATAGCATGTGTGACGGCGGAGACGTTAACATGTAAGCCACTGAGGCTAAATAGAACCTGCGGCTGATAGATGCCGATATCAGAGGAAGCTTTATGGTGATGGATCATTAACGCCTGCATACTGCTTACAGGGTAAATATCTTCAGCACCAACCTGGTGAGCCAGGTACCTATCATCAGCAGACAACTTAGTACTTAGCAAGGCCATTGGAGCAGGTTTTAACGTGCTAGAGAGATCATTGCTATTAACACGGACTACCTTTGCTATCTGAGCAACAGTCTGATATTCAAATAACTCCTTGATTGAAAAGTGAAGACCTTGTCTGCTGGATTGCATCACCAGCTTGACTACGCTCATTGAGTCACCACCAATCGCAAAGAAATTATCATGGATTCCAACACGTTCAAGACCCAGTAAGCTTTGCCAGATACTGCAAAGCTTTGATTCAACTTCGTCGCCAGGCTCTACGTAAGCTGCACTTGCAACCTGTATTTCTGTAGCACTAAGCAACCGTTGGCGGTCGACTTTACCATTTACTGTCAACGGTATCTCAGGAATAACTGCGTAGTGAGCCGGAATCATGTAATCGGGTAACAGGGTCAGAAGAAAAGATCTTATACTCGATGCTATTTCTTGGGTTTCCTTCGATGTATTCACAATAAATGCGATAAGTTGAGGCTCACCTATACCATGAGATTTCAGCAATACAACGCAATCTTTTACCAGTTTACTGCGTAAAATAACCTGCTCAATTTCGCCTAACTCAATACGATAACCTCTTAACTTGGTCTGATGATCCATTCTCCCCAAGTATTCAAGTTCTCCATCATGAATTCGCCGCACCAAATCACCGCTTCGATAAACTCGTCCTTTCCCCTCAGAGAAAGGATCAGGTATAAATCGCTGCACGGTTAATTCTGGTAAATGTAAATACCCTGTAGTCACCCCATCGCCACCGACATACAATTCTCCAACTGCACCTTGTGGAAGTAGCCTACCCTGATCGTCACATACATAGGTATATAGATCAGATAATGACTTGCCAATAATACTCGCTGAACGTTCCATGTCGCTATGTCGGATAACACGATGCGTAACATGCACAGTCGTTTCTGTAATACCATACATGTTCACCAGTTGCGGTGTTTCATCACCGTATGTCTCTATCCAGGGCTGTAGTTTTTTCAGCTTAAGGGCCTCACCCCCAAAGATCACGTACCTCAGACAGAAGTTTCGAATACCGGCTTTGACCGCTTCTGTAGAAAATAGATTAAAGGCAGATGGTGTCTGGCTGAGTACAGTAACCTGTTTTGTGCTCACCAGTTGCACCATTGCCTCAGCCGATTTCACGATTTCATCAGGCACAATCACCAAGCGTCCTCCTTTCAGTAGGGCCCCCCATATCTCCCATACCGAAAAATCGAAAGCATAAGAATGAAAAAGCGTCCAAGTATCACGGTAAGAAAATTCAAAATATTCTGCGCAAGCCCGAAACAATCTAAGAACATTATGGTGGCTGACTGCTACTCCTTTAGGCTCCCCTGTTGAACCTGATGTATAAATCACATAGGCCGTATCATCCCCAGTCACTTCAGTTTCTTTTAAGTCGAACACTTGAGAACAAAACGAACTCTCCTCCAGTACTTTATCCACGTCAATCACTGACAGCACAACACCCAGAAGAGCATCAGAGTACTCATCATGAGTCAGCAAATATGAAAGCTTTGCATTATTTATAATATACTTTATACGATTTAAAGGATTAACTGGGTCAATAGGAACATAGCTTGCCCCGATTTTAAGGACAGCCAACAGAGTAATGACTTGTTCCATAGAGCGATGTAACAGTAAACCAACGAAATTGCCTCGCTGCACACCACAATGACTCAAATAAACAGCCATCTGATTGACTTTATTGTTCAGCTCCCGGTATGTCAGTTTCTTATCGCCAAATTCAAGCGAAACACGCTCAGGATACCGGCTAACTTGCGCTTCAAACGCCGCTGGCAACGAAGAATACGGTATTTGTTCAGACTGAAAGATATCGCGGGTTATCAAATCCTGATGATCTCTCGCTGATAGCCAAGTCAGCGCTGTCATTGGTTGCTCTGACTTAGTTATCCATTGATCTAGTACGTGGATATAAAGCTTACTCCAACTCTCGATAGTTTCTTTGTCAAATAGCCGGGATGCAAAGTTCATTGTCCCTTGTAAGCTGCCTGGCGATGCTTGCCAATGCATACTCAAATCAAACTTCGCTGAGTTAAGGCCCGATATATCTCTCTGCTCCCCCTCAGGTATATTCGCTGTGTTTCTCTCTTGCTGCTGTTCCAAAGTAAACATTACCTGGAATATAGGATGTCTTGAAGGATCACGAGGAATTTGTAAAACATCCAGAAGCTTTTCAAATGGCAGGTTCTGCTGAGATTTAGCCTGTACGACATTATTATGAACCTGATGAATAAACTCAGAACCCTTGCATGTCTGGTCTACCGATACCCTGATTGGCAGACTGTTAACGAAAAGGCCAACCAGAGACTGAACCTCTGCCATATCCCGCAACTCAGCAGGAATACCAACCACAATGTCTTCCTGTCGACTCAGCACAGACAATGTCAGCATGAATCCACTTAATAATAAAGAATGCAGAGTAACGCCTTCTTGCTGAGCCAGTAAAAGAAGATTTTCAGCCTGTTCCTCAGATAAGTTGATACTGACATTATTACCAGTGTAATCGATTTGAGAAGGACGTTGGTGATCGGTTGGCAATTCCAGTTGGGTGAGATTTTTTAGGGCATCAAACCAGAACGCTTGAGATACTGCATACCGTTCCTTTTTCTCTTGCTGACGCTGCCAGTAAGCATAGTCACCATAGTTTATGGTTAGTTCTGGAGCATGCCATATTTGATGCGCTTTAATCGCCTGATAACACGACATAAATTCATTGATAAAAATATCAACAGACCAACCGTCAATGGCGATGTGGTGCCAAAGAAAAAAGACATAGCAACCGTCGGGACTATCGATCAATGATACTCGAAGCGGAATTTCCTTTGAGAGTACAAAAGGAATCGCAGACTGCTTCTCAGTATACTCTCTGATTTCCTGTTGGCTTTCACAATGATGGCAAACAAGCTCAGGGGCGGCCTCTACTATTTGCTGATACGTGTTTCCATTCTCATCAATGTTAAACACTGAGTGCAACACTGCATGACGCTTAACTACAATATTGAGCACCTGCTGAAGACAGTTTACACCCACATCTTCATCCAGCATCAATAAATATGGCACGTTATAAGCGCTTCCCGCGGCACCATAAGCATCTAGAAACAGCATTCGTTCCTGTGCGTATGAGAGGGGGTATTTTGACATACCCAACGGCATGATTACCGCAGATAACTTGGCAAGTGGCTGCAAATGAGGAATAATTTCCGCAATGGTAGGATAAGAGAACATTAATCCTATAGTGGCTTCCAATTGCAAGTCTTCTTTTATCTTGGCCAGCACACGTATGGCATGTAGTGAATGCCCGCCAATATAGAAAAAATTATCCGTTAAGCCGATCGACTTAATCCCAAGAACCGATTGCCAAATCTGAGCAAGGCTAATTTCAAGATCAGTTTGAGGTAAGTGATGTGATTGGCTTTCCGTCACTTCTGGTATAGGTAATGCCTGCTTGTCCAGCTTACCGTTTATCGTTAATGGCAGTAATTTCATCACTACATAGTATTGCGGCAGCATATACACAGGCAATTTCTCTGCCACCCACGCAGCCAACGAGCCAGACTCCAAAATACAACCCGGCTTTGGCACCACGTATGCCACTATGGCCGGCTCATTCGCCACAGTCTGTAATATGACAGTCGTATCAGCAACCTGTGGCAACTCTGCCAATACTGCCCTGATCTCAGCCAATTCGATACGATGCCCACGAATTTTTACCTGTCCGTCAGTACGCCCCAGATACTCAAGGTTTCCATCTGGCAGCCACCGAACCCAGTCACCGGTTTTATATATTCGTGTCCAGCCATTTTCCTTCTCAGCCAATGTTGCGTAAGGATCGGGTAAAAAACGCTCGCAGGTCAACTCAGGTCGATTTACGTAACCTTGCGCGACACCTGCTCCGCCAATATAAAGTTCCCCGACCGTACCGACTGGAACAGGCAGCAATTGTTTATCAAGTACATAACAGATTTCATTGTCCGTGGGTTTCCCGATTGGTATCACTGACCACTCCGGATTTATTGCGGTGACATGCAAAGCAGTGCTGGCTACGGTTGTTTCCGTCGGACCATACGAATTAATCAGAACAACGCCCTGCTTAAGCAGGCCTGCTGCATGCTCAGGCAAGATTTTATCCACCCCTGTCAGTACGCGTTTCAAATGCAGTTGACCAGTATTTTCTTCTAACCACCTCGACAGTGCCCCGATATAAAACGGTGGAACATAGGCAGATTCAATAGAATGATCCTGTAAGTAATCGAAATAGCGTTGCTGATCTGAACGAGTATCATCGTTCAGAATATGCAATGTACTGCCATTAAGCAGGGATGAGAATATTTCAACCACCGAGATATCAAACACATAGTTTGTCCAGCAACAACACCTTGCGTAACTGGTATTGAAATGTTCACTGTTAAGTAAGTTCAATACGCTTGATGAGGTAACTTTAACCCCTTTCGGTTTTCCCGTTGTACCTGATGTATATATGACATATGCCAAATCACTCTCTGTTACTTGTCTATGGTGTGGATATTTTTCACTTTGCGCTGATTGTTCCAGAGTCAGTAACGAATAGCTGCCGGGATCTTGCAGGCATTTTACTAATTTCGTTTTCAAAGCCGGCTGTGTCAGCAGAACAGGTGACTGAATATCTGATACAATAAATCCAACTCTGTCATCCGGGTAAGACGGTGAGATTGGCACATAGACACCGCCTGCTTTTAACACTGCCAGCATCGCAATAACCATTTCAATGCCACGGTCATAAAAAAGCCCAACCATGGTTCCCGCCTCAAAGGGTTGACCACATTGTTGTTGATACTGTTCAGATATCAAGCATGCGAGTTGATTTGCTTTTTCATCTAACGTCTTATACGTTATTACTTTATTACCGAACACCAATGCGATATGTTCTGGAGAACGAGCCACCTGACGTTCAAATAAATCACTCAAGCTATCAGAAACTACTTTGGAACGCGTTCCATACTGCCAATCTCTTAGTCTTTTTTGGTCTTCAATAGTTAATCTTGATAAATGATGAAATGGATGTTGAGCTGACACTTTGCTCATCTCATTGACCATCATTCCTAAATATTGATGTAATTGCTGAAAAACAACCTTGCTGACTGACTGCTTATGTGCTTGCAATGAAAGAATAAAACGGTCCTGATGCCGAACAACATTCAGCGTCAGGGGAATATCATTTTTATCATACCCCTGCCCCTTCTGAAGAATCCGTTTATCTTGGCTGACTTCATCGTAAACATGGAAATGGGTGTAGTTAAACGAGATGTTTAAAGTGACATTTGTTTTTAATGAAGATTCCTTTATTTTGGTGTAAGGAATTCGTTTGTGTCGCAAAACTCTGTCTTTCTCATATGAATAACTTTTTAACCAGTCAGCGATGGTACCCATGTTCGATGAAATTTGGGGTCTGAAGGGCAAAACATTCAGGAAAACGCCTAACATTTTATCGCCACCAGGTATTTCCAGCCTGTTATTAGCAATCAATCCAATAACAGTATCATCACAGTTTTGTATTTTAGAAATTGTATGGTGATAAATAGCCAAAAAGAGAGTATCAACTGAAATATTCAATGTTGAAGACAATGTTAGTATCGCGCTACTTTCGGCATCAGAAAGCTCATAGACCGCTTTGTCCAGTTCAGAGTGTTGTGGACAATCCTGCGACACAATAGGGAAATCCGGCATCTCATAGCCAGCTAAATACTGTTTCCAGAAAGACACTGACTCTTCATCCGACATGGCAGCCAATTCCGACTCAGCATACATTCCCATTGGCGGATTTGACACTAGCTCAGTGACGCAATGACTGCTATAAATATTCAGTAGTTCGGTCACTAAACTTGCCAAACTCCAGCCATCTAAAATGACGTGATGGATAGCCAGGTTTAATTCAAAGCCGCCTGTTGTTATGTCGCTAATAATACAGCGGAGCAGTTGAGGCTGAGTCGTATCAAATGGCTTATCATGTTGCGTATCAAGTAATGTGCTCCAGTCTTGAGATTCAACAATGTCTATCACGAGGTCAACATGCTGATGAACCACACCGATATACCCATGTTCATCATCTTCAATAAACGCAGTTCGTAACGTTTCATGACGGTGTATCAGGTCAAAAAGTGTTTTTCTGAACCGTTTGTAATCAAATGGGATATTGATGGAATAACGGAAAACATCATGGTAAACACCTCGGCTTAATGACGATTCCAATAACATAACTTGCTGAAGCTGTGTTGCTGGATAAGCATCAGTCAAATTATCTGAAATATTATTAATCAAATTTTTCTTTTTATCATCTGAAAGAAGACTAAACGCTTGATAGTCGCTTTTCACATCTGATTGATTAACACCACTTGTAATGCCTGAAATCGTGGGGTTTGCGTAGAAAACATTTAATGGCAACTGTAGCCCTATTAATGAAAGACGACCCAACAGTCGTATTGCAAGAATAGAATCACCGCCAACCTGAAAGAAATTATCTTGAATACCGACTCGATTTACTCCAAGCACTGACTGCCATATTTCACAAAGCTGCTTTTCCAGATTGTCTCGGGGTGGATGAAATTGATCCGGTGCACTAAAACACGGCTCGGGTAATGCTACCCTATCGAGCTTACCATTTACCGTCAATGGAATCGCATTTAACACATTTATACTCGCTGGCTGCATGTATTCTGGTAGACTCTGATTTAGCGCATCTGCGATTTTCTGAGCGATAAACACGCAACCGTCTTCCATCACAACGTAAGCAGCCAAAACTTGTTTTCCAGCTCGCTGAAGTGCAATAACGACTGATAATTTTATACCATCAATGGCTAATAATGCCTGCTCAACTTCACCCAACTCAATACGGTGGCCCCGAATTTTAACTTGGTGGTCATTACGCCCCACATAAGCCAACTCACCATTGGGTAGCCAGCGGGCCAAATCCCCAGTCTTATACAACCTACCGTATTGAGAAGTATCAATAAAACGCTCACGCGTTAAGCTATCACGATTCAAGTATCCCCTTGCCAGGCCTCCTCCACCAATGAAAAGTTCGCCTACCGCATTAATGGGCAAAGGTCTTCCTCTTTCATCAAGAACATGGGCTGTCATATCAGAAAGTGGTTTTCCAATTAATGACTGAGCAGTTAAATCTTGTCGGGAAAGTGATTTATAAGTCACATGAACTGTGGTTTCCGTAATACCATACATGTTGATGAGTTTGGGCACTTCATCACCAAATCTATTCCACCAGGGTTTCAGCTGATGAATATTTAATTTATCCCCACCAAAAATAACATAGCGTAACGATGGAAAAACAATCGACTCTGACAGCACAACATCCGAGAAAGCATAGAATGCTTCCGGTGTTTGATTCAATACAGTAATTTCTTCCTGTGCGCAAAGCTGAGCCAGGCGCGAAAAGTCTCGAATACACGCTTTCTCAGGAATGACCAGTCGCCCGCCAAATAACAGGGCGCCAAAGATTTCCCACACACTAAAATCAAAAGAAAAAGAGTGATACAGCAACCAGGTATCACTCTCATTAAACTTAAAGCCTTCCTCACTGGCAGAAAATAGTCGTAAGACATTACAGTGCGTCTGCATAACACCTTTAGGTTTCCCAGTAGTGCCAGATGTATATATAACATAAGCCAGATCTTGTGGATCGTTTATAATATTAAGTTTACTGGGAGAAGAAGTTGCTAATAAAGCGGGCAAACAAACGGTCTGAATTACTGGTTGCTGGTGCGTCTTACCAAGTACAAAGTCCATTTTTCCAATGTACTCCTCCTGCGTGAGAAGCATAACAGGCTTGGCATCGTCTACAATAAACTGAACTCTGTCGTCCGGTGACTCTGGAGTTAATGGTAAATAAGCCCCCCCTGCCTTTAAAATAGCTAAGAGACTAAGCACCATTTCAAACGAACGGTCCATATACACCGCAATTAACGTATCCGGTGAAAGATGTTTTCCTGCCAATTGCTGATAACGAGTCCTAATTTGCTGTGCTAACTGATCTGACGTCTGATCGAGCTGAGCATAAGTAAGCTTGGCTTCAGCCATTTGAAGAGCAATACGATGAGGAAAACATTCTGCTTGGTGCTCAAAAGCCTGGCAAAGAGTGGAATGTGACAGCGTCACTGATGATTGCCGATTCCAAAAGTCAATTGAGTGCTGATCAGCAGCCGATAGTAAATTGTATTCAGCGAGCGAGCGATATTGGCTTTGTAGCATGTTCTTAAGAACTTGTTGATACAGAGCCACCAGACGGGTCACCGTTTCCTTGTTAAACAAAGCTTTTGCAAAAACTATGCTGCCTGTAAGCTGATTATCCGTATTTTGCACGGAAACATGCAGATCAAATTTTGCGGGATGATAGGCTTTCGTAGGATCATCTTCACTGGGCACAAAATCAAAAGGAAGATCATCTACAAAAGTACCGTCGAATGAATGAAAGGCAAACATTACCTGAAACAACGGGTGCTGCGACAAATCCCGTTCCACAGCCAATTCATCGACTATACATTCAAATGGCACTTCCTGATGTTTTCTTGCATTAAGGACAAGTTGATGAACGTGATGAATCAGCTCAGCGGTCGTCCAGGCTTTATCAAGCTCTAATCTCAGGGGTAACGCATTTACAAAGTACCCGATCAATGCCTGAGTGTCAGTTGTAGGACGGTTTTCTGCAGGTGTTCCCACCACCACATCACGCTGGCCAGATAAACACTCCAATGAAACGTACAATGCAGACAACAAAATGGTATACAAAGTGGTTTCCTGTTCTCTGGCAAGCTGCTTTAACTGCTCTGTCAGCATTTCGCTCAGGCTAAAGTCAACATGATCACCTTCTGACTTGAATTGCACTGGACGCGTATAATCCAAGGGTAAACACAGAGTTTCAGCATCGGCTAATACTGATTTCCAGTACGCTAAACTTTCAGCATTTTTATCTGCGATACTTCCTGATCGTTGCTGACGGGCAAAGTCAGCATAACCTGAAGTCAATTCTGGTAAAGCAGCCTCTCTGCCCTCAGACAGCGCCGTATAGAAAGCTTTCAGTTCATGAAGAAAAATATTCTGAGACCAGCCATCAAAAGCAATGTGGTGCCAGATAAAAAGTAAATATTCATCACTTTCACAATGAAAGTGATGACAGCGAAATGGCGGCTCCTCATTCAGAGCAAAAGGACGCAAAACGGCTTGCTGTACTCTTTCTTTCAGCAGATCTGCGCTTTCAACAGACTGCGAAGACATAGAGATAGGTTCCTGCAGTAACCGCATTGTTGAATGCTCACCCACCTGGTAAACAGCATTGAGTAATTTGTGCCTTTCCACCACATGATCCAAAGCTGCTTTAATTCTGCTAACACTCGCCCCACGCTTCACGCTAACAAACAATGGCATATGATATGCTGCAGCACCCGCATCTAAATGCTCAATAAACAGTAACTGCTCCTGCCCATACGAAACGGGAGTAGGCTGTAAATCTGACCATTGCTCAAAGTCTGCCTGAGAGAAAATACCTTGCTCTGCAAGATAAGCTGTAATTTGAGGCTTTAATGATCGCAGTTGTGTCACCAGCGTCTGATCCGGCTGTTGACCTCGCATTGCCAGTTTAATTTCATCACGATCAAGCCAGATAGCCATGTTGTGATTAATGATCTGCTGAATAAGTAAATACATAGCTTATAGTCCAATAATCTCTGTTGGCGTGGAATGAGTGTCTGCTTCATGGCGTTGTTCTATACCCCGCGGTTGGCAGTGGCTAATACGCTCAGCGAGTAAAGCAACAGATTTACACTCAAAGAACTCAGCAATCGTCAGGGTGGAATTAAAAGACTGATTACATAAAGCAACAAGACGTGCAGCCTGGAGAGAATCTCCACCAATACGGAAGTAGTTATCGAAGATACCAACTTTAGGTCTGTTTAAGACTTGCTGCCAAAGTTCGCATAACTGGGTTTCGATAGGTGTTCGTGGAGAAACATGGGTAATTTCGTCATCGAACCTGGGTTCCGGTAAACACTTTATATCCAGCTTGCCATTACTATTAACCGGTAATGACGCAACACAACTATAGCTAGCCGGTAACATATATTCTGGCAGCTTGGTGCTAAGCATTGCTTCAATGCTGTCTCGTTCAAATTGGCAATGCATTTTCATTACAACATAGGCCAGCAACATAGGTCGTGATTGATAACTTCCTAAAATAACCGCCGCCTGTTCTATTTGATCAATACCAATCAAAGCACTTTGAATTTCGCCCAACTCAATCCGTAAACCTCGGATTTTAATTTGATCATCATTTCGACCAAGAAACTCAAGATGACCAGATGGTAACCAGCGAGCCAGATCACCCGTTTTATAAATACGTTCTTCCGGCATATCACCAGGAAGAAAAGGATTCCGGATAAAACGCTCGTTAGTCAGCGTCGTTTGATTAAAGTAGCCTCTCGCCAAACCACAACCACCAATATACAGTTCACCTTGCGAGCCTACTGGAACAGGATTACCCAACACATCCAGCACATAACAACGCTCACCGGAGAGCGGCTTACCTATGACTGCCTGATGCAAAGGGTCAGCCTCACTTAACGTGCTCCAAATACAGGTTTCAGTCGGACCGTAAACTTGGAATACCTGGCCAAAAAGCCTTTTCAGCGAACTGAATAACTGACCTGAACTACTCTCTCCTCCACAAAGCACTTGTATATGGCTGGTTGGATAATCAATCGATACTTCAGAAAGAAAACGCTGCCATAACGACGGCGTATTCTGAATAAAGTTAATTTCCTGATGTCTGCTCCTCAATTCATCATGTGCATGCTCAATATCAGACAATACCAAATGGCCGCCAGAGACCAGAGCGAGCCCCAGCTCAAGACCAAAGATATCAAAGGTGTAATTTGTCAGACTCAGTACGTGCTTAATTTCCCATCCCAATTTTTCACGCACAGCTGCAAGTAAATGCCACCATGCCTGATGTTCAAGCATGACACCTTTGGGTTCACCCGTTGTTCCCGATGTATACATGATATAAGCCAGATCCTGTGCTTTCACTGCATAATTGAGATTATGATCAGGCAAGGCTTCAAGACTATTATCACCCGAAACCACAAGCGTCACTGGAGGAGATACCAGACCCGTAAGAAGGTCAGAAAACTGATGAGCTAAATGTGGTTCTGTCAGAACAATGGAGCAAGTACAATCCTGCACCATATGTCGGATTCTAGCAGGGGGCATAGTCGTAGAAAGCGGAACAAATGCACCTCCTGCTTTCAACGTGGCCAGTATAGCCACCACCATGTCTGTACCGCGCTCAATATAAAGTCCTACAGGTGTATCTGCCTGCATGGGTGCTTTATGCTGTGCTTCATAACAATTACGTATTTTTCTTGCCAGACGATTTGCCAGGCTATTGAGCTGGCTGTATGTAATTGTTTTGCCCTGGTAAGTAACAGCATCTGCATCAGGCGTATCGCTTACCTGGGCTTCAAACTGCTGATGCAGCGGTATGTGTGAACAAGCAGTTGCGGGTGTGCTACTCCAGGTCGAAAGTAACATCTGACGTTCTTCTGTCGTGAGGGTGTTAATATCTCCGGTACGTCGACTGGGGTTGTCACACATCTCTTGGAGCACCCGTTGGTAAATACGGGCAATGCGGCAAACAGTCTCTTGCTCAAACAAATACGATGCGTAGTTCAATGTACCTTGTACAGATTGTCCATTGTCGATTAGCTGTAAATTCACATCGTATTTAGCCGGAGAATACAACGCTTGCAGCATTTCTGGTTTAACGGACCGTAATACACCGTTTTCTTGCTGATCTTCCGATGCATGCTGCAAGCTGAACATAACTTGAAAGACAGGATGTCGCGCTGCTTCCCTTGGCACATTAAGTACCTCCACAATGCGCTCAAATGGCAAAGCTTGATGTTTTTTAGCTAACAGCAGTGCTTTCTGAACTGACGCTACCATTGAAACAATACTTTGCTTTGCTGATATAGACACACGAATCGGCAACACATTGATAAAACAGCCAATCATGTCCTGTGTTTGAGGGTGATCACGATTGTCAGAGGGAACACCAATCACAACATCACTCTGGCCAGTAAGTTTTGCCAGTGATAATTGAAAAGCAGACAATAAGAACGTATGCAGTGTTACACCCAACTGTTGGGCTCTTTCTCGGACACTTTCCACCAGAGTTGATGACAATGTAAACGGTATATTCTGACCGCAATAATTCGCTTTCTGTGGCCTTTTATAATCATGTGGCAGATTTAATGTTTCTGCCCCTTCCAGATACGTTCGCCAGAAACGTTCCAACTGTTGCCCCGTCTCACCAACAAGTGACCCTCGTTGCCATCTGGCATAATCAGAATAGTCTACTATTGCGGGCTGCAGTTGGCTGTTATCAGTATCGTGTTGATGATACACATTCTCAACATCCTGCTTCAGCACGTCGTACGACCAGCCGTCGAAGCAAATGTGATGAAAAACGACTAACAGATAATACTGTCCGCAAACATTAATACTATGCAGCCGAGCCGGTGGCTCTGACTCCAGCCGGAAAGGCTGTTGGATTGCATGCTCCACGCAAGCACGCAGCCCCGCTTGATCAACCTGCTCTTCAGTCACAGGCAATTCGCCAGATGCAAGAAAGGATTTCGCGCCCAGATCCGTCATTTCAAATCCCTGCAATAAAACTGTATGTTTAAGGGCTACAGTCTGAAATGCGCGAATCAATTTTTTCCTATCGGTTTGCGGCGACAAATGGAAAAGATGAGGAATGTGGAAACTGGTGTTTCCCTGCTCTAGTTCATGAATGAAATACAACCTTTCTTGCGCATAAGACAGGACAGGTACTTGACTTTTACCGGCTGAAATAATGGGCTGGAAAGATTCACTTGAAAGCACTTTCACCAGCTTCGACACCGTTCTTTCCCTGAATAACGTATCCAGACTAAAGTGATAACCTAGCTCTCGTGACACTAGGGCCTGCAGTTTTATCGCAGTAATTGAATTGCCCCCCAGCGTGAAATAGTCATCGTCAACTCCGACACACTCTGCTCCAAGTGCATTTTGCCAGAGCCGGCACAGACTGGCTTCCAGCTCGGTACGCGGACCCCGTTTATTTTCAAACTTTATATCAGGGGTTGGCAAAGCGTTACGATCCACTTTCCCGCTCAGGCTCAATGGGATAGACGTCAGTGTAATATAGCGTGCGGGAAGCATGTAGTAAGGTAAGCGCTCAGAGAGAAAATGCTCCAACACAGACTCTTTAACATTATGAGTTTGAGCACTGACAACATAAGCAATCAGGTATTTATTACCGCTTTGTTCTGCCAAAACAACAACGGCCTGATCAATAGATTCATGAGAGGTCAATACAGATTCGATCTCATTTAATTCGATCCGAAATCCTCTCAGCTTAATCTGACGGTCAACACGACCAAGGTACTGGATAGCTCCATTGTCTAAACGCTTGACAAGATCGCCTGTCCGATACCATAGCTCGCTTTTGGCAATATATGGGTGTTCTATAATAGGGGAAGTGAAAGCTTCTGCCGTGAGTGCTGGATCGTCATAGTATCCTCTGGCAATGCCTTTCCCTGCCAGATACAACTCGCCGGGTACGCCATCAGGTAACAGGTTACCAGCCGGGTCAAGAATATAACACTGTCCCCCCTTGATCGCCTGGCCAATAACATTCAGTGTCTCCGGGGTGACTTGTCCACCTGTGGCATAGATAGCAGCTTCTGTAGGGCCATAATAATTATATAGACTGTAGTTTTCAGCCCAGTACCGACAAGCGACAGGATCACAAGGTTCACCAGCAAAAATAATCCTGCGAAGTGATGAATAACGACGCTTTGGCATGAGGCCCAATATTGCAGGAGGTAAGAATGCGTAATGGATATCCTGCTCATCAAGATAACAGGACAGAGCTTCGATATCTTTCCTTTCTCTGTCTTGCAGAATATGCAACTCTCCTCCCCAGCCCAATGTGTTGAATATTTCTGATACAGATACATCAAAGGTATAATCACTGAAAAACGTTACCCGATTGTGCGAAGAATTAATATCGTATACATCATGAAGGGCCTGAATAGTATTTAGAGCCTGACGATGCTCAAGCATCACTCCCTTTGGTTTACCGGTAGTACCTGATGTATAAATGACGTAACTTAAGTTACTTGGGCTGACTATCGGCAAATACCCTTCAGTTTCATATTTATCATCAATAACGATTGGCTGACTGAGGTTAATACACTGAATATCCTGCTCAATATTTTTCCAAAATTCATTTTTAACAGAGAGACAACTTTCATCACTGAATAAAAGTAAGGGAGCTTGAGTATGCGTTAGTAATTGAGCAATTCGTTTTTCGGGGGCTTGCGGAGAAATGGGCACATAAGCTCCACCAGCTTTCAATACGGCCAGTATCGCAACAATCATGTCTTCATTTCGCTCAAGCAACAACGACACCAAGGTTTCTGGCGGCATAGATAGCCCATAACGTTTAAAATACGATACTCTGATGTGCCGCGCTAATTTGGTCGACTGTGTATCAAGCGCACAATAGCTTAACTGGCGATCACCACAAACAACGGCGATTTTCTCTGGTGCATGCTGTATTACCTCATCTACCAGACCATGTAATGTTCCTGAATAATATCCAGCGTCATCATCAAGAGCATTATTGATTTTTGTTATTTTGTTCTCTCGATCAGACTTGGTTAACAGGCTGATCGACTGATGTTCAACTGCCGGATTTTCTGAGATCTGCGCTAAAACCACAGCAACCTGAGCAAGAAGCCGTTCCGCTTTTTCAGATGAAATCCAACTGTGGTTGAAATACAGTGTCAATAATAATTTCTGTTCAATTTCTTGCGCGATCAGAGTTAATGGCACATCATTTTTTATTCTTGCATCACGAAACCGAAAACTGGTTTCAATTGAGTCTGCGCACAGTTCATGACTCAATGCTGGTACAGGGTAATTTTCAAAAACAAATAAACTATGAAAAAGTTTACCTTCACTTCCCTGCAATGATGCTAACGGCACCGCACTGTATGTATTGAGGCTGGCAATGTTTTTCTGAAGGCGTTGAAGCACATTTCCTGCTGTTTCTGCGCTCTCCCAATCGACAGACAAGGGTAAAGTGTTAATAAATAATCCAACACTATTTTCAATACCACTTACTGGAATATCCCGCCCCGATACCGTGGTTCCGACAATGGTTTGCTCGTCACGAGTATAGACTTGTAATACTTTATGCCAGCCAAATTGTACGGCGGCATTGAGTGTCACCCCTTGCTGACGACACATAGCTTTCAAGGATTGATAAGCTTCACCGCTAATGCGAAAAGTCACTAAGGCGGGCTGTTCAATCTGACAAGGAGCAGTTAAATCAATCGGTTTATCCAGCAACACGTTGATATCATTTGTATGTTTCCAGCGTTCTTTCTCCACCTTCCAGTAAGACTCAGCTTTGGGCAACATTTTACGCCAGTAAGCCTGCGTATCTATATAAGCGGTTTCAGCCTTAACTTCAGTGAAGTTAGCAAGACGTAATTGTTGATAAATACGATGAACTTCCTGTAATAAAACAGGGCCACTCCAGCCATCAGCAATCGCATGATGCTGAGTCCTCATTACAGTAAAATGTTGCTCGCTCTGTTTGATCACAGTAAAACGCAGCAAACCTGGTTGCGACAAGTCGAAGCGTTTACGTTGATCCTCACTTTGCAGCCCTTGAATGCTTTTCCCTCTCTCTGCCTCTGTAAGATGAGACAAGTCAAGCACGGTGAAATGACGGTCAGTGATACTCGCCGCCGATGTGATTATTTGCACCGGAGATTCTTGCCAATCAAAAGCTATGCGTAAAGCGGGATACGTCAAAGAAGCATAACGCCACGCCTGTTTATAACACTTAATATCCAGAGCGAGATGGTAATCAATCAGGATCTGCGTCTGGTAAGCATCATCATCTGGCTGCCGAAGCGAATGATAAATGAATCCTTGTTGCAATCCGGTTGCCGGAAATATCGCCTCAATTTTGTTTTTCTGCACATGCTGACTATCTTCTTCAGGGTCACTTTGAAACTCAACGCGTACCATCAAATCTTGATACGCTTTTTTATTCGTGATCCCTTGACTGTTCAGCCAGCTAACCAGATCACTCTTATTGTCGGTCAGCGTTTCAACCCACTGAGGCGAAATCTGCTCCTCAAAACTGAGCTCAAGATCTGCGCCATCAGCCCATATTGCAATGCCCTGCGCTGTGAGTTCTTTCAATAGTTCAATCATGGTTATATCCTTATCGTTTTGCTCGGAGCAGCGTCAGGTTCTATTGTCGTATCTTCATCCACATTAAACTTTCCTTGCAGATGACGCAGATGAGCCAAGGAAATATCAGCTGAAACATCGCTGGGTGTCAGCTGACCTCCCTCATAGGCTTTTGCTGATGCCTCACTGATAACCTGTTGCAGATATTGTTCGAAATACTGAATTACACTGTCGGTCGTTTCATTACTCATCAGGGAAATACATTCAAATGTCAGCACACCTTGCTGGACACCACCATAGATAGTCAGTTGTAAGGCTTCCTGATTAGCCTTATCGATAATCATCCCCAGGCCTTCAGCTTTCATTTGCCAGTCTTGCGATGGCTCTGCTGTGGTTCCTGTATCTAATTGACCCAGATAATTAAAACCAACCGCTGGCAGGCTGGCATTCGCCACGCTTCCCTGATAATTGAGCGAGCTGAACCCCAATCCTTTTTTAGGGATTGTCCGTAAGGACTCTTTCGTTCTGATAATCGTCTCGGCAATTGTGTCGTATGCTGTCAATCTGACTGGGAAATGTGTCGTAAACCAGCCAACGGCCTGAGTAACATCAATCTGGTCATGGATACTTTCCCGCCCATGACCTTCAAGCGTAATAAGGTTAACTTCCCGCTTAAACGCATGAGAAAGCGAAAGCGCCAGGGCAGAGAGCAGCAAGTCATTAATTTCAGTGTTAAAACCTTTGTTGGCGATGTGTAAAAGCTGACTTGTTTCCTGCTGAGTTAAAGATAATTTACGATGTTTACGTGCTTCCGGAAGTTGATAAGCAGCCTGATCGGCAAGCACGTCTTGCCAGTATGAAATCTCATTTTCATTATCGCGTGCATATTGCTTAACCGCTTCAACCCATTGCCGGTAACTTGAACCTTTAGAAGGTAAAGACTGCCCTGTGAGTAACAACTTCATATGCTCACCCACAGTCCGGCAGGACACTGCATCTATGACCAGGTGGTGGAAAGTGAACAACAAACGGGTCGTGCCATCGTCATAATCCGAAACTATCGCCGCTTGCCACAGCGGGCCAATTTCGATATTCAGGCCGGACTGAAACGCAGTTGCCCGCTCTTCTTGCTCCTCGGTCGATAAACCGGAGAGACTCCAGTGTTGCAGTGTGGGGACAGACGCGGAAACATCAGAACTATAAAACTGCCGGTAAGAACCATCATTTTGCTGCACGAAGCGGCTCCGGAGCATGTCATGATGCTCAGTTAACGCATAAAGTGCTTCTTCAAGGGACTTCTGTGTGACACCGGCGGGAAGATTGACAGTAAAAGACTGATTAAAATGATGTGGATTGGCCAACTGTCGGTCAAAGAACCAAGCCTGGACTGGCAATAGATCAAACTCACCGGCTAGCACACCCTGTTCGCTCAAAATCTCAGCCTCTTCTGCGTCCTGATTGAGCAAGGCAGCCAGCCCAGCTACAGTCGGGGATTCAAAGACATCTTTTACCTGAAGTTGGAACCCCTCTCGCCGCAGCCTGGCAACAAGTTGAATGCACAGAATAGATTCCCCACCGATACGGAAGAAATTATCGTGCACACCGACTTTCTCCACACCCAGCACCTCTTGCCAGATATGACATAACACCTGTTCCAGATGCTGTGTCGGTGCAATAAAGTTTTCACTAAACTCCGCATCAGGCGCAGGTAGCGCCCTTTTGTCGATCTTGCCATTAGCAGTAAGAGGCATGTGTTCCAGACGAATGATTACTGAAGGCAACATGTGTCCGGGTAAGATTGATGTCAGTAAACCCAGTAAATACGCCTCACTGGCCTCTTCACCGCTGTTTACGACAACATAAGCCACCAGCTGCGACGACTTGCCTGTGTCTCGCACGACCACTGTAGCCTGATTTATCGCCGGTAATGATCGGAGTGCGCTTTCAATTTCTCCTAATTCAACCCTGAATCCACGTACTTTCACTTGTTCATCATTTCGCCCGATGAAATCCAAGTGTCCGGTATCCGTCCAACGCACAAAATCACCGGTTCGGTATAAACGCGTATAACCCTTCTGAATATCCGACAGACTGACAAACGGATTATCAATAAAGCGTTGCGCTGTTAATGCCGGACGATTTAAATACCCTCTGGCAACACCCGCTCCACCAATGTATAACTCACCCGGAACACCAATCGGGGCAGGCTCTAACTCTTCATTCAGGCAATACAGACGGACATTTGGAAAAGCCTGGCCAATAGTAACAGCCTCTTTATCTGACATAGTTGTAATGGTTGCTGCGACGGTTGCCTCCGTCGGACCATATTCATTGAAGACCTGCCTGAAATTGGCTGTTAACACATTAAGTAAGCTCGGATGTAACGCTTCACCGCCCAGTAACAATGTACATTCCGGCATAGGAATCGAAGTAAATGCCGCTTCCGCAAGACTTGGGGTTGACTTAACTAGCGTCACTTTCTGCTGCAATAAATGCTGGTGATAATCATGAATATTACGTTGATCACCTTGATAGATGGCAACAGTAGCCCCCGTCAACAGCGGACAAAGGTTGGTGGCAACCGACAAATCGAAGCTGTAATTGGTTGAAAAATCAACACGACTAAAAGCATCACCGAGCTTGGCAGCAAGCCCGTAAGCATGATTGACAACACTGAACTGCTCAACCATAACGCCCTTAGGCTGTCCTGTAGTCCCTGAGGTATAAATGACGTATGCCAAATTTCTGGAAGATGCCATCGATTCAGGATTACCTGTCAATATATCTTCTGCAATGACGTCATCCACATTGACTAACGAACAATCTGTACCGTTCAAGCATTCTGTCACCGCATTGAGGAATGCTGACTGAGTAATCATCAACGGTGCCTGAGTGTCGTCCAGAATGAAACGAAGTCGGTCTGCCGGTATCGTCGGGTCAATCGGCACATAAGCGGCTCCAGCTTTTAATACGCCAAGCATGCTTATGATCATCTCTGGGCTACGTTCGACAACCAAAGCAATACAAGTATCTGGTGCAAGCCCTGTTTTTGTCTGTGCTAAATGTTGTGCCATTAATACAGATGCCAACTGATTAGCACGGTTGTTCAGTTGCGCGTAAGTCAACGACCCGCCATCCCAGGTCACAGCCAGGGCATCCGGGTTAGTCCTCACATGACGTTCAAACACTTCAGCCAAAGTCAGGGAGTCTGGCCAGACGGTATCGGTAGCATTCCAGACATTCAGGCATAGATCCCTTTCCTGGCCATTCATCAGAGGGATATCAGAAGGCATGACATTCACGTTTTCCGATACCGCCTTCACCACACGTTCAAACAAAGTGGCCAGCCTTTGCGCACTGGTTACAGCCAGTTGGCTACCTGAGAACACCAATTGCCCTTGTATTGCCTGCCCTTCAGGTTCTAATTGCAAAATAATGTCTGGCCGTCCTTCTTCAGGCAACGACTCAATGGTTACATTCTGCAATGCACTCATACCGACCTGATATAGCTCATCCCCTTCATTCAGGCCTTCTTTCAGCGCCGAAAAACTGAGGCCCTGATGTTGCTGCGCAAGATGGAGCCACTGGCTGTATTCGTCGAGTAATTCATTGAATGGGGAATGGGCTTTCACGGATAACTTAGCAGGCAAGAAGGCCAGTTTATCTCCGTGCGAAGAATTGTCCCCTCTGTAAACGCCAAACAACACGTTACTTTGTTGAGTTACACAAGACAGTGCAATACCAAGACACGCCTGCAAAATAACAGCCGATGACAGATTAAGCTGCTCTGCATGCATCTGTAACTCTGTTGTCATATCAGAATCAATACTTACTTTCACAGCCTGAGTCATCGTTGTCGGGGTAATCAATTTGTCTTGATATAATCGCCCGTGAGCAGCATCTGTCAGTTGGCTTTGCCAGAACTGCATGCTTTTCTGGATATTTTGCTGATGTAAATGATCCTGTTGCCAACGCGAGGTGGCGACGGAACTGACAGGCACCACCGCTTGTTTGGTTACTTCATTGACTATCTCATCGAAGTGTCCCGCCATTTTGCGGATGCGACTGGCTTTAAACAGATCAGTTGAAAACTCCCAGCGCAGGTGTAAATTGTCCTCTTCTTCTGACACATGTAACACTAAGTCATAGCTGACTCTGGACAAGGATGTCTCAACAGGGGTGACCTGACAGTCTTGCAGCATTAATTCTGACTTCTGCATGTTTTGCAGTGACAGCACCACCTGGAACAATGGATTATGGCTCAGGCTTCGATTTGGTTTGAGTTGCTCTACCAACATTTCAAATGGTGTTTGCTGATGCTCATACGCTTCCAGCAGCACCTGCTTACTTTGCTGAATCAATGTAGTGAAATCTGACACGCTTTCCAGACGTGAGCGCAAAACCAGGTTATTCACAAAAAAGCCAATTAATGGGGATAATTCGTGCTGCTCGCGTCCTGCCACTGGTGTTCCGATCACGATATCCTGCTCACCACTGTATCTGTGCATCAGCAATACATAAGCGGCATGCAGTACCATAAACAAACTAACACCCTGATCTGCGGCAAGCTGCTTCAGCCCTTGCAATTGCTGCCGGCCCAGTGTCTGATTGATCGAATCACCATGGTAGCTCTGTGTCTTCTGGCGTGAGAAATCGGTAGGTAATTGATGAACATCGGGAAGACCACGTAACTGATGACGCCAGTAACTCAGTTGCTCATCCAGCACTTCTCCTTGTAGCCATTTTCGTTGCCACTGGCTGAAATCCGCATACTGAACTGGCAGCGGTGGTAACGCACTCGCTTGAGGGGTTGTGTAATTGCGATACCAAGCATTAATTTCATCAATCACAATCCCGATAGACCAGCCATCAGCAGCAATATGATGCAAAGTAATCAACATCAGATGCGAGGTGTCGCTCAGCTTAATGATTTTTGCTCGAAGTTTCAGTTCACTCGCCAGTACAAAGCGACGAACGTTATTTTCTTTCTGGATAGCCTCCAGCGATATCTGCTGCTGTTGCGCGGCTAGCTCCGATAAGTCAATAACATCCAATTCAAAACAACCAGCAGGCCGGATCCGTTGATACGGTTTCCCATCAACAATTTCAATATTGGTTCTCAATACTTCATGGCGTTCAACAATACGTTCTAAACTGTATTTCATCGCCTGAATGTTAAGGTTACCCTCAATACGGAAGGCCAAAGGAACGTTATACTGCTCACGGGCATTTCCTAGCTGATCAATAAAACATAATCGCTGCTGAGAGAATGACAGTTCTAACAGCCCTTCTCGTGGCATCGCTGTTATTGCGGGCAATTCTGACGTTCCGGACTGCTGAATCAGTGCAGCTAACTCCCCCACGGTTGGCGCTTCGAATATTGCTTTAATCGCGATATCCACCTGCCATAACTTTCTGATTGCAGAAATAAGCCGCGTCGCCAGCAGCGAATGTCCGCCAAGCTCAAAAAAGTTATCCTGGCAACCCACTCTGTTAAGCTGCAACAAATCTTGCCAGATCTCGGCCAGTTTTTGTTCCGTGTTGGTTTGCGGGGCAACATACAGTCCTGATGGAACACGATGAAGATCATGACTCAGCAAAGCCTGTTTATTCACTTTACCGTTCGGTGTCAGTGGTAATTTGTCTACCACATTAAAGCGAACGGGTTGCATGTAAGATGGCAGCAAAACCGCTAGCTGTTGCTGGATATGTTTAGCCTGCTCGCTGCTGTTATTACTCTGTCCCGGATTGCTCGCCAGCACAGAAAACGTAACATGTCGGTTATGCAAATTGCGGTCATGGAAATAGCCTTTCTCCGGATGTTTATACAACCAGAGATCGACAGATTTCATCCCATGCGTGACAGACCATGTGATTTGATAATCTGCCCAATGTGAAGCGTTACTGACTATGGCCTCACACATCTGTGCAAGTTCCCCCGGATGAATGGCAGAAACTGCGTTTTCTGCAGCAGATTGCTCCGCTAAATTGATGTCACCCGTCGATACCAGTTCACGTTCGATGTCCGCTAAATAAGGCATAGCCATTAAACGGGAATTACGGATACCCCGTATAACCAGACAATCACTGTCGTTCGGCGATTGAATCATGCTTTGCAGGGCATTCAGTGGCAGTGGTTCCTGTTGCCAGTCATGTTCAGCGATAACTGACTCTGAGTTATCACCGGAATAGGCTTTATCGATATAAATACACACATCATAACGAAACTGGTTCATTTCGTTATTTGCAAACCCCGTTTTCAGTTGGACTTTAATGTCAACAACCTCAGGGCAGTGATCAATAAGTGCGGTAAAAAATTCCGGGCTGACATAAAGCTCGTTATCCGCCGCCATTGATGAAGAGGCTTTGCTGTATAGTTCCTCTAACGTCGCATCACTCCCCAAGCGGTGATGTGCTAACTCAACATGAAACACATCCATTAAACGATAATTCAGCACGTCACCAATGAAGATACACCCTGTGCTATCCATGGCTTTGATCGCACTTTGAATAACATCATAGAAGTAATGAATACTAGGGAAGTACTGACAGACAGAGTTAATAATCACGGTGTCGACAGCCATTATGGGCCGTTGGGAATCATTACAAGCCTCCGCCTGACGTAGGTCGACATGTGATATCCCATTTTTCGACATGAGATGGCGCAGACGCTCGACCGCCTGACCCGATAAGTCTATGCCGCTATAGTGCTGACAATGAGAATGTAACTGAAGCAGTAACAACCCGGTTCCAACACCTATCTCATAAATACGCTGCGGTGATAATGACAGAATGCGGCTCACAGTGTGGCGCTGCCATTCTTTCATTTCATCAGCAGACAGTGGTTGTCCGGTATAGCTGCTGTTCCACCCTGTTGTATCAAACATATTTTCGGCATCAGAGTGACGATATAAGTTGTCATACAATGCCTGCCATGAATCCAGCAATTGCTCAGTCTTTTCCGCTTTGGGTAACGGATTAGTCTCTAGCATTTCATTAAGAACCATATACGCAACAAGTTCTTTTTCCTGCGCATCGGGACCGTCTTTCGTTTGCGCCAGAACAACCGCATCACTGACACCTTTTAGTTCAGTCAAACAAGACTGGACTTCTCCCAACTCAATACGGTAGCCCCGTATTTTAAGTTGTTCGTCTGCTCGCCCGACAAAGACGAGGCTGCCATCTTCCAACCGTCGTACCAGATCACCAGTGCGGTACAGCCTGTCTGAAGGATCGTGCTGCGTATGGATAAACGCTTTCTCATTCATGCCAGGGCGATTATGGTATCCCTGAACAATACCTTCCCCGCCAATGTATAACTCTCCGGGAACACCTACAGGTACTAATCTCTGTTTTTCATCTAACACATACAGTGATGTATTCGACAGGGCATACCCAATTGGCACTGTGGTGTAACTCCGCAATGTCTGCTCTGTTACCGGATACCATGTACTGAATGTGGTGCCTTCTGTTGGCCCGTAAACATGCAGTAATTGCTGGGGTTTCCCGTGATGAAGGATGGCTTGTACCGCATCCGTACTGACAGCCTCGCCACCAAAAAGCAGTGTCTCCAGGCATGCAAAACAATCCGGTTTCTCTTTAGAGACCAAATTAAACAGCGCTGTTGTCACAAACAAAGTAGTGACACTTTCTTGTCTTAATTTATCGGCCAAAGCCAGAGGATCAACCAGGCAATCTTTCGGTATATGGATGAGCGTGCCGCCATTGAGCAATGCGCCCCATATCTCAAACGTCACCGCATCGAATGACGTATTTGAGGCAAAGGCCATCATTGTTTGCGGTTTCAAATCTATGTAATTTGTGTTTTTCACCAGCCTGATAACATTGTGGTGCTCTACCACCGTTCCCTTCGGGGTTCCCGTAGAACCTGACGTGTAATTCACATATGCAGCAGACTGTTTCTCAGGCGCAGGCAAGTTCGACGTATTACATTGGTCGATGTCATGCCGATCATCGCCATCAAGTAAAATAATGGTGCTGCCTTTTGAGGCCGCTGCTGTCAGCAAAGAAACACACTCACTGTCAGTGATCAACAGTTTGATCCCTGCATCCTCCAGCATAAACTGAATACGGCCAGACGGATAAGCAGGATCGAGGGGTACATAGACAGCGCCTGCTTTAATAACCGCTAAAATTGCAATAATAGTGTCAATTTGTGGGGTGATACAAATACCTACCCAATCACCCTGTGCCACCCCGCGCTGGCATAAATAATGCGCTAATTGATTAGCCTTTCTGTTCAGTTCAGAATAGGTCAGACAGAGATCACCAAACTTCACCGCATTATGCTGCGGGCTCAGTTCAACGTATTCCTCAAATAATGTGTTTATCCGTAACTGCTCAGGATAAGGCTGAGAATGACCGCGACTGATTGCTAATAATTGCTCAAGATCCTGCTCGGATTGCATAGTGAGATCAGCTATAGTCGCAGGCTGCTGTTCCATGAACACCCGAAGAATATGCTGTAAATGCTCAACCATAGCAGCCACTGTATTGTCGTTAAGCTGCTCAGCACGATAACCAATGACAAACTCAAGATTATCGTACGGCTCCACCATTAAGGTGACGGTATAATTGGTTTGTTCATTCGACTGAATGCCATCGATCCATATTTGAGATGATAACTGGCTTTGCTCTTCTTTTCTGGATCTAAAGAGTGCTTTATCAACCGGGTAATTCTGTATACCTACAAGCGTTTCAAATAATGGCTCCCCCTCTGGCAATTCACAGCAAGACTGAATTTCAGCCAATGACAAGAAGCCATGCCGATCCCGTTCTACACCCAGATCGTGGATCTGCTTTAACCACTCAGATATCCTCAGATCATTGTCACAGTCTACAACGACCGGTAAGGTATTCACCATCAAGCCAATGGTATTTTCAATACCTTCAACCTCTGCAGGACGGCCAGCATTTGCACTGCCAAACATAACCCGCTGCTCGCCGCTGTAGCGGTGTAAAAGGTAGGCCCATGCAGCCTGAACAACCACACTCAGCGTCGTGTTGTGGGTGCGGGCAAAAACCTTTAGCTGCTCCGTATCCCGTTCATCAAGTTGCCATCTGCTTTCTCGCGCACCTTGCGTTGTCGAGACAACAGGAATTTTATCAATGGCTAATGGGGTAGCCGAGCTGATATCCCCAATTACATCCTTCCAGTACGCCATTGCTTTTTGTGAATCCTGCCGTTCAAGCCACTGTAAATAGGAAGGATAAGCAGGTTCTGGCAACAATATACAACGCTCTTCCAACTTAGCTTTATATAGCGTAAGCAGCTCCGTCAGCATCAGAGACACTGACCAGCCATCCAAAATACTGTGATGATAAGTCACCTGTAAAACTTGCGTTTCATCAGATAAATTGAATACAGCAAGACGAACAAGGGGCGGGCATGCAAAGTCAAACGGCTGTAATTTATCTTTTTCCAGATATGCCTTTAGTCTTTCCTGCTGTCTGGATGGTTCCAGATCCTTCACATCTTCAATGTAACAATGAATATCAGCATGAGTAAGCACCAGTTGGTAACGCCCATCATCACTGAAAGCCGTTCTGAAACCTTCATGACGCTTCACTAAATCGCTCCAGGCAGAACGATAAACTGATTCATCCCATTTGCCGTTCAGCGTCATCCAAATCTGACTTACATATTCACCACCTGCGTCTCCTTTGAGGTGGTGATAGAACAAACCTTTCTGCATTGGTGTGGCATCGTATATATCAGCAAGATCCGGATAACGTGCGGATAATTGCTCGACTTCATCTTGCATGATATGGGCAAGGGAGAAGTCACTCTGGGTTAATACCCTGTTGCTACTCGTATTGCAGTGTTCAATAATTCGCGCCACGCTGGCTAGGATGTCGTCGGCCAACTGCTTAATAGAGGCGTCACGATATTCACTACGGCTGTATCCCAGTTCAAGCACATATTGCTGACCACGACGCAGAACATTTAACATCAACTGACTTTCGCGCCGATTGGAAAGCGCGATATCACCTCGGGTTGGATGCCCTTGTTCTGAATGCGACGACATCAGAACAGTGCCACTCACTGCACGAATGTTGTTTAACTGATCCGTAATCCCATCCACTTGTCCAAGGTAATTAAACATCAGGGACGAATAGTGTTGATCGGCAGGCATATCAGTCAAAGCGGACGCAGCGTTGTTGATATACCTTAGTACTCCATAGCCTAAACCGTTGCCCGGCACAGCTCGTAGCTGTTCCTTAAGTGTTTTCATGACCGATTCAACACACTGCGAAGAAGATGTACGAAGAACAACAGGATACAAAGAGGTAAACCAACCCAAAGTTTCAGTCAGAGACAAACTGGTTTCCGCTGTTTCGCGCCCATGCGCCTCCATCAGTACCCTGAATGCTTTTACGCCTCGCCAGCGATTTATTCCCAGATAAGCAGCAATCAGTAACAGTTCATTTTCTTTTAGCCCGTATAGTGCTGCTCCCCTCTCTCGTAAAGAACGGCTCTGTTCATCGGTCAGTGTGAAAGCGAAAGTATTAATACTACGCCACGTATCCTCAAACGGCTCATCACCGTCTGTTGGTAGTTTCGGCAATTTTTCCAACGACTGTCGTTGCCAGTATTCTGATTCCTTTGCGAAGAATTGCTCAGTGGCAAAGGTTTGCAACTGCTTACCCCAAGATTGCAGTGAATCCGTTTTGTTCGGCAATGAAAATGGCAGATCCGAATTCGGCAATTGGTTGATCAAATCGTCTATATCTGCCAACAACACACGCCAAGACACACCATCTACGAGCAAATGGTGAAAAGTCACAAATAAAAGTTGTTTACCTTCATGCTCTAACAGAGAAAAATGAAAAAGCGGCCCAGAAAATGAGAGGCTGCCTTGAAGGTTTTCACAATAAGAAGAAATCTGATCCGGCTGAACAGAAACAACAGACCATGTTTGCTCAAGCTGGACTTTTGTATAGGTTTGATATGTTCCGGTCCATTGTTCATTCTTTTTATGGAAATGAAGCCTAAGAACATCGTGCCTGGATACGAGATAAGAAACAATACATGCCAACTGCTCACTCGTCAGATGTACAGATAATTCAAGTAACATTGACTGGTTATAATGAGTCAGATCAGTGTGCGCCGATGAGAAAAAGTGCGCTTGCGCTGGCAATAATACTTGCTCACCATCCACTTCACTTTCAATAACTTTCGTTTGTTTAGATATTATTTTCTCTGATAGTTTTTCAATCGTTGGTGCAATAAATAAATCCTGCACACTAAATTCTAAGTGACGTCGTTTCGCTAAAGAAACAACCTGAATAGAAAGAATGGAATCACCACCTAACGCAAAAAAATTATCCGTAATACTGACAGATTCAACCCCTAACACCGTTTTCCAAATATCGCATAAAATGGCCTGCTCCGGTGTTTCTGGACTAACGGCACTAGTCTCAATATTTATCTCAACATCAAGTAATGCCTTTCTGTTCAGCTTGCCATTCGCAGATAAAGGAAAATGATCTACCGCCTGATAAATCTTAGGAACCATATAGTCAGGCAATATCTCAGCTAATCTGGTCTGAATAAATGTGTTTTCAGCGTTTCCGATATGATAAACAACCAATTGCTCATTATCACCAACCTGCTTGAGTACAACTGCACATGCTTGAACACCATCCAGTCTGTTGATCTGATGTTCTATTTCACCCAGTTCTATTCGATGCCCACGAAGCTTCACCTGATGATCTTTTCGCCCCAGATACTCCAGATATGCCGGCCGTACTGTCCCATTCGTTTCTAACTCAGAATGTGCAACCCATCTGGCTAAATCGCCTGTTTTATAGAGCCGCTCACCTTGTAGTTCATCGAATGGTGATGCAATAAATGAGGCCGCAGTCAGTTCCGGTTGTCCGCAATAGCCTTCCGCCAGACCAATTCCTGAGATATATAATTCACCCTGGCAGCCGGTTGGAACAAGATTCAAATCAGGATCAAGCACCAGCAACCGAATATTCTGAATAGGACGGCCAATAGGAACTGTTTTATATGTCTTTGACGGTTCGCATTGCCAAAATGACACATCAATAGCGGCTTCAGTCGGCCCATACAAGTTATGCAATTCACTTCGAGTACCCGAATGAAAAAATCGGTCACAAAGTTCAGGCGATAAAGCCTCGCCACTGCAGAATACCCGCTGTACAGAATCACATCCCTGCCAGCAGCCACTATCCAACATGGCACGTAACATAGATGGCACGAAATGCAGTGTTGTTATTTTTTTTACCTGTATAAGCTCTGCCAGATAATGCGCATCACGATGACCTCCAGGCTTTGCTATCACCAACTTTGCTCCAGCCACTAATGGCCAGATGAACTCCCAGACTGAGACATCAAAACTAAATGGCGTCTTTTGCAAAACGGTATCACTGGCCAATAAAGAATATTGCCGCTGCATCCAGTCAATCCGGTTCGTTAAAGCCTGATGAGCAACCATTACCCCTTTCGGCTGACCTGTTGATCCAGATGTGAAGATGATGTAAGCGAGGCTATCAGATTGGTATTGCCTGTCAGAAAGGTGTGTTGAATCAGATAACGGATTGGTATTGACATCAATTAGCAAAGACTCGACCGATATCGTCATGGCCTGGTGATAGGTATCACTATTACATAACAACAATCCGACCTGGGCTTGATTAGCTAACAGTTCAGTCCGACTGTGAGGTTGATCCGGTTCCATTGGCACATAGGCTTTACCCGCGAATAAAGTACCCCATATCGCGATTACCATCTCTAAGGAACGGGTCATATAAATGCCGACATGGGGAGATGGACATTTTGAGTGCAACAAATTCGCGACCTGGCAAGCTTTAAGGTACAGTTCCTGATATGTCAGAATATGCCCATCAAATTCAATCGCTTCTGCTAAAGGAGCACGTCGTACCTGCTCTTGAAAACGTTGCTGAACCGTTAACTGAGAGTCGACAAACACCTCAGTGTATTGCGCTTTTGTTATTCCTAATAAATGTTGCCTTTCTCCTACCTCCAACATATCGACATCAGACAGGTATTCTGATTCCGGCGCTACGATTTTCTGCAACACTTTTCGATACATTTCGACGTAACGCTTAATATCAGCACGAGAAAAAAGGCTGGATGCAAAATTGAAAGTACCTTGTATCTCTTTCTCGGCCCACCCTACAGTGACATTCAAATCAAACTGTGCATAATGCTGTACGGCTTGCTCACTCATAGGAATATGCTGGAAAAGTGGTTCACTATTACTAATGCCATTAAAAAAATCATGGCCGTTAAACATAACCTGAAACAAAGGATGTTTCGATGCTTCTCGCTCTGTATGGGCCACATTTAAAATTTTATCGAAAGGTAAATCTTGATGAGCTTTACCCAGGGTAAGCGATTGATGGACTGAATGAATCAGTTCAGAAATTGCAACCTGTGCTGAAGCCTGAAGGCGAATAGGTAACGGATTTACAAACAACCCCATCACACCATGGGTTTGTCTATGTTCCCTGTTATCAGAAGGAATACCAATTGTAATATCATACTGACCCGATAAACGGCTGAGTAAAATATAAAATCCTGAGAGCATTACCGTGTTTAATGAAACTTTATACTTTCTCGCTAGCGCTTTTAGCTGGGAAGACAAAAGCTCACTCAACCGAAAGACCTCTTCACCCCCTTTGTAGTCAAATACAGCAGGGCGAGGATACGTCAACGGCATGATTAGATCTTGTGCACCACTTAATGCATCTGTCCAATAGTCACTATGTATTTTACTTTCATCCGTTGTCAGCTGATTTTCCTGCCAGACAACATAATCGAAATAGCTAATCGGCAACGAGGGTAACTGATAGCACTCCCCATCCATCAAAGACTTATAGATGTGACTCAGTTCATTAAAGAAAACCTCTGTAGACCAGCCATCACAGGCAATATGATGCCAGGTGAAGAGTAAGTAACGTTGACCTTCTACATCATACCCACATAGCCTGAACCCTGGCTCACTTGCTAATTTAAAAGGGGCATCAATATCCTTCTTAACCTGTTCCCAGAACGATTTCTGCGTGAGAGTATTCGTATAATTCAAGCTTGGCCACTGATCCGTTAAATACTGTACCTCCTCATTGTCAACTGTGCCAAAACATGTCCTCAAAATAGCATGCCGTTCTACTAGTATTGAAATACAATCCTGAAGTAACAGGAGATCAACGCTTTTATCCAATTTTATTAACTGCGGAACATGATACGCCTTCGCCCCATTTTCAAGTTGCTCAAAAAAATACAGCCCTTTTTGCGATGATGACAGAGGGCACGAAGATAGATTTTGAGCAACAATACTGGCTGATAGTTCACTGCCCAAATTTTCAGCAATAACGGCAACAGACTGTTGAGATATTATAGTTGCCACATCAACTTTTATACCCAATTTTTCTTGCCAATCTGCTGCAGCACGAATCGCGATAATTGAGTTTCCACCCATTTCAAAAAAGTTTGCATGAATACCAACCTTGTTATATCCCAGAAAGTGTTGCAGTGACTCACATAATATTTTTTCTTTTTCATTTCTTGGCGGGGTGATGTCATGGTTTTCATTTGAAACAGGAACAGGCAATGCTCTCCAGTCCAACTTGCCGTTCAAAGTCACAGGCAAACTATCTAGCTGTAAAAAAGCAGATGGTAACATATATTCAGGTAGTATTTCCGATAAGCTATTGCGTATTTCACTTATATTTAACTTAGTGTTATCGTCACCTATTAAATAGGCTGAAAGGTATTTCATCTCACCCTGACCCTGAGTAATCACTGCAGCTTGCTTTACGCCTTCATAAGTCAAAAGTGCACTTTCAATTTCACTCAACTCGATACGATAACCTCGTATCTTTACCTGTAAATCTTTACGGGAAACATATTCTAGATTACCATCAAATAACCAACGTACCATATCTCCTGTACGGTACATTCGGTTATATCCCTTCGCAATTTCTTCATCCGTAGCAAATGGATCGTTTAAAAAACGATCTGCAGTTAACGTAGGTTGATTCCAATACCCTCGTGATACACCAGCGCCACCTATATACAACTCTCCAATTGCACCTTGCGGCAGTAACTGCAAATTATCATTAAGTACATACAGTTTTGCATTCGCCACTGGTCTACCAATCCGGTTAACCTCAGCAGATGAGCCAATATCTGTACTCCTTACAGAAACAGCAGTTGTTTCTGTAGGCCCATAAACATTAACTAACCTTTCCTTCCAGCTATCTTTTATTGCCTGCGAACATTGCTCACCCGCGCTTATAACCCATTTCAGACTAGCATCAAAATCGCCCCGTCCTAATGCAGATAAATACGTAGGAGTGGCAGCAAAATGAGTCACCTGATAACGTTTAACAAGCGTTCTCATCTGCTCAATAGAATGGATACTCTCAGTACTGGGAATTATCAGTCTAGCCCCATGAAGAAGTGTCATAAAGAGAACATCAACAGAACCATCAAAGTGATATGGAGGCCACCACATTACAGTTTCATTATCTGTCAGATTATAAGTATTTATCTGGCCACAAATAAGATTAACTAAATTTTCATGCTCAACCATTACCCCTTTAGGTTTACCCGTGGTACCTGATGTAAAAATAACATAAGCGAGACTATTACAATGCGATGAAGAAACAGGGTTATTAATTAAATCTGAATTTTCACAACCATACAAAATCGGATTAATAACTTCAACATGATTATCAAAATTATTTAAAATAGAATTAAGGTCTTCCGAAAAAAATTCATGTGCAATAATTAAATCAAGATTTACATCAGAAATTATTTGCTCTAAATAAGCTTTAGGGTGATCAGTTGAAAGAGGTAAATAAGCACCTCCAGCCTTCAATACTGCCAATATTGAAATAACCATTTCGATACTGCGGTCAAAGTACAAACCAATTAATGTATCTTCCGATACACTTTTACCAAATCGCGCCAAATAGTTGTTCTGTATTCTATGAGCAAGAATATTAGCTCGTTCATTTAGCTCTCTATAAGTAACAGATGTTTCTTGAAAAACGAGAGCTATTTTTTCAGGATTTTCTTCCACTTTCATTTCGAAAATTTTATGGGCAGTGACATTCAAAGGAAAATCCTGACTCACTGTGCCCCAGTCTAATAACTGTTGGCTACAATCTTTTTCCGATAAACATACAAGTTCTGCATGCTTTTTCTCTGGGGATTGAATAATCTGATTTAAAATACTTTCGTAAAGTTCAATCAATTTTGTTGCTGTGATTATCGAGATATACCGTTTATCAAAACACATTGTTATCTCAATATTATTATTATTATCTATTTTTATATCTACCATAATAGGTTGACACACAGTAAAATCAGGTTTTTCTGACTTACCGAAAATATTTCTAATAACAAAAAAGGGTTTGGCTTTATTTTTACAGTATTCATCACCAAAAATATCATTCTGGCTCATAACTCTAGAGTGAGTTACGTTCTCAGTCAATGAAACAGTGAGCAATGATTCATTTTCACCCCAGTCATAACTACACCATGTAAAATTATCTTTAGAGTCATCATTTTTTTCATAATTCAGGGTAACGGTGCAGTTATCCTGCGAGTATACATGCAATATTTTATGCCAGATCACTTTTAGAAAAGTATTAACTTTTTTTATGTCCCCGCCACAAATTGATAAAATATCACTGAGTTTATCTCCAGATAACTCTATGGACAGTTCGCTTTTTCCAGAGTATATTTCATCATCCTTCCCCTCAGAAAAAAATGGTGTTATATCAGTTGGCAATACGTATGAATCAGTATTATCATCACTTAATACGTACTCATTGCTTAAATTATTATACATCTTAATTTCCTCAAAACATCATTCTTGAGGCGATGCAGCATCAAGCCAACTAACAACCTATTAGGCTATGCTATACACGCCTGACTATAATCGCATTCAATGGTTCACAGAAAATCAGTAACCGTGATATTTCCTCAAAGCCTGACAAAATACATCAACATCACTTTGTGATATAAAAGATACTCTCGCCCACCCAGGCAAACCAAACAAATCACAATCTCTTACATGAACACCCATAGCCTGTAACTTATCTATAAATTCATCGCATACAGATCGGTGGTTAAAAAGTACAAAATTTGTCTCAGAAGGAATAAAATCTATATCAAGACTTCGAAAAACACTCATTACCTCTGATGTATATCCCTTCGAATTATCAATAATAGTTTGATGCCTCACTTTGTCTTTCAATGCAATAACACCTACTTTTTGTGCTATTGCATTAACCCTAAAGGGTAACGCTTTTGCGACATTAAAAATTGCCGAAAGGTTTTCTTTTTTTGATACTGCATAACCTAACCTTAACCCAGATAAAGCATGTGTTTTTGATAAGCTTCGGAGAACGATTAAATTAGGATGTTCATTGATGTCATTTATAACGCTATAAATTTCACTACCAATAAAATCAATATAAGCCTCATCAACAACAACGATTACACCAAATTTATTAAAATAACGAACAAGCTCGAGAATAGCACTTCTATCAAGAACAGTTCCACATGGATTATGAGGGTTGCAAATAAACGCAAGTGTTACGTCTGGGTTCAATTGTAGAGTGGATCTATATTCTGTGACACAGATATGAAAATCTCTCAAAGGAACAGATATTCCCACCCCACCATGAATATTGGTAGACATAGCATAGCCTGGGTACGTTGCATCGCTGAACATAGCCTTTTTACCATGTTTTAAATAAGCGCAGCAAAGCAAAAAAATCACTTCATCAAGACCATTACCTACAAATATATTATCAGACTGCAATCCATGGTAATTCGCAATAACCTCTACAAGCTCCCGGGAAGTAGGATCAGGGTATAACCCTGTCTTTTCAATAACATTTAATAGCGTGTTTTCAATGTCTTTTGTTGGGTAGCTTCCAACTTCGCTCATGTGCAAACGATGCAAAACATCATCACTATTCTCATTGTAATTTCGTATAATAGTCATAAATTAGTTGCTCTCTAGTACCTTAAATATCATTAGATATGTATTAGGGACATTGAGATACTGTTTATCTATTAATTCAGCACCAGCAAAATTAAAAGCATGAATATATGTTTCTTCCGGAAAAATGTTTATCTGTTGCATTGCATGCACCATCTCAAATCCATTTGAGAAGATTTCTTTTACTTGTATATCATCATTTTTTGCTTTAACCGTATCTGCAACCCAGATGTATTTTGGCTGGCCAAACTCTTTGACCACTTTTCTGGCAGCTTCCTCAGGACCATAGATATTAAAAAGATCGTGCATAGACATGAAAGACATTACAACATCAAGATCATTGCCAATAGCACCTCTCACTTCATCAGCGACCGCTAATGCATCTCCCTGTATGAGTTTTATCTGCGCACTAACACCATGCTGTGCAACCAGTTCCGCAGCAGCCTTTATTGCTTCAGCATTAATATCTACACCAATTGCATGACAAGTACTAACTTCTTCAACTGCATGAATCAAGCGTTTCCCAACACCACAACCTAAATCAACAATATAACGGGGCTGATACTCCCTAAGCACATTGATATACGCATCCAACATAAAAGCCGAATTTGCCATTTGCGAGCCTACCGCAACATAATGTCCATTAATCGCTTCTCGTGCAGCCGATTGAGTACCATCCAAAATACTTCTTCGGATGTAGTCTCCATAGCCGCCAACCAACCATGTACTAAAAGCAGAATAGGTTGCCCAGCTACGTCCAAGGTCGGTGAGCATAAACTTAGTATTCTGCGACTTTTCGACGATGCCAAGTTTCACCGTAAATGACAGCAGTTCATTAACTGTGAATGGAAGCAAATGTTGATAACGTTCTAAATGGTCCAGTACTACTTGACTACTGGCAAATCGAAGCTCGTCATCAAAGACCTGCCAGAAATCAACCTCTGTTAATAAAAATGCTAGGTTTGTTGTTAAGTAACCATTGAAACTGTCTGCTGCATCCATCCGCGCCTCCGAAGTATCACTCACCAAAACTTTAGTATTTTCAGTATAAAATGTTGTTTATTTAACAAAATCACCCAGACACAAGGTTGAAGTTATACATATCAACGATAAAAGATTCTTAGTAGCGTAAACAAAGCTTACAAAATCATCATAACCAGAATCGATAATGCAGTGGAGTATAAATAATGAAATCTGTTACTAACATCAGGAAAAACAAAGACAACAAATAAAGATAAATACACCATTAAATAGTGGAATTTAAGACTAAAATAAACACTTAAGCCTAAAAGACAAAATAAAAGATCATAATACAAGTACAAAAAAGACTATCAACCCACAACGAAATCAATCATGGAGTTCAAAATAAAACTTCAAATTATTTGAAAAATAAATAGAAAATAACACAAAAGATAAAAACTCAGATAAAACAACCAACAAATAAATGGATTTTGAAATAAAAGTTTATTTACCATTTTTGTTACTAAAGCCTAATTTTCAACAAATAACTTTGACAATCAACAGATAAAGAAAGCGGAAACAAAGCAAACTTAATCAACTTAATTCTTTAAGAAAAATTTAATGTGAGATATATTAACTTATAAATCACGGCATTCGTTTCATTTCACAGAGGCTTAGTACATGAGCATCAATTCCTTTATAGATAATGAAAGTGGTATAAAAGGCTATAGTTATAATAGTCACAACAAAGATAATGATCAGGCCAACACTATTATAAAGCTTTGGATTGAAGCCAATAGAGAAGAGGTGTTATCCGATTTGCATCACTTCCCAGCTCTTATTTTCAGAAACTTTCCTATTTCCTCACCTGATTTATTTGAAGATTTTGTTAGGCTTCTGAATTTCAAACCGTATAGCGATTATACTGACTTACCTAAAGAGTCAAATTCATCCGGCGTCTATAAGTCCACACCTTATCCAAACCACAAACCCATACTGTTTCACAATGAAAGTGCTCATATGCCGTCTTGGCCTCAGTATCAATTTTTCCATTGCTTAAAAGTCGCAGAAAAAGGTGGAGCCACACCTATCGTAGACTGCCGAAAAGTTCTCAACGAACTACCAGCAAAACTCGTTGATAAGTTCACGATAAAAAAATTAGCATATGTTCGTACTTTTAAAGACTACCTCGATGTAAGCTGGCAAAGCTTTTTCATGACATCAGATAAAGACGAAGCCTCAAAAAGATGCATAGAGCAGGGATACAATTTTAAGTGGCTGGATAACGGAGAGTTACAAATCAGTACAATTTCCCCTGGTACTATCACTCACCCCATCACACAGGAAAATGTCTTTTTCAACCAAGTGCAGTTACATCATGTATCCTTCCTAGATACCAAAACACGCGACAGTATGGAAGAAATGTTTGGATCAGACATGATGCCAAGAAATGTTTTTTACGGTGATGGTTCTGTTATCTGTGATTCCGATATGAACTTAGTTAAGCAAGCTTTTGACAAATACGCAGTGAGATTCAAGTGGCGTAGGAATGATATTTTGATGCTTGACAATATGCTCACGGCGCATGGAAGAGATCCATTCGAAGGTGACAGAAAAATATCCGTCATCATGGCCAACATGGTCAAAAAAAACGATTTTCTTTCCTAAACAGCTAGCTCAAAACCTCTTCACCTATCTTTAGTAAAATCAGATAACATGTCAGCCAGAGCCCACCGCTCTGGCTGACAGTCCATTAGCTGGAAGGATACTCACTTTCTTTTCTCTGGCGAGAACGCTTAATTGTCCAGTGCTCGTTAGGATCATAGTTTTCATCACAAAGGTCGATAGAGAACCCCATATCGACAATTTCTTTCAATGTCAGGTTATCCGCCAGATGAGCGATATCACCAGATCTATTACGTAATTCCATAACCGTACCTATCTCTGTAACCTACTTGATAACCCGTCCCTGATGTGTATCTTTCCCTGAAACCCTCTTTGTGACTTTAACTATAGCTTCAATAGAAGCATTACGTGGCGTTCAAGCCAGACGTACTCAGCTGCACAGCCAGCAGGTAAAAGCTGGATCGGCCTCTAACTTCCAGTACTAAGAATAAAATCAATATGATGAATTCCTTTTGCCTGACGCTCAGGCTACTATAATCGGAATACATTTCTTGTCTTCCTCTGTACAGACATGAGGCAATCCGGCGAGTGGATTAAGGGAAGCTGCAATGCTCAAAACCGCAACGAATCAATCTCAGGGGATGCTGCTGTTCAGGCTGAATTCCCGGCAACTTTTTGCAATAGGCACATTGAAAGTAAAAGAAATCGTGCCCTTTACGCCATTGACAGCCATTCCGCAGTCCCACCCTACAGTGTTAGGCGCAGCCAGCCTGCGCGGCGATACGCTGCCTGTCATCGACATGGCTAAAGCTATCGGCTACCCGGCGCTGACTCAGGAAGAACTGAAGAAATGCTACATTATTATTACTGATTGCCGACGCAAGCTGGTGGGTTTTCTGGTACGTGGCATAGATAAAATCACTGAATGTAACTGGCACAATATCGATGCACCTCCGCCATCCCTTGGCAGAAACATCTTTGTCACCGGCGTCACCAATATAGAGAATCAGCTCGTTCAGCTGCTTGATATTGAATTGTTACTTTCTAAAGTCTTTCCTGACTCACCTGAAAGCCTGCACCCGGTATTGACGGATGTTCAGCGAGAAACGCTAAGACCACTGAAAATCCTTCTGGTGGATGATTCGGCTGTTGCACGACGTCAGCTCTGTCAGGCAATGGACAGCGTCAGCATCCCCTACCACATAGCCACCACTGGGACAGATGCACTGAGAATGCTGAATCAGGCTGCCGATGCATGCCAGCCATTTGACATTCTGGTCAGCGACATTGAAATGCCTGGCTTAGATGGCTATGAATTAGCTTTTGAAGTGCAAAATAATTCAAAGCTTACTGGGACTTACATCATTCTTCATACCTCACTGTCCAGTGAGATTAGTGTCTCCCAGGCGCATCAGGTCGGTGCCCATGAAGCGCTGACTAAATTTGAAGCCAATGAGTTAATCCATGCCATGCTTCGCGGTGCTCACCAGCACCAGGAAAGCAATGTTGGCTGAAGTTCAAAAAAATTACATCGTTTAGTCCGAACTAACAAAAAACTGACATTAACTGCGGCAGCTATGGCACAGTTGCCGCAATCAGTTTTCTCCAGCTATCAGTAACGGATCAACACCATGTTCAAGCGCATTGTATTCAGTGCCATTATCCTAACCGCCTCCACCACCGCTTTCGCCAATCCAGAACTGCTCTCTCCCGATGAAGCAGACCTCGGGCATTTTCAACTCATTGAAACAATCGAGATAAAAGGCGATATCGACGACAGCATAGCCCAGCTTATCGACAAATCACTTGAGAATAAAAATGGGCAATTCTATGCCATCGACACCATCAAAGAAGACATCAAACAAGAAACACTGACGCTGGTCATCAAGCTCTACAATGAGCCTGCAGGCATGATGAAAGACCAACTGGCAGCGTAAACTTCCGGCCAACAATGTGTTTCCACTGGTTTACCCAATTCCTTTTGTTGGTGGAGCGGTAAAAGAGTAGTATGTGTGCCTCTGCAACTTCAAAGGCTTAATGTATGAAATACCAGTGGATTCTGTTTGACGCCGACGAGACTCTTTTTCACTTTGACGCTTATCGTGGCCTTAAGCTGATGTTTTCACGCTTTGAGGTCGATTTCACGCCAGAGCATTTCTCCGAGTACCAGCGTGTCAATCAGCCTCTTTGGGTTGACTACCAAAACGGTGATATAGACGCAGAGCAGCTGAAGCATCAGCGGTTTGAATCCTGGGCTCAGCAGCTTGGCGTGACAACCGTTACCCTGAACAGCGCATTTCTCGAAGCAATGGCAGACACCTGCTCTTTGTTACCGGGTGCAGCCACTCTGCTTGAACGCCTCAATCCTCACGTGAAAATGGGCATCATCACCAACGGTTTTACTGAGCTGCAGGACATTCGCCTGCAGAGAACCGGCGTGGATCACTATTTTTCTTCTCTGATTATTTCGGAAAAAGTGGGCGCCGCCAAACCGTCTCCTATCATCTTTGACTATGCCATCAATGCGATTGGCAATCCTGCACCCAGTACAGTGTTGATGGTTGGAGACAACCCGCATTCAGATATTCTGGGCGGCATGAAGGCCGGAATGGATACTTGCTGGCTCAATCACCACGATGCACAAGCACCAGAGGGAATCAGACCCAGCTACACAGTGCGCCATCTGGATGAACTAACTAGTCTGTTATTCAATTAATGTTGCGACTTTAGATAACGGCGGGAAATAAGCGGCGATAAGGTTGTAGCCTGTCTGATATAACAAAGCGCACCGATAAGTGCGCTTTTCATGTCTGGCTACCCAAACTGGGGGGCTATGTAGTCAAAAAAGCAGTAATTATTCGTAGTCGAAATCGATGTACTCACCGCTGTCCTGACGCTGACGCGTTGATCGGCGTTTCTTCTTCCGCGCCTGCTGATTGTAATCTAAAAAGTCATCGTTAAAGTCACTCTTAAACTTGGACTTAGACCCTTTGCGGAACTTCTCATCTAACTTTGCCATGCTTGTTTCCTGACACACAACCAGATAAAAACATTGAGTATATTAGGTTGCCATTAGTGGCAAACCATCACCACTAAGCATAGGGTAACGATTCAGACATACGCTAATGCTTAGTGTTACAGTCAGGTGGTCAGTTCTATCGCTGTACATAGCCGAAACAGTGATTAAGTGTACGGAACTGACCCCTTCAGCAGCGAGACTAATGCAAAGCCTGAATCCCTGTACAACAAGATATTTTCATCAAGAGAATAAAATATTCTGCTCGATGAAATGCGCCTAGACACGCTCACTTATTTCACTGAACGCGACATCCAGCAAACCGTTAAGCAGTTCCACTTTTTCATTATCATCACGCCAGACTAGGTACAAAGACTGCTCCATGACGGGGGCGTTATTAACCAAATGCAGCTCACCGGACTCAACACTGTGTGCAATAACAGGTGAAGGCAAATAGCCTACTCCGCCATTGTTCAATAAGTGTTCCAATGCCATCTTACTGGAATGTGTGTGTAAGATAGGTGTCTTCTGCAGTTCATTAATCCGGCTGTGATCAACGGCAAACCGCGTCCCCCAGTCCAAATAGATCAAAGGAAAATCTTTGATGTCTGACATGCCACAGTCGGGCTGATGACAAACCAGTTGCAGCTGATAATCCCTGACTTTATTCACCATCAAATCGTCAATCTTTGGCGGTTCACTGGTGATAACCACATCCACGCTCTTATTCAGTATTTGCTTGGCCTGAGCCTGACGAGGAACGGTTTCCAGACGCAACGCCAATTCTGGAATCGCACCATAAATGCGGCTGATCCAGTCTGACAGACCATCAAACTCCCACACCAGAGCGGAAGCGCCCAGCGTGATCTGGTTATTACGTGAGTCTGACAATGCCACATCCTGACGCGCCCTGCTCCATGTCTGCAAGATGGCTTCTGCATACGGCTGGAGACGTTCACCTGCCGCAGTCAGATGAACATTGCCGCGTTGACGTGAAAATAAAGCGTTACCTAACTGGGATTCCAGTTGGCGTATCCGGAAACTGACCGCAGACTGAGTCAGATATAAATTATCGGCAGCACGGCCAAAGTGACGTGTTTTCGTCACTTCTAGAAATGTTCTGAGTAGTTCGGTGTCCACAAGTAAACCTACATAATGAAGAGTGGGACTCTGGGCATATATGCCCTTAGCGATAGTACACTGCCCCTCCCCCCATTATCATCAAAAAGTTTTATCGTTACGACGAAAAAGCTTTGATTTACAACTCGACAAACCTGAAAGAATATCTGCGAAAATCTCACATGGCAGGTGATCAGATGAGAAATGTAGGTAAATTTTACGACGATAAAAATTTCCCGCGCGGATTTAACCGCTCCGGTGTCTTCACTGTGGGTGAAGCCAGCATTTTGGAAAGTTATGGCAGAACCATGCGTGGCATCCACGAAGGTTTGCTCAGGCCTGAAACACCGGAAGAAGAGCAGTTTTTTGCTGAAATAACAGGACAACAGGAAATCTCTTCAGACTTTGCTAAGTGCTGGGTTAAGTACCTGAAACAAACTTCTACAAAAATACGTAGCTACACCTTGTGTAACTCACCTCGCAAATCATCAGCAAGCAGCTTTGACGATGATAGCGATGACGGCGGTAGCGATGACGACATGGATTTTTAATTAATCCGTCATTTATCGCCATAGCAACATGCTTTACCGAGCCATTCGCAAACCGCGCATGGCTCTTTTCTTTTTTGCCTGATAAACCGGGCAATAAATTGGTTAATTGAAATGAAAATTTGCTTCGTAATGTACCCATGGAGCAGAGTAGAGCCTGAAACAGACTCTACCCTGCGTTTGATCCATGAAGTTGCCAGTCGCGGCCATACTGTCGCTCTGACTACCCCTAGTAACCTGACTATGCGTGACAGCATGGCAATCGCTTTTTGTCGGGTACTTAAAAAGTCGACAGTGTCTAACAATGTGCCGAGCTTTTACCGCAAAGCAGAGTTCCGCAAAGCAGAACTGCCGCTGGCTGGATTCGACGCCATCATCATGCGAGCAAACCCGCCGCTGGATACCATGGCGCTCAATTTCCTGGATTCAGTACGTGACGATACTTTCATTTTCAATGACATCGACGGCCTGCGTGTTGCCAACAACAAACTCTATACCGCGTCTTTGCCGGATCCAAACCGCGAGTTCATCCCTGTGACACACGTGTCGAAGAACCGTGAATATCTTGAGCGCGTACTGGAAGAGAACCCCAATGACCGCATGATCATGAAGCCGCTGAACGGTTACGGTGGCAAAGGCGTTATTCTGGTTGAGAAAAGTGCCAAATCCAGCGTGCGCTCATTGCTGGACTTTTATATCGGCGACGATCACAACTATGTGATTTTGCAAGACTACATCGAAGGCGCAGAGAAAGGCGATGTACGTATCATGATGCTGAACGGTGAGCCTATTGGCGCGATGAAGCGTGTGCCGGCCAAAGATGACGTTCGCTCAAACATTCACGCCGGTGGTCAGGAAGTCAAACACGCCCTGACGAAACAGGAGTTGCGTCTGTGCCGCCATATCGGCCCGAAACTGGTACGTGACGGCCTTTACTTTGTGGGTCTGGATGTCATCAATGGCAAATTGGTTGAAGTCAATGTACTGAGCCCTGGTGGTATTACGCGTATCAACCGTCTGAACCGCGCCAAGCTTCAGCGTGAGGTGATTGATTTCGTCGAGAGTGTTGTCAAAGCCAAAGACATCAGCATTGCTCGCAAAAATAAATTCCGTCAGGTTATCGAAGATGCGTCAACTAACTGAGCGTGATGTATTGTCCTTCATCCAGCAACACATTCCTTTTGAAGGACAGCTGGCTGACGGGAGTGTCACCATTCGCATCACCGAGTACCAGCCGATTGTCGCCACTGCCATTCACAACGGCAGCCGGTTACGCCCTGAACTGGTGGCTAAGTGCCACCTTTCAGAAACGGAAAGGTACTATGAGGAAGATCCCTATACGGGCGATTTCATCACTTCCCTGCCGATTGTGCTGCAAGGTGAAGACTCGCGGTACGAGTACGATCTTAACCGCAGTCCGGAGGCCTGTATTTATCAGCAGGCCTGGGGGAAAGATGTCTGGCATGCCAAACTGACCGAGTCAGAAAAGCAGGTCTCTTTGGCAAAGCATGCCTGTTATTACCGCATTTTTCGTGCACTGATCACGTCTCTTGAGCGCAAGTTCGGCTACTGTGTAATATATGACTTGCACTCATATAATCACGAGCGCATATCCCAGCCATGTCCGACATTTAATTTGGGGACAGCGCAGATTGATCGCAAAGCATGGCAGGCCGAAATTAGTAATCTCCTGACCAGGCTAGGACAAATCCAACTGCCGAACCAGGCAGTTACAGCGGGTGAAAATCTTGTTTTTCAGGGTATGGGATATCAGGCGACATTTGTTCGAGATAATTTCTCCCACACCCTCATCTTACCCATTGAGATCAAGAAGGTGTATATGAATGAAACAGGTGGTGAAAGTTATCCGTTAGTCATTGAGCAGTTGAAAACAGAATTAAAAGATACCCTGACCGGCCATGCTGCTTTTGTCATGCAAAACCGTACACAGCAACCTGCCCGTCGACGTCAGAATGCCCATGTACTGGACTCAAAACTGCCAAAGGAAGTTGTTCTGCTGGACCGCCAGCTGTACAAATTTGCCCGTGGCCTGAATACACTCAGTTACATTAACCCGATCAACCTGAAACAGGAAAAGCGCCGGTTTTTACATAACCGCGATGTGTATCATCCGCAGTTTACCTACCGTCAGTTAGATCTGGATCCCTATAAGTTTCGCGAACAATTATACCGGCTGCCGGTAGAAGATATTCGTGATGCGGGTATTCAGTCGATGTACCGCAAAGTCATCGATCAACTGGCCGTTCGTATTGACCTGCTGACCAGCCTGGGCCACGAGGAGTTTTTGTACAACTCTCTGCGCTATTATGGCCGGCCAGATGAAAGCGATATCGCTAACGCCAACTTCATTTTGCATGCCAGAGAATATGCAGAGCCAGAAAACGCAACCATCAGTGCAGAAGAAGCTGTCATTGCGTTCAATGAAGCCGCCGACGATTACGGCTTCAGTTGCAAAATTCAGGGCACGACCAAGCTGATCGCTCGCGCCATGGTGAGTGGCCGTACCGTAAAAATCAACCTGAACAGCCGGTTCACTCCCTCTGATCTGTTTGCGCTGATTCATCACGAAATGGGCGTACATATGGTCACCAGCGTCAACGCTGAAGCCCAGCCACTCAAAGTATTGCAGCTCGGTTTACCGGGCAATACCCATACTCAGGAAGGCCTGGCGATTTTGTGTGAGCACCTGTCGGGTAATTTCCCGTTGCACAGGCTGAAGACGCTGGCGTTACGCGTGGTTGCAGTTGACATGATGGTAAATAAACGCAGCTTTAATGAAACCTTCAATACGCTGAAGTTTGATTACGGCCTGTCCAATGACACTGCGTTTACCATTACGACCCGCGCGTACCGTGGCGGTGGTTTTACCAAAGACTATCTGTACCTCCGCGGTTTGAAAGATGCCCTCAGGTTACACAAGGAAACTGATCTGACCTCGCTGTTCATTGGTAAAACAGGCTTTGAGTTTAAACCATTGCTTGATGAGCTAATTGAGCGGGATATTTTGCAGCCACCTCAGTACCTGCCAAAAGCACTCAACATGAAGACGGACACCGATCCCATCATTAACTTCATGCTTAGCTGCATCAACTAACCGGCTCATAAAAAGATGCGCTTCCGTCACAGGTAAGCGCATCTTTATTTACAGGCTTTTCATTCCGGTATTTATTCCCACTCCCAATGACGACCGTCATGCTCCTGAGTAAATAACATCCGATAGCCTGATATGTTTCTGTGTGGCACATCTCGCATCACTTTATGGAACTGCTTGTTATCAAGGTGGATCAGGTTTTCATGATCACCGGATTCGATATACAGCTCATCCTGTTCAAGCAGCAAATCATCCACCAGCATATTGACTTTATATGCCTGTCCTAATGAAGGGATCGCACCGGGTTCGCAGTCCTGAAAGATCTGGGTTAATTCATGCTCACCCACCAAAAAGAACTGCTTGCCCATTATGCGATTAATTTTATCAATCATTACCCGGCGGTTAGACGGCACAACGGCCATCAGATAATCGCCCTGCTGATCCTTAAGCAAAACGGCTTTCGCCACTTGGGAAGTAGGAACATGTGCAGAGACCGCCGAACTGAATGATGTATCGGTATGCCTGTGGTGCGTCAGACTGAAATCCACATTATGGCTGTTGAGGAATTGCCCAACTGTCATAGCCATTGCCATAAATCACCTCCTGGAAATCCAGCGCTCGGGCTTAACGCCCTACAGCCAAAGTATGAAAGGGGTGCGGCAATTTTGCGAACTTCACACCCATAAATTTCATGGGTAATTGTAAAGGAAGGCGAACAAAGCTTACTGGATTCGACGAATCTGCCAAAATGCCCGTTGCCAGTACGGGGTGTCAAGGCTGGATACCACGACTCCCTGCGATGTTGAAGCGTGGAGAAACTCATTATTCCCCATATAGATGCCGACATGGCGCATGCTCCGCCCTGTCCTGAAAAACACCAGATCCCCTTTTTTTGCCATAGAACGAGGAACAGCCTTACCCAACTGCGACTGCTCTGCGGTAGTGCGAGGCAGCATCTGACGATAAACCTCAGAATAGGTCAGCTGAACAAATGCAGAGCAGTCAATTCCCCGTCTGGAGCTTCCCCCTAAACGGTAAGGCGTACCTTTCCAGCTTTGGTATACATCAAGAAACGTGGGGGTCGGTGGTTTGATAGCAATGGAAAGTGGGGGCTGGGGAGGCTGGTTAACCGCGGCATGGATTTCCCGGGTTTCCGCAGGTGCTTGTGTTGTGGTACTGCAGCCTGCAAGCACGCTAAGAACAGCCATAGTTGCGATCATCAAAACCAAGCGTTGCTGGCGATAACCCACACTCCTTCTTGTTCCTGCCATATCAACCTCTGCGCAAAAAAATACCACAAGGAAGTGATTATGCATGAAGCCACAGCCTGATGCACTGTCTGGCGCGCTGCCTGGTTAATCTTAAAGCACCCTTCAGCGACGCCCAATGCGTCTGTTCATCATTCACTTCTTCACAAGGATATCAAGATGCGCAAACTGCCTGACTCTCAGCACCTGCGCGTTAACTTTTTATATATTACTTTTCAATTGGTTAACTTTTCAATTTTGTGACTTGTTGCATATCAAAGGCTCTGTCACTTTTGCTAAATTTCTCTGCTGAATTAATCTAAGAAAGTAGTTAGTGTTTTTTAAGGAGTTGTTGTGCTCGCTTTCATTCGCCTGTTACTGGCTGCCCTTTTTATCGTTTTCACCTGTTTGTTTGCTCTGGTGTACTGTCTTTTCAGCCCCAGAGATCCAAAGCATGTCTATTTTTTCAGCCGCTGGTTCAAGATACTGAGAAAAATAGTCAATGTGCATATCATTGAAAGGGGGCAGGAGCGGATCAAAGGAGTTGGTCGTGCCGTCTATATCTCTAATCACCAGAACGTTTTCGACTTTGTTACCTCGCCCGGCATGGTCCGGCCGAGAACCGTCTCAATCGGTAAAAAAAGCCTGCTGTGGATTCCCTTCTTTGGCCCTTTGTACTGGATCACCGGCAATATACTGATAGACAGAGAGAACAAAGCCAAAGCCCGCGATACCATCAAACAAGTCGCCGATACCATTCACGAACGCAACCTGTCGGTATGGATGTATCCTGAAGGCACCAGAAGCAAAGGGCGTGGGTTGCTGCCTTTTAAAACCGGTGCATTCAGAATGGCCATTGAGGCCGGTGTACCAATCGTGCCTATGGTTGTCAGTAGTACCCATAACAAAATTGACCTGAACCTGCGGGATAACGGCACTGTGATTGCTGAGTACCTCGACCCGATTGATACGTCTGAAATGACTATGCAGGATGCCAGGGAATTAGCTGAGCGCTGTCGTGAAATGATGCTGAATCACATAGCGAAACTGGATGCTGAAGTGGCAACGCTCAACACCCAGTCTGCGACAGTGGTGGCAAAAACAGGTTAATGGGTTTCTGTCGTCTGATTCTTGCTCAAATCCTCAAATGCCCTTAGTAATGGCTCACTTTTGAGAATGCGGTTATGCCCCAGACCACTGGTCTCAATCAAACTGACCCGTGGCAGGGCATTCGCTTTCCGCGACTGTTCAAATAACGCAAAACGATCACTATTATCGTGAACAATCACTATGTGTCCCTGATGGCCAGCCAACCGTTGGTGACTATCCACACTATCAATCGGATACTGATACTGGTGCTCAACTTCGCGGATCACATCCTGAAACAAACGCAGCGAGAAACCCGATCCCTCAACAACACGGTACAAGTTATCTTTGTAATTCAGAATCGGAGCGACCAGCAGCATGGGCACACCCGCCAGTTTCGCGTGCTTGCTCTCAAGCACCATGGTACAGCCCATGCTGTGCGCAACAACACCGGCAAGCTCATCAACTTCTTGCTCCAATACGGCTTCCAGCCCTTTGACAAACCCGGGCAAATGTCCGTGCTGACCATCGCTCGCACCATGAGCAGGATTATCGAATGCCAGAGCGGTAAAGCCTGAGGCCGCAATACGTTCCATCAGGGTATAAAACTGACTGGCCGACCCGGACCATCCATGCCCCAACAGCCATGTAGGGCCACTTCCAAGGGAATAGGTCATTATTTTACCTTCGGACGTCTCAATCGCTTTTTTTTGTAAGCCCTCAGGTGCCTGAACTTTGGCAGAAAGCCTTTCAGGAGTTAACAATAAGTTCCGCGCGGTTTTGCGGGCATGAGATGGGGCAATGCGGTGATAGGCACGGGTTGCCACATTGATTGCACGGCGTCTGACATTCACGCCTCCCTTAGTATTGAAATATATTTTGCTGCTCATGATATGGCCTGTATAAAAAAGTACGCTCGTGCTTTTTTTGAAATTTAAAAATTAGTCTTGCTTGCTGTCTGACCGGCAACTGGCAAGAATAAGATCCACATCCATCCAGAATCGTGGGCTACCATCAGCTTCCAGACCTAAGGAATGAAAGAGCTGACTACTGAGGTAAGCACCATAGAGCCGGAATACGGATTGCCAGGTATCTAAATCCGTACGGAACTCTCCGCTGGTCTTCCCCTGCTCAACCTGACGACACAAATAGTCCATCCACCGACGGGTAATAATGTCCAGCTCCTGCTGAACAGGGTGATCACTGCAGCGACCTTCTTTCCAGGCATCGATAAACATGCAGCTGCCCTGAAAGGAATGGTTCCAGGCTAACCAGTTCTGCAGTAATAACCTGATTTTTTCTTCGACTGAATCCCAGTCTGCAAGCCGTGCCGGCTGAATAACATGCTGAGCAAAGTATTCACCTGCAAACTGCAAAACAGCGACCTGTAAATTTTCTTTCGAATTGAAATGCGCAAACAGCCCGCTTTTCGACATACCTGATGCCTTAGCCAGCTGCCCGACAGTCAGACTGTCCAAGCCATCACGGCTGGCCAGATCAAATGCCGTTCTCAGTATGTGTTCCCGGGTGACCCGCCCTTTGCTCATTTCACTTCCTTTCGCTACATTATCGCGATTAAAGCACGATCGTTCTTTTTCATGCAAGAAAAGTCAGGTCCAACCAGACAGCTTTTAACCGCCGTTAACGCTCTGAAAAATGGAACAGGCTGTCAACTTTAATAGGACAGTCACCAGCTTCATGAACAGCATCCTGCGCCTGCTTCAGCGAATCATAACTGCAGGGTATACCGTACACATCAGTCAGAGGATGATCATTCCCAGCTTCATCTTTGAAATTCACACTCCAACCCGTACTGAGAAAATCGTGGACTAATCGCGCCTCCACCAATGTGTGATTCATCAACATTTCCCGGCATTCAGACAGAACCATAATTAAACCCTCTCAACATCTTTAAGAGAACAGCTCTATTGAACAAGTAATTATCCTCTCACCACCATTTAAGATTCTTATCACTATAAATATAGTTAATTCTGCGTAAAGGTAACCTCAGGCTGATCAGGGTAAACCCCGAACCGGCAACGATGCCATTACACCTGTTTCTGGCTGTACAGAACAAGATGATGGTTAAAGACTGCATTCAGCTGCTTATTGTTAATATTGTTATCCATTAATTTTTGTGCGGTTATAGCGTATTTCACTATCCAAGTATTGATAAACCCAATGCATCTATGCTCTTATTCGCAGATAAAAAATCTTAATAAAACAAGGGTTATACGTGTCCGCTATATCCATTCACACCATGAAGGACGGTGAAGTCACCTTCCCGGCAGGCGAGCAACTCGTTTCAGCCACTGATCTCAAAGGAAACATCATCTATTGCAACCCCTGTTTCTGTCAGGTTGCTGGTTATACCGAGGACGAGTTACTGGGTAAACCGCATAATGTTATTCGCCATGCCGATATGCCCAAGGCTGCATTCGGCGACATGTGGATGCACTTGAAAAAAGGTAACGCCTGGCGGGGTATCGTCAAGAACAAGACCAAGAATGGCGGCTATTACTGGGTCGACGCTTACGTCACGCCTATCTACGAACACAGTAAAATCGTGGGTTACCAATCGGTACGGGTAAAACCCACCCCCGACATGGTCAAAACCGCCAGCCAGGCTTACAAGTCATTACGCCAGAGTGAAGGCAAAACCAGCGTGTCGCTTTCGCTACCGGTTTCATTGCGTTACGGCTTATTGGCTGGCGCTATCCTGCTGCCGGTTATTTATAGCCTGATACAGGGCGGATTTTCGGTCGCCGCACTTCTGCCGCTGCTTCCGCTTATTGTGCTGCTGCTTCTCTTCCGTCAGGAACTGTTTCAGACCCCGCAACAGTTAAGTGACCTCAAACAGAGCTATGACAGCATCAGCCGGCTGATTTTTTCCGGCGACAGTGCTTTTTCTGTGGCGGATTATCATCTCAAAATGGCCTCAGCAAGAATTCGTACCGTTTTAGGCCGAATGAAAGATGCAGCCCACCCTCTTCAGGAACTTGCTGAAGAGCTGAGTGAAACAGCCACCCGTGTCAATCAGGCGATCCGGCATCAGAACGACAATATCCGCAATGTTGCCAATGCTCTGGATGACATGACTGACTCAGCACAAACAGTCAACCAGCATGCCGATCAATCGGAGCAGTTGTTACTGAGCACTCAGAATTACAGTGATCAGACCCGGGTACAACTGGATACCACTCAGCAAAATCTGCAAACACTGTCTGCGCAAGCAGAGCAGGCAACGGCCACAACACTGCAATTAAGTAACGAAGCGGCGAAAGTCAGCTCTGTGATGGATGAAATTCGCGGCATTGCCGATCAAACTAACCTGCTGGCCTTAAATGCTGCTATTGAAGCTGCTCGTGCCGGCGAGCATGGTCGTGGTTTTGCTGTAGTTGCCGATGAAGTACGGGCTTTGTCATCACGAACTCAGACGGCAACAGAACAGATCCAAAACAGTATCGAGCACATGTTGAATACAATCAACGAATGGCGCTCTGTGATTGAGTGCAACCGTGATCAGACCAACCAGTGTGTTTCAACAGCCGCTGAAGGCTCTGAGAGCCTGAAAACCATGGAAGCCAATATGGCTGAAATGAGTCTGTTAATCCGTAAAATGGCCCAGGCTGCAGAGGGCCAGGTTCAACTGACTGACCATACCCGCCAACACATCCACTCGATCGCTGCAGCATCAGAGCAAAACTTTAAAGAGTTGCTGCTGGTCGAAGAGTCGAGCGCCGGACTCAGGGCGAAAGTCGACGACTTTGAAGCACTGGCCGAACGCTTCGAGGAAAGATAACCACTTTATCTGACTGGTCTGGCTGTCAGGCCAGTCAGAAACCCAGCCCCGCCGACATTGCCCCCATCTTTCATCGCTACCTGGTATTTTAAGTGTTTCTTGCGCTTACCTTGATCTGTAACAAGCTATCGCCACCGACTCCGATGGCGCAATCGGCGGTCCGGAGATACACTCATTCACGGTATCTTTTTTAGTAAAGGAAACACTATGGCTGATTTACAACAGACTGAAGAGCCTTGTGAAGCTTGTGGTGTCGCGGCTGAAATTGGCTTTCTCATCCGCGAAGGAGACGATGTTTCAACGCTTTCATTTAATGGTCCGGGCAAAGACATGATAGAGACAGAGTTTGCGCCTTTCCTGACATTAGCGAAAAGCGTGAATAACAATGTGCAATATCAGACCATTTACAGTGACGACGAAACTGCAATGACAGCCAGCCTGCAGTTTGAATGCAGTGCTGAAAAACTGATTTTCGACCTCAAGTCCCGCTCACTGGCTCCGCGATAATTCTTCAATTGAAGGCCATATCGAGTAAAAATTCCGGCTTGATATGGCTATTTGCTGCCATTCACCTCGATCCTCTGTGATATGATTCCCGCCAGATAACTATGCCAAGATAAAAATGCAATAGGATGCGCAGTAATGACCAAAAAAACTATCGCTTTCATCGGATTAGGCACTATGGGTTTCCCTATGGCCGGGCACTTAGCCACTGCAGGGTTTAATGTCGTGGTGTACAACCGCACGACAACCACCGCAGAGAGATGGCTGAACACTTACCCGGGTAAGCTTGCGTTGACGCCGGCTGAGGCCGCACAAGAGGCCGATGTTGTTCTGACCTGCGTCGGTAATGATAACGACATCCGTGAAGTCTACTGTGGAGAGCAGGGGATCCTGTCGACCATCCGTCCGGGCACATTACTGGTTGATCACACCACAGCCTCTGCCGACGTTGCCCGTGAGATGGCTGAAGCGGCAAACAGTGCATCTGCCACATTCATCGATGCGCCCGTCTCTGGTGGTGAAGCCGGCGCTGTAAATGGCTGCCTGACCATAATGGTCGGTGGCAGCGAAGAAGCGTTTCAGTCAGCCCAGCCCATTTTCAACACTTATGCGAAAGCCTCTACCCTGATGGGTGATGTCGGATTCGGTCAAATCACCAAAATGGCGAACCAAATCTGTATTACCGGTATTCTGCAGGGGTTATCAGAAGCCATTACGCTTGCTAAAGCAGCAGGATTAGATATTGAAAAAATGACCAATGTGCTTAAGCATGGCGCGGCGGGTTCATGGCAAATGGAAAACCGCGCTGTCACTATGGCGGAGGATAAATTTGATTTCGGTTTTGCTATCGACTGGATGCGAAAAGATCTTTCTATCTGCTTTGATGCCGCCGATAAACTGTCCGTCCCGCTTCCTCTCGCACGTCAGGTCGATGCTGAATATGCGAAACTTCAGGACAGAGGCTTTAACCGCGCAGACACATCAGTATTAATCAAGCAATTTGATAAATAACAATACCCGGATTCAACTATGCGTTGATAGTAATATCAGCGCATAGTTTTATTCTGACCGTTTGGTGATACTACTCCCATTTCATCAGCTAATGCTGTCTTTTCTTCTGGTACTGATTACAATTCCTCAGGAATAGAATGATTACATGCATGTGTCGTGAAAAGTATGATGAAGCAACTCCAACCATTTTTCCTGTTAGCGGTTCTGAGCTTTTTCCTGATATCCAGCCAGGGTGTTGCCGCTAATCAATTCATTTCAGAAATAAAGTTGCTTAATTACACCGACAGCTACGGTAATGTGTCGCTGCGACATTCACGGAGCATTACCCTGCCCAACCCTCTTCATGTGAAAGGTCACCTGAACCTCGAAAATAGTGATATTAATTATTTACCTGGCGTTGTTCGTGTTGATGGGAATCTCAATCTGGCTTATAGCAATATAGTCTCATTGCCCAAAAAACTGGAAGTTGCGGGGTATCTCAATCTGGCCCACACCCAAATTACCAGGCTGAACCCGTACCTTAAGATACCAGGGGATTTAAGCTTGATTGGCATGCCAATCACACGGTTGCCTCCTTATCTGTCTGTTGGAGGCGATCTCTATCTGGCTCATACCCAAATTACTGAGCTTCCTCCCAATATCACAGTAAAAGGTGATATTTATTTAGGGGGCATTCAATTGAAATCCATTCCGGAAAAGCTACGCGTTGGCGGAAAAATCTATCAATAGCATTATTAATAATTATCCCTTCCGCACTGAAATAATTTTTCCACCTGATAAAAATATTTAAGCCAGAAACACAGTATGAGTGTCTCTGGCTAACTTCACTTACTTAATTTTTATATTATCAATCTGATTTTTATCTTTTTTGTCGTTTTCGCACCAGGTGCGTTCATTTACTTTTCAGTTTCGACTTAGAAGACTGTGACTGATAATAGAACCATTGTCTACGGCTTTTATTTGTCATAATTCACCTCTCGATAAAACATAGATAACAAGCCAAGTATTACTAAAAACCTTTGCTACCTAATTCGTATAACTTTACTCAAAGATTCATTACAGATGAATGACATTTAAGTATCGTTAACGTTACTATCTCCAATGACGAATACTGATCGGCATAATCAACCAAACTGTTGTGTCCTTTATGCTCAGATTCTGGAGAATAATAAACATGAAGCGAGATGGATTGTTACTGAATGTTCTGATCCGACACTGAACTTTTTGACGTTTGGGGAACGTTAACCTTAGATTCAGTTACCTCACTCGAGGTTCGGTTTTCCAACGCTTTTTCAGAGTTATCACCATCTAGTCCACATCAACAAAAATCAATATAAGAGTCTCTGACACATTTTTCAACACCATTTTTGACCTTTTTTGTGAGTTTATGCTCACATTTTTCTCATACATTACACATCAGAGTTACAAAGTGTTGTGAATCAAGCCCTTAACAATTAAATACAAATTCACAACATCAGATCGTGTAATTCTGCACCATACTTGAGCAGTGTGGCTTTCGATTCAGACTCGAATCACTCAGAACACATTGAAAAATAAGCTTTCTATCAATATTTTCCCATTTGACAGATACTCATTCGCTGTTAACATAATGTTACTAAATTAACAGGGGCGTATCATGCCAGCGCACACAATCACAATAGAACAATCTGCCCAGGCACCGAAAAAAGTCTTGTTTGAGTTATTAACAGATCATCAAAACCTGGGGCGCTTTTTTGATGGTTCTTACCATCTGATCAGAAGCGGTAAACCTAAACCTAACGGCATTGGCGCCATTCGCAGAGTCTCCGCCGGCCCCTTTACCTTTGATGAAAAAATCATAGATTACAAAGAAAATGAACACCTCCACTATCGTATTATCAACGGCGGCCCCGTTGTTGAGCATGGCGGATGGATTCAGGTGCACAGCCTGAATGCTGATACAAGTAACATTCAGTATCGCATCAGCTTTTCACCCAAAATTAAAGGCACCGGCTGGCTGATCAAACTCATACTGGAGAAAAGCATCCGAAAAGCACTGGCCAATCTTGCCCAGCATGGTGAAAGCAAATGGAAGTGCTGATATTACTGGCCATCAGTCCGCTGTTCTTTATCTCAATGCTATGGGAGTACAGACGTTTACGGCAGGAAGGCAGCCAAGACTACAACTGGAAAGAACTGGCGTGCAACCTCACCCTCGCAGGTCTCCACCAGAGTGCCGATCTCATCGCAACATTATTGCTTATGCCTTTCTTCCTCTGGCTTTATCAGTATCGCCTGTTCGATATCCAGATGTCTCTGGCCACCGTTGCGCTGGCATTTCTGCTGCAAGATTTCTGCTATTACTGGTTTCACCGGGCATCACACCATATCAACTGGTTGTGGGCGTCACACATAGTCCATCATTCATCTCAGCACATGAACTTCACCACAGCCTTCCGACAAAGCCTGACTTATCCTGTTTCAGGGATGTGGATCTTTTGGCTGCCGTTAATTTTAATTGGATATCCACCAGCCACCGTCGTTCTGGTTGTTTCTGTGAATCTTGGCTTCCAGTTTTTTGTCCATACCAGAGTGATCAAACGACTCGGGTGGCTGGAGCACATCTTCAATACCCCGTCTCACCATCGTGTGCATCATGCCCGTAACCCTGAATACATAGATAAGAACTTTGCTGGGGTGCTTATTCTCTGGGATAAACTCTTTGGCACTTTCGTACCAGAAAACGACAGTACCATCATACGCTATGGGGTTCGTGAAGACGTCACCGGCTGGCGGCCGCTTCAGGCGACCTTTGATCACTGGCAGCATATTTTCAGTCGCGCACTGGCTCCCAACCAGTCATTGAAATCGCGTTTATACTGCCTGTTCGGCCCTCCGGCTAACACCCGATGATCAGATAACTGACCTTTGTTTGATCCAGATAAAATAAATCGTAATGAAACAGAACTAATATGACCTCTCTTTTAATGATCAGGCAGGGAGGTTCAAATGAGACAACCAACTTTATCGACAGAACGTTTGTTGCTGCGTCCATTACAGCTTGCCGATGCAACCCTGATTCAAAAGCTGGCAGGTGAACCTGAAATTGCTCTGGGTACCACGAATGTGCCCTACCCGTATGATTCCGGTATGGCCGGTCAGTGGATCGGTCGCTCATTAGCCGGTTGGGGCAATGGTACACTGGCCATCTTCGCGATAACGTTAAAAGACACAGAGCAATTAATCGGCTGCATTGGATTGCACAATATCAAGCAACACAATGCGCAATTAGGATTCTGGTTAGGCGTTCCATTCTGGGGTCACGGTTATTGCACAGAAGCAGCCTCCCGTTTAGTCGATTTTGGTTTTTTTGATCTGAAGCTCAGCAGAATATCTGGTCAGCACAGGCGCCTCGATCCCAAACCGGGAAAAGTCCTTGAGCGCGCCGGGCTTTCCTTTGTCCGCGTCAAGCCTGATGCCACGCGAGTCAACAGAATCACCGAAGATCTGTCCTACTACGAAGCCACTCACCCCAACCTCATTGAGATTTAGGCCCTCACCTTCAATAGCAAATTCCTACCATAAAGCAAAAAACTTCCACAGAATAATTAACCACACCAACAAGCTGTAATGAAATTATCACCCGTAAAATACATTGGTTACTATAATAATGGTGACGGTTAAGTAACGATTAAGTTATGAATCACTATATTCATAAGGGTAATAAGTGGGGCAGGCATACTATCCAATCAAAAAACAGGAAGTTGTAACCTAAATGGGGTTTACTTATCACAAGAGTGAAATTTTTTGGAAACAAGTAGGTCTAAAAATGAGAGCCCTGTAACTATTGATACCCCTAAGATACTTAGGCACAACCTAATCGATGGCTTTGCCACTGATAGATGAGGTGAATATTATGACTAGCTTTAAAGTACTCACTGCAACCGCTGTACTGCTAATGTCGACATCAGCTCTTGCTGATATTCGTGTGACGGATGCGAATAACGGTGCTTGGGTCACTGTGACCGAGAACGGTCAACCTGCTGCCAACGCATCTGTATCTGTTGCTAACGTACCTCAACAACGTAAAACGTACACCACCGATGAACGTGGTCGCGTATTCATCCCACTGCAGCTGAACTCTTCTCGCTCAGTGAAATTCCAGGCCACTACTGAAAACGGCCAGAAATCATCTCGTTATGCATTTACTGGTTCCCGTAAAAACTAAGTACAGTCGCTAAGAAGAAGGCTCCCGAACGGGAGCCTTCTGGTTTTTGTCGTGCAAAAAACAGAGACTTGAACTTGATCTTATCTCACTGCAACATAAGAGAGACACTTTGAATATAAAATCAAACACAATAAATAAGAAATCACTGTTACAGGAGAGTAAACAGTCATGGTTGATTTTTCGACAGCAGCGACGAGAAGCGTATTACTGACAGGCACATCAGAACACCAAAAACGACAAGAATTAAAAACAGCCTTTAATGAAACCTGGGCGCTTTACGAATCCCTTTTCTCCCTGATTAACAACCACTCTGCCTATTTCAAGAAAGCCGAGCCCCTCCGGCATCCGCTGATTTTTTATTACGGCCACACAGCGGTCTTTTATATCAATAAGTTAAAGCTCGGCAAATACATAGAAAACAGAATAGACCCTCACTTTGAGTCTATGTTTGCTATTGGTGTTGATGAAATGTCCTGGGACGATCTCAATGAGGCCCACTACGACTGGCCAAGCGTTGATGAGGTGAAAGCCTACCGACAGCAGATAAAAGACGCAGTCAACCAGATGATTGATGACATGCCTCTGACCCTGCCCATTACTGATAAAGATCCTGCGTGGGTAATTCTGATGGGCATAGAGCATGAACGCATCCACCTTGAAACCTCTTCTGTGATCATGCGTCAGCTCCCTGTTACTGACCTGACGCCGTCTTCTGCCTGGGAGGCCTGTCAGGAAGCAGGGCCAGCGCCTTCGAATCAACTGATTGCAATGACTGGCCGCTCGATCACACTGGGTAAATCCGAAGATGCCGATACCTATGGCTGGGACAATGAATACGGTGTCCAGCAATATAAAGTGCATGACTTCAAAACCAGTAAATACCTGGTATCGAACCAGGAGTATCTGGAGTTTGTAAAGGACGGCGGGTATCAGCAGCAAAGATACTGGACGGACGAAGGTCTGGCCTGGCTGGCCTACACAAAAGCCACCATGCCCAGATTCTGGCTTGAGCGCGACGGCAAATTATTACAGCGTAACCTGACACAGGAAATCCCGCTGCCACTGAACTGGCCGGTAGAAGTGAATCAACTTGAAGCCAAAGCATTCTGTAACTGGAAAGCCGACAAAAATCAGCAATCCATTCGGCTGCCCACCGAAGCTGAATGGTATATTCTGAGACAATGCCTTGATACTGCCTCCCCGTCCTGGCGAGAAGCGCCGGGAAATACCGAGCTGGCCTATTATGCCTCGTCATGCCCGGTTGACCGCTTTGAACATAATGGCCTGTGCGACATAGTGGGTAATGTATGGCAATGGACTGAATCCGCCATTGATGGCTTCCAAGGGTTTAACGTTCACCCGTTGTACGATGACTTTTCGACCCCTACCTTTGACGGCCAGCACAATCTGATCAAAGGCGGCTCATGGATTTCAACCGGTAATGAGACTATCCCCGAATCGCGCTACGCTTTTCGTCGCCATTTCTATCAACATGCGGGATTTCGGTATGTCGCCTCTGAACAGGATCCAGCCAGCATGGCCAATCTGAATATTTATGAAACCAATGAGTTAATCGCGCAGTATCTGGAATTCCACTATGGTAATGAGTATTTCTCTGTGCCTAATTTCTGTGTCAACGGGGTTAAGCAATGCCTGCAAGAAATCTCATTGCACAGCACACAACGGGCACTGGATATCGGCTGTTCCGTCGGCAGAGCCAGCTTTGAACTGGCAAAACGCTTTGACCACGTTGACGGCATAGACTTTTCCGCCCGCTTTATTCAGCAAGCGTACGCCCTGCTTGAGCAGGGGGAGAAACGCTATACCATTCCGACCGAAGGCGATCTGGTGGAGTTCAAAAGTATTACCCTTGACGAACTAGGCTACCAGAACCTGAAAGGCAGTATTCACTTCAGCCAGGGCGATGCCTGTAATCTCAAGCCGCAGTTTACCGACTATGATCTGGTCTACGCCTCCAATCTCATTGACCGGCTGGCCGATCCCAAGGCCTTTCTTAACAGTATTGCCAAACGGATTGTACCGGGGGGATATCTGGTCATTACTTCGCCCTACACCTGGCTGGAAGACTATACGCCCAAAGACATGTGGCTGGGCGGAATCAAGGTGAATGGCGAGAATTTCACCACCTTAGACGGTCTCACTGAAACGCTGATCCCGCATTTTGAACTGATTGCAGTCAAAGAAATTCCGTTTGTAATCCGCGAGACGAAACGGAAATTCCAGCATACTGTGTCTGAGATGACCATCTGGCGTAAACGCTAACCACAAGCGGGAGTGTCTTGCTGTTCACCTGCCAACCCCGGACCAATACATTTCACTTGGTCTGGGGTAAACTAGCCGCTTTTTGAAGTGAGTACTGGCAAGTGAAGACACCGTGCGTGGCGAAGTGTAAAAATCAGGAAGGGATCTGCAGTGGTTGCCTGCGAACCATGAAAGAAATCGGCGAGTGGCGATTAATGAACGATGACGCGCACACCCAGACTATCGCCCAAATCCAGGGGGCTGAAACCACACATAGCTGTGAACGTTGTGGTCAACCGGCTTATTGCGCGATTGAGGATGGCAACAGCCAGTGCTGGTGCTTTGAACTGGCCAGACGCGATACCAGCAGCCTGCCTGAAGGTAAGTGTGTTTGCCGTGCTTGTCTCGCGAGTCTGCCACTGCTGTAAACGGTTAACTGCTACTATTAGAGTGACATTGCCGTACACCTGAGAGTGAAGCTCACATGAAAAAGTGGCTACTGTTTATGGTCTTATTGAGCCTTTTGGGTTGCAACCCTCCGCCAAAAGCAGGATTTACTGCCAGTGATTTGCAGCAAGACTGGGTATTAACCAAAATTGATGGCAGAGAGATCACTCAGATAGAAACGCGCACCCCCATCAGCCTGAGCCTGGACAGCCAGTTTAAAGCGACAGGATTCAGTGGCTGCAATCAGTTCATGGGCCTGGCGGAGCTTAAAAACGGTAACCAGTTCCGTATAACCTCACTCGTATCCACTAAGATGGCCTGTATCCAGAATGAGGTTGCCACGGTCGAGGCGGTTATCGTCAGCGCATTGCAGCAATGGAATACCACAGCACTTGAAAGCGATACCTTATCACTGACGACAGAGCAGCACGTACTGACCTTTGTTCCCAAAGACTTGTCCGTGCCGCTTGATTCCGCCACTCCCTGATTAGCCTGTTAAGCCCGCAACCTTGCCATGGTGGGCAAGATACGCAGAGGCTTTCTCGGGCGTCATATACTTACCTAAGGTCTTTTCCGGAACCTGGGTTAAATCCACGACGATCAATCCATCCAGCGCATCGTTGAACTCAGGGTCGACATTAAAGCACACCAGCTTACCGTTTAAACCCAGATACTGCCGCAATAATACCGGTACGCTTTTTCCTGCATCCATCCGTGAAATCACCCTGGAAAGCAGCTGGACATCCGCCAGTGCCGATAACATATCTGGCTGCCAGAACACCCGGTTATTGCTGGACAAGGGATGTGTCGGCGCTACTAAACGTGCGCTGCTTTCATCGGCATGATGCACAGACATGCAGGCGGCGAGCAACTGTCTGGCCTCATGGCTGTACTCATCACTGATGCTGACCGGGCCGAACAGATGCGTGTATTTCGGATGCCGGCACACAAATGCCGATATACCTTTCCACAACAACAATAACGCACTCAGACTGCGCTGATACTCTTCTGCCACCACTGAGCGCCCCAGCTCAATAGAAGCGCCATACTGGCTGATAAAACGCTCGTCGTAACGGAACAGCGTACGGGAATAGAGGCCTTCCAGGCCGTGTTTGGCAATCAGTTCATCCGTCAGTCCCAACCGGTATGCGCCAACAATTTTTTCAGCCTGACGATCCCAGACAAACAGGTGCAGATAGCTCTCATCGAAGCTATCCAGATCGCTCGCTTTTCCTGTGCCTTCTCCCACCGCCCTGAAATTGATTTCGCGGATGCGCCCCAACTCTTGCAATATCGCCGGGATCTGACTGGCCCGGGCACAGTAAACATCAAACTCGCCGCTGCTCAGCATCCACTCGTCATCGCCGAGGCTAGCGATATCCTTTTTCAGTAAGGATAAGGGGACAGGCGCATCAATGGGTTCACCTGAGAAGGCCATTTTTGACGTATCCACGACAGAAGCGGAGGTACTTGATGGTATCAAACCGGCCTGGCTGCCCAGCAAATAGGTATTGAATTTCAGATAATTGACTAAGTGCTGGTCGTCACTGATATTTTTCACTTCGCTGAACCGAATGCTGTCGCCGATTGCAATCGGAACCGGCGATTGCTGCTTATTCAGCATTTCTCTTCCCAGCATCAGGGTGCGCAGCATGGGATGAATTTTCCCCGCCATGTAGAAATGACGGCTGTTGCGCCCGCCGATAAACACAGGCACTGTGGTGGCTTTATGTTTGTGAATTAAACGGCTGACCGATTTACTCCACTCTTTGTCACGAAGCTGCTTTGATTGCCTGTCATAAGCCGACACTTCACCGGCAGGAAATACCAGCAACAATCCCCCATCACTTAAATGGCGGTTGGCTTCACGCAAGGCTTTAACATTGGCCCGAAGCGCGCTTTCCCCTTCAAATACATCAACGCCAATAAACAGTGAGTCCAGTTCAGGGACCGTCTTGAGGTAATGGTTAGCCAGAATTTTTACGTCCGGCCGGATCCCTCGCAGTATCTGGGCCAGAATAATGCCCTCTGCGCAACCAAGAGGATGGTTAGCCACCACCACGACAGCCTCCTGCGCGGGGATATTCTGGTAACTCCCTTTTACAACATGAAAATCTATTCCCAGCACGTCAAGGGAATAGCGAAGAAACGACTCGGTATCCTGTCCCACAGGTCTGTCAGCATAAAAGCGACTCAGCCTGTGCAACCCTGTCGCCCACTCAGTCAGTTTCTCACCGACCCCAAACGGGGTTTTCCGTGGCAAACGAAAAGGACTTACGGTTTCCATACTGTCTCCATCCGAAGTTGGTGTTCGATACGAGTATGAAAAGAATGTGTGACTCAAACGTGTCAGTTCTGCGGCAAAATGATGAGAGAAATACGTCAGTTTGATGAACCGGCACCGGCTTCACAGGCTCTGAAGCAACAGGGCAAAAATCTGAACGAGCGGCGTTCTTAACATTAAGCCAAAGCAGCGAGGGGAATAACGCTATCTTTCTCTGTATAACTCAAAAGATTATTTAACCCCCAAAGGACGGAGGTGGCTGGGAAAGAGGATGAGCGGTTGTGAAAAAACTCATGCTAATACTGGTACTTAACCTTGTGCCATTATTCATTCTGCTGTTGGCCTTCATGCCAGTACGCTGTTCAATCAGCATGACGGACTGGATCAACTGGCTGCATCATGCCCCGCAGGTTTCCCTTCACACCCTCTGCTATCCACCGCAACCCAGTAACAATAACGTTAACAGGTACTGACCCCCTCCTCTTTGCACAATTCTGAACTATTCTCTCAATAGGAATCGCAAAAATGTCCTACTGAGCGAAAGGCTGCACTCCCGGTGACACAGGCATTACTCAGCCACTACTCAGCGGTTACTTGCGCTGGGGTTCCTCGTTGAATAAAGGAAGGCATATTTGGATACTTTGCTTGGAAACATTGGCTACTTGTCAGCCGCAACCGGTTTTCTGTTCATTTTTTTGCTGTTGCTGACAACCAAAGAAAAAAGCATGCCCAAAAGGCTGTTACAGCTCACCTGCCTCCTTGGCGCAGCCTGGGCCATCACGTCATTTATCCAATATCGCTACCAGCTCTCTATTTTACCTGTGCTGCTGACTGAGAGTTTACTGACGCTGGGCTGGTGTCTGCTGGTATCCAGCAGTTTAACCAACACCGGGCAGGTGAAAGACATTCTCCGGGAGAAAGCCCCCCGCTGGCTTTGCCTGTTCATCGCCGCGACCATAGTGCTTGAGCTGGCACGCTTCATCTGGCCAGTATTCGGCCAGCGTACTTTCCTTTTTCTGCACTTATGTCAGGCAATCATAGGCCTGTGGTTTGTCGAACTGCGCTTTCGCCGAACCCATAAAGACGAACGCTGGGCCATCAAGCCTATCTGTCTGGGATTAGGAGTCTATTTCGCGTACCACTTTGCGCTTTATGCGGATGCCTTTCTCACCAATATTCTGGCTTCTGGCTTCTGGCTTGGCAGAGGCTGGATAGCCCTGATGTCGCTGCCTTTCATCCTGCTGACAGCCCGGCGCATCAAGCACTGGCAAAGCCGGGTGTACGTCTCGCGGGATATCATTTATCACAGTACGCTGTTACTCGTTGCAGCAGGGTATTTGCTGGTGATGGCGCTCGCGGGTTTTTATATCAAATCCATGGGTGAAAGCTGGAGCGATACGGTTCAGGTCCTGTTTTTTGCGTTAAGCGCACTGGTGCTGGCCAGCCTCTTTCTCTCAGATACGTTTCGCAAAAACATCATGGTCTTTATCACCAAACATTTCTTTGCCAACAAATACGAATACCGTGAAGAATGGATGCGTTTTGCCACGGCGCTGGAACACCCGGAAGGCACACAATACGACACAGCACTGCGTGCCATGCTTCACCCTTTTGGCTGTCACAGCGGTGTACTGGCGACCAGAAACGGCCCGAACATGAAAGTGCGGGCCTGCCACAATATTGACAGCCAGCATCGGGATATTCAGCTGTTACTCAGCTCAGCAGCACTGCCGGCTATTGAACATCAGTGGATTGTTGACATAGACGCTGCCAAGCAAGACAAAGAGCCCGCACCTTTCCGGTTAGATGCCACCGCTCTTTCCACTGTGGCAGAGCTGTTTTATATCGTGCCCTTGTCGAGCAGCAGCGGAACCCTGGGCGTGTGCCTGCTTTCCAGACCCACGTCGACAGAAAAAGTGAACTGGGAAGACCGTGATTTAATGAAGGCGATCAGCCGTCAGCTTTCTGTCTATCTCACTGTTTTTGAAACCAATCAGAAACTTGCTGAAAGCCAGCAATTCGATACCTTCAACCGTATGTCTGCCTTTCTGGTACACGATCTGAAAAACGTGTTAGCGCAACTGCAGCTTCTCAGTAAAAATGCGACAAAACACCGGGATAACCCCGACTTTATCAGTGATGCCTTTGATACTGTCGATTCGGCCGCTCACCGGCTGACGAAAGTGCTGAACCAGCTCAATAATAAACGGGTTGAAAGTCAGTCTGAAGAAGAGATAGACATTGAAGATCTGATACGACAAGTCTGTGACACCCGTGCCGTCCGAGCGCCTGAACCACAATTTATTGAACAAACCAGCTTGCCGTTTACCCTTAAAACAGACAGAGAACGCTTCAGCAACATACTCTCTCATCTGGTTCAGAATGCACAGGAATCCACCAGTGAAAACGGTTTTGTGCATGTGTCGACGACACGCAAAGATCACTACTACCTGATCACCATCTCTGACAACGGCAGCGGCATGAGCAGCGATTTTATCGAGCACAGATTATTCAAGCCCTTTGATACCACCAAAGGCAACGCAGGCATGGGGATTGGTGCCTATGACGCAAAAAACCTGATTGAGCAATTAGGCGGATATATAGACGTGGAATCGGAACCGGACAAAGGGACGACCCTGTATATTCACCTGCCTGTCAGTGTGCCAGCCTAATCCTCCGGGACAAAGAATTTGCCAGAAAGGAAAGCGATATGGATACATTACTTGTCATTGAAGATGATCCAGGTATTCAAAAGCAGCTAAAATGGTGCTTCCCGCAGTACGAGGTCGTAATGGCCGCTGACCGAAAATCGGCCATTACTGCGTTGCGACGTTACGAGCCAAAAGTCATTACCTTAGACCTCGGACTCCCGCCAGATGAAGCCAATGCGTCAGAAGGGCTTATCATATTGCAGGAAATGCTGGCACTGGCACCTGACACTAAAATCATCGTCATTACCGGCAATGATGACAAAGCCAATGCACTGAAAGCCATTGAACTGGGCGCGCACGATTTTTATCACAAACCAATAGATGATGACATCCTGGCCGTGATTATCGACCGGGCATTTGTGGTGGCTAAACTGGAATCGGAAAACATCAACCTGCGCCAGTCTTCACTTGAAGCCAATGGGTTCATCGGAAACAGCCCGCAAATACAGCAAGTGTGCCGAATGATAGAGCGCATCGCGCCTACTGAGATCACCACCCTGATCCTTGGTGAAAGCGGCACAGGTAAAGAAGTGATCGCCCGCGCCATTCACACGAAAGGACCAAGAGCGGATAAGCCTTTTATTGCCATAAACTGCGCCTCTATTCCGGAACACCTGCTTGAAAGTGAACTGTTCGGATTTGAAAAAGGTGCATTTACCGGCGCGCACAAAACCACGGCCGGCAAAATCGAATGTGCCGACGGCGGCACGCTGTTCCTTGATGAAATCGGCGACATGCCCTATCCGCTGCAAGCCAAAATACTCCGCTTCCTGCAAGAGAAAGTGATTGAGCGTGTTGGTGGCCGTCAGGAAATTCCGGTGGATGTAAAAATCATCTGCGCCACCCACCAGAATCTCGAACAAATGATGACAGATAAAACGTTTCGGGAAGATCTGTTCTACCGCATCAGTGAAATTACCATTCAGAACCCGCCACTGCGCGATCGTGATCAGGACATTCTCATTCTGGCCCGCTATTTTTTGCAGCAGGCCAATCAGCAATCACCGCGAAAAATCAGCGGTTTCACCGACGACGCCATACGCGCAATGCTGCAGCACAACTGGCCCGGTAATATCCGCGAGCTGCAAAACAAGGTGAAATCGGCGGTGATCATGTCGGACAACAAATTCATCAGCTCGCTCGATTTGGCACTTCAGCCTACAGAAGATGACCTCGAACCCATGGCGTTAAATTTACGCCAGGTCAGAGAAGCAGCTGAAAAACAGGCAATAGCGAAAGCGCTGTCACTCAGTAACGGTAATATGTCTAACACCGCCAATATACTGGGGATTACGCGGCCAACACTGTACTCGCTGATGGATAAGTACACGGTGAAGAATGGGTAGGTCATTTCATCATTGTTCTGTGTGAAGGTATGTCTGGGCTTGATAGAAACCACAAAACGAGTGCGATTTTTAAGACTGGGGAAGTATGTCGCGCTTGAGTCCGGTGGTTCACTTGGCTCTGTCTGAT